>JAFGSX010000423.1 GCA_016934455.1 Deltaproteobacteria bacterium
ACCTCGCGCAGCAACTGGCAGTGGCTCTGCGCGAACACGCCGAGGCCCCAGCTCAGGCTATCGCCCAGCTCCGAGGCGGCGAGCAGGCGGTCACCGCTGAGTGCCAGGTGCGCGACCGGGCCGTGCAGCCGGGACGCGAGCAGCCGCCGGCCGTCGTCGACGCTCCACAGCCCGACCAGACCGTTGGCAAACCCGGCCGCGATGAGATCCCGATCGCCGATGGCCAGCCGCGTCACCGGGCTCGCCGGCACACCCTGGAAGGTCGGCCGCGCCGAGCGCTGGCCGCTGCGCGGATCGATCAACTCGATGCCGGAGCTGGTCCCCACGGCGACCCAGTGATCGTTGGCCGCCAGCGCTCCGACGCCGGACGGGGCAGGCAAGCTGGCCAGACGGGCCAACTGCGGCGAATAGCGATGGACGCCGGTGCGATCGGCCAGCCACACCTGGTTGCCGGCGACCGCCAGGGCCGTCGGCCGGTCCGCCGCGATGGCCCGGAGCTGGCCGTCGAGGTGCAGCATGGTCGCCGAATCCGCGGCCAGGAACAGACAGCCGGACGCCGTGGCCTGCAGCGCGCTCAGGCCCGGCGCGCTCGCCTTGGCCAGCACCTGGTCAGCCGGCGTGCGCCACAACTCGACCTCCTCTTCGTGAGTGGCGAGGCAGAGCAGATCGCCTGACACACCGGCCTGACGGGCGCGATCGGCCACCGCCTGCTGCCAGGCGGTGACCGCGCCGTCGGAGACCGGAAGCGGCCTCTCGCCGCCGAGATCGAGCCAGCCCCGGTGCGTGAACAGGCGCTGCTCGGGCACCAGCAGCAACGGCGCGCGCCAACGCGGATGGCCGGTGGCCACCTCCCACAGACGGACTGTCTCGTCGTCGCTGGCGCTGACCGCCAGCGTTCCGTCCGGGCTAAAGAGGAGCGAATTGACATCGGCGCGATGTCCGGCGAGATCGAGCGTCGCCTGCGTCCGCAGGTCGAAGATGCGGGCCAGGCCGTCGGAGCTGGCGCTGGCGACACGCTGGCCGTCGGGATGGTACTGCACGGTGTAGACCCGGCCATGGTGCGTCGTCAGCGGCTGGCTGAGAGCGCTGGCCAGGTCCCACAGCCTGACCTCGCCATCGGCGCTGCCCGAGACCAGGTGCTGGCCATCTCCGCTGAAAGCGAGTCCCCAGACGATGCCGGCGTGCCCGGTCAGTACCTGCAGCTCGCGCCCGCTGGCGAGATCCCACAGCCGGATGGTGTTGTCGTGGCTGCCGGTGGCGCAGCGCTTGCCGTCCGGGCTGATGGCGAGGCCGACGATGGATCCGGTGTGGCCTGCCAGGACCCGCTGCTGGCTCCAGGTCTCGGCGCTCCAGACGCGCGCCGTCGTGTCGGCGCTGATGGTGACCAGTTGCTTCTGGTCGGGCGTAAAGGCGACGCCCCAGATGGTGTCGCCGTGGCCCAGCAGCAGCTTCTGCTCCTCGCCGGTGGCAAGCTGCCAGATCCGAACGCTTCGATCGTAGCTGGCGGTGGCGAGCAACGCGCTGTCCGGGCTGAAGACCGACATCGTCACCACGGAGGTGTGGCCGCTCAGGACGCGCAGTTGCTGGCCGGTCGCCGCGTCCCAGATCCGCGCGCTGCGGTCGTAGCCGCTGGTGGCGATCGAGCGGCCATCCGGGCTAAACGAGGCGTGGTAGACCGATTCGGTGTGGCCGATCGCCTCGGCGGATCGGCCGCTGCGGCTGGTGTCCCACAGGATGACCTGCTTGTCCGCGCTGCCCGACGCCACCTGTACGCCGTCTGGATGGTAGTGGACGCTCCACACCCGCGCGCTGTGTCCCCTCAGCACCGAGCGCAGCTCGCCGGTCACGGGATCCCAGAGCCGGATGTCGCTGTCGAGGCTGCCGGTGGCCAGCGCGCTGCCGTCGGGGCTGAAGCTGCCGGTCCAGACATTGGCGCGATGGCCGTACAGCGTGCGCAGCAGCCGACCGTCGTGCGCGTCCCAGATCCGGACGCTGCGATCGGCGCTGGCGGACGCCACCGTCGCGCCGTCCGGCGAAAAATCGGCCCAGCCCACGATCCCGTGGTGTCCGCTGAGCACGCGGTCGAGCTTGGCGGCGCTCACGTCCCACAGGTGCACGGTCTGGTCGTGGCCGCTGCTGACCAGGCGCGCGCCGTCGGTCGAAAAGCGCACCGAGCGCACGACGTCGCTATGCCCGACGAGCAGGGAGCGCCGGGTGCCGGTGGCGACGTCGATGAGGTGCACGCTGCGATCGGCTCCCGCCACGGCCAGCAGCGAGCCGTCGGGGCTGAAGTCGATGCTGTAGACCTCGCGCTCGTGCCAGCGCGGAAGCCGCTGCCCCGCCCCGTCCGGCAGGCGCCACAGCCAGACCTCGCCGTCCGAGCTGCCGGACGCCAAGGTGCTTCCGTCGGGCGCGTAGGAGACGGCATTGATCAGGTCGCTGTGACCGCGCAGGGCTCGGACCACGTTGCGCGTGCGCACGTCGAGCAGGTAGATCGCCTGGTCGGCGCAGGCGACCGCCAGCGTCGCACCGTCGGGCGCGTGCTCGACCGCGACCACCGAGCGGCCGAACTCGCGCTGCCACTGCAGCGGATCTCGCAGCAGCCGCCACCACAGCGCGCGCGCCGCGGCCGAGTCTCGGGTCTCCAGGGCCTGCCGCAGGTTCGACCGCGCCTCGAGCGGATCGCGCTGGTCGAAGGCGCGCCAGGCGCTGGCGGTCTGCGCCACCGCGCGCTGCTGCTCGGCCAGGGCGCGCTGCCGCCGCGCCTCGCGATTCTGCCAGGCCAGCACGGTCGCGATCGCGACCAGCAGCACGAACGACGCCGCGACCAGCGTGCGCTTGCCGACCCGCCGCCGCTCGGCCTTGCGGCGTCCGGCGTCCAGGAAAATGCGCACCAGCTCCGGCACCTCGGTGGTACAGCGCTGCAGCGCGGCGAGGGCGTCGCGCAGCACCTCGCCCTGCCACACCTCGTCGTTGCGCTGGCCGCGCTTGCGCCACAGCTCGGCCGCCTGGCTGACGTCGGAGATAAAGGTCAGCTCGTCCTGGTTTTCGGCCAGCCAGCGCGCGAGCTGCCCCCAGGCGTGCACCAGCGCCTCGTGCACCAGCTCGATGGCGACGTCGGCGCCCTCCTGGTGCACCGTCTGGCGCACGGTGAGCAGCCGCGCTCGCACCAACTGGGTCAGCACGGTCTCGGCCTCGGGTGCCAGCCCCTCGACCAATTGCGTTCGCGGCAGCACGCGCCGCGCGCCGCCGGGCGTCACCAGCCGCAGCAGCAGCTCCCGCGCCAGCCTCTGCTGCGACTGCGACAGCGCCGACAGCACGCCGTCCGCGTGCTCGGCCAGCGCCCCGACCACGCCGCCCATCGCCTCGTAGGTGGCGCGCCGCAGCAGCCGCGCCGCCTTGTCGCGGCGGTCCCACAGCGTCTGCGCGGCGAACTGCAGCAGCGGCAAGCTCGCCACCTCGCGTTGCACGGCAGCCACCATGTCGCCGGGCAGCGCCGGATCGTCGAAGCGGTAGCCGATCGCCTCCAGCGGCCGCAGCAGCGCCTCGCTCAACAGCTCGGGCGCCGGGCTGCGGACGACGGTGACTCGTCCCAGCACCTCGCGCGCCTCGGGGCCGACGGCGAGGCGGCCGAGAAAGTCGTCGCGCAGCGTGAACACCACGCGCACCGGTCCGGTCGGATCGTCGGCCGCGGTGCTCAACGCCTGCATGAAGCGCAGCCGCACCCCCTCGTCGTCGACCAGCGTGCACAGCTCCTCGAGCTGGTCGACGAACAGCAGCACCCGCACCTCCTCGCTGCGCGCCAGGTCGTGAAGCTGCAGCGCGAGCTGACGCGGGGATTCGAGCAACTGCGCCGCCAGCCGCCCCGGATCGCGCAGCTCCGGGACCGGTTCGGCGGACGGTGCCGGGCGCTCGGCCAGTTGCAGCCGCGCCGGCACGGTCGTGGCGTCGTCGATGTCCTCCTGGCTCTGACCGCGCGCGGTGCTCTCGCCGCTCACCAGCCGCGCCGCCAGCGTCTCGAACGGCTGGCTGCCCGGCCGCATCTGCAGCACGGCCCACCCCCCCTGCTCGCGCAGGCGCGGGATGATGCCGGCCTGCACGAAAGAGCTCTTGCCGGCGCCCGACGGCCCGACCACGGGCAACACCGGTTGCTCGCGCATCCGCTCGAGAAAGGCCTCGATCTCCGCCGACCGGCCAAAGAAGAAGTCGGCGTGCCGTTCGTCAAACGGCAACAGGCCGCGAAACGGGCTCTGCTCCTCGGAGAGCAACGCCCGGCGCAGGGCCAGAATCCGCGTCAACTCCGCGACCACCTCGGCCGCGGTCGGCCGGTGGGCCGGCCGCTTGTCGAGGCAGCGCTGGATCAGCTCGGCCAGAGGCAGCGGCGCCTCGACGAACTGGGTGACCAGCGGCACCGGTTTCTCGTCGAGCACCTTGACCGCCAGCGCCACCGCGTTGGGGGCGCTGTAGGGCCGCTGGCCGGTGACCAGCTCGAACAGGATGCAGCCCAGCGCCCAGACGTCGGTGGCGCCATCGACCGCGTCGTTGCGCCATTGCTCGGGCGCCATGTAGGCCGGAGTGCCGCTGATGTGGCCAGCGCCTGGCTCGCTGGCGGCGCCGTCCGACACCTCCTCCTTCCAGGTGTCGTGCGAGATCTGGTCCGAGGTCTCGACCAGCTCCGACAGCTCGAGGGCGGCCTCGGCGCGCAGCTCCGCCGGCGCCCGCGCCGTGACCGTTATCTCGAGCGGCGGCCGCTCCGCGATCGGCTTGGCGATGCCGAAGTCGACGACGCGCAGCCGGCCGTCGCGCGGAATGATGACGTTCTCGGGCTTGAGGTCGCGGTGCAGCACCTGGTGGAGATGCGACTCCTGCAGCGCTTCGGCGATGGCGAGCCCGATGCGAATCGCGTCGCGCAGTCCCAGCGTCTCCTCGCGCATCCGCTGCTTGAGGGTGCGCCCCTCGAGGTACTCGAGCGCCAGGTAGGGCGATCCCTCGTGCTGGCCGGCCGCGTAGATGGTGACGATGTGGGGATGGCTGAAGCGGGCGGTGATCTTGGCCTCCTGCAGCAGCCGGTCGACCGCCTGCTGCGAGCCCAGCCGCTCGCGATTGACCAGCTTTAGCGCCACCTTGCGGCCGAGCAAGGTGTCGCGCGCGAGGTAGACCTCGCCCATGCCACCGCGCCCGATCAGGCGGTTGATCTCGAAGTGCTCGACCCTGTCCCCGGGCTGCAGCATGCGCCCCCCGCCGCGCGACGGTCCCGACTACGGCGGCAACATGGTTCCGCAGTGCTTGCAGGCGACGGCCTTCTTGGAGTGGCTGCGCGGCACCTGCTGGGCACGCCCGCACTTGGGGCAGGAGCGGACGACGGTGCGGCGCGCGACCAGGTGGATGATCCAGGCGATGGGATTCATGGGACCACCTCTTTCACGCCTGACCCTTCTTGACCAGCTTGGCCCAGGTGTCCTTGAGCGGCACGATGCGGTTGAGCACCGGGCGGCCGGGCTCGCTGTCCTTGCTGTCGACGACGAAGTAGCCCGTGCGCTCGAGCTGGTAGCGCTGACCCGGCTCGGCCGCGGCCAGGCTCG
>JAFGSX010000424.1 GCA_016934455.1 Deltaproteobacteria bacterium
CGTCGTTCGACGCGCTGATGGCTTTGGTCTGGCGATCGGGAAGCGCGCTGGTCGATCGCGGGCGGCGCGTGCGCGGTTTGGGGCTGGCTATCGACCTGGTCGACGGCACGGTCGGCGATTTCTTTCGTCACGATGGGACCACCTATGCGGGCGCCGTCGCTTTCTACGCCGCGATCAGCCTGTTCCCGATGCTGCTCCTGTTCGTCGGCGTCGGCGGATTCATAGTGGCCGGCACCGAAGGCGGCGGTGAGGTGACGGGCGAGCTGTTCGACGACGTGCTGCGCTTTCTGCGCGCCGCCGTGCCCTATCTCGGCAGCGACCTCGATCGCGATCTGCGCAGTCTGATGGCGTTGCGCACGCACTTCAGCCTCGCCGGTGCCGGAGTTCTGCTGCTGTCGTCGAGCCTGGTCTTTCGCAGCCTCGAGATCGCTCTGGCGCGGGTTTTTGCCTGGCCGGACGAGGAAGGTGAGATCCGCGGCCGGCCGCGCAATCCGGTGATGTCGCGTGTGCTGTTCGGCGCCTTTTCCACCGCGCTGTTGAGCGTGTTTCTCGGCGTCCGCTACCTGCTCGGCGCGGTGCTCGGTCTGGCGGCTCGGGTCGACGAGAACATCTATCGTTGGCTTTCGCGCATTTTCTTGGGCGAGGGTAGCTGGCTGCGCGAGCTGGCCTGGAACGCGGTGGTCGTGCTCGCCTTCATGGCGGTGCTGACTTTTTTTTGCCGTCGGCACGCGCGACCGCGACTGCTTTACAATGCGGCGGGAGGCGTGCTGTTCCTGGCGCTGTGGAGTGCGGCGGGCTGGGCCTTTGACCAGTATGTCGGAAAATTCGCGGCGCTGCCCTCCACCTATGGACCGTGGGCGGCGTTGATCTTGATCCAGCTCTGGATCTACTACTCGGCTGTGGTGTTCGTGCTGGCCAGCGAGTTTGTCAAGGCCCTAGAGTGGCGATTCGGAGTGCGCGGAGGCGGGCGTGGCGCGAAAAGCTAGGCGGACGACGGCCACCACCACCGATTTGCCTCTGCAGCCGGTGCTCGTCGTGTGCGGTGTCGAGCGCGCCCTGGTCGACGCCGCCGTGCGCGGCGTGCGCCACAAGTTCCTGCAGGCGCCGATGGCCGATTTCAATCACGACCGGCTCTCGGGTCGCACCGCGGCGGTCGAGCAGATCCTGGCCTGTGCCCGGACCGTGCCGATGATGGCGCGCCAGCGGCTGGTCGAGGTGAACGACGCCGAGGCGCTCAACGCGGAGGCGCTGGACAAGATCGCAGGGTACGCGGCGCAGCCGGCGCCGCACTCGGTGCTGTTGCTGGTCGCCCGCGACATCGACCGCCGGACGCGCGCGGCGCGGGCGCTGGAGGAGCTGGGCTGCCTGTTCTGCTACCAGCAGCTCGACGAGGACAGCGTGGTCCGGATCGCCCAGGAGCGGGCGCGCGCGCTCGGCCTGACGCTCGACGAAGAGGCGGCGCAACTGCTGGTGACCGCGGTCGGCACCGAGCTACTGCTGGTGGAGCGCGCGCTCGAGAAACTGCAGTTGGTGGTCGGCAGCGGGCCGGTTCCGATCGAGGCGATCGAGGAGCACACGGCGCAGACGCGGGTCGAATCGATCTTCAAGCTGACCGACGCCATCGCGGCGGGCGACCGCGCGCGTGCGCTGGAGGTGGTGGGACAGATGCTGGATGCGCGCGAGGCACCGTTGCGCATTCTGGCCACGCTGGCCTGGCAGCAGCGGCAGCTTATCCGCGCCCGCGATCTGCTCGATCGCGGAACCCCGGCGCCCGAGGTGTTGCGCTCGGTCAAGGTGTTTCGGTTTGGCGAGCGGTTCCTGCGGTCGGTGCGCGCGCTGCCGCGGCAACGCGTGGCCTCCGGGCTGCTGCTGCTCGAGCGCGCCGATCGGGCTTTCAAGTCGAGCCGGGTCAAGCCGCGCCTCGCGCTCGAGAGCGCCGTTTTGCAACTGGTCGCGCTGCGGTGAGTCATGCGACCAGGACGCGGTGATAGCGCGGGAGCGATGGGCGGCGGAGGTCTGACGCCGTGGCTCGGCCTGCTGGCCTGCTGTCTGTCGGCTGCGTGCCAGCAGTCCCACGGACCGTGCGAGACCAGCAGTCAGTGCCTGAGCGGAGAGGTCTGCGTCGACAAAATCTGCCGGAAGCGTTGCCGCGACGACGGCGCTTGTTTTTTTGGAGAGCGATGCCGTCTGGGTACCTGTCTGCCGGCGCTGACTCCGTGCTCGGATTCGAGACAGTGTCGCAGCTACGAGCGGTGCTACGACCAGTCGTGCCACCAGCTTTGCGTCGACGCCATCGGTTGCCGCAGCGACGAGCAGTGTGTCGATGGGATCTGCCTGGCGCGTCCGCAACCGCGCCTGGCCGCCGGTCACGGCCATAGCTGCGCGGTTCTCGCTGGCCCTCTGGTCAAGTGCTGGGGCGATAACAAATACGGCCAGCTCGGCGTCGGCGATCTGAGCAACCGCGGCGATCAACCCGGCGAGCTGGGCGGCTCGTTGCCGGCGGTGGATCTCGGCGGTGATTTTCTTCCGGTCGCGGTGACGGCGGGAAGATCCTTCTCGTGTGCGCTGTCCGCCGCCGGCGCGGTCAAATGCTGGGGAGAGAACGGCGACGGGCAGCTCGGGTTGGGGGACATCGACAACCGCGGCGTGACGCGGCAACAGCTCGGTACGGCTCTGCGCGCGGTCGATCTGGGAGCGCTACCTCCGGTCACCGCGATCGCGGCTGGCCAGAGCCATGTCTGCGCGCTGATCGACGGCGGTACCGTCAAGTGCTGGGGTGCCAATAGCAAGGGCCAGCTCGGTCTCGGCGACACCGTCGATCGCGGGGTGGGGCCAAACCAGCTCGGCGCCTTCTTGCCGTCGGTCGACCTCGGCGCTCGCTGCCTGGTCGTCGCGATCGCTGCCAACGAGCAGCGAAGCTGCGCGATCTGCGTCGAGGGAGCGATCAAGTGCTGGGGCGGCAACGGGTGCGGCGAGCTCGGTCTCGGCGACCTCGAAGACCGGGGCGATGGGCCCGACGAGATGGGTCATCGGTTGCCGGCGATCGATCTGGGCGACGGACGGCGCGCCGTCGCGCTGGCCATGGGCGCCTTTCACACCTGCGCCGTCGTCGACGACGGCACTGTTCGCTGCTGGGGCGCCAACGGCCAGGGGCAATTGGGGCTCGGTGACGCTGTGGCGCGGGGCGGCGAGGAGGGGACGATGGGCGATCGGTTGCCGGCGGTCGCGCTCGGCGGAGCCCCGGCCGTGGCCCTCAGCGGCGGCGAATCGCACTCCTGCGCGCTGCTCGACCGGGTGGGCGTCAAGTGCTGGGGCAACAACGGCAATGGGCAACTGGGGCAGGGCGACGTCATCGATCGCGGCAACGAGGTGAACCCGGAGCTGGGTGACTCGTTGCAGCCGGTTGACGTCGGTGGTCTGCAGGGGATCGCCACCATCGGGACCGGCTGGTACCACAACTGCCTGCAACGGGTCGACGGCTCCATCAAATGCTGGGGCTATAACGCCGATGGGCAGCTCGGCATCGGCGATACGCTAAACCGCGGGGAGCAACCGGGCCAGATGGGGGAATCGCTGCCGGCCGTCAACCTGGGATCGCTCTGATACCGCCGTTCAGCGCCGGTCGAAGCGCTTCACCGCGACCAGCACCCTTGCCTCGGTGACGACGGTACCGCTCTTGTCCAGAAGCTGTGCCGGCACCCAACCCTCGACCTTGCCCGAGGCGCAGGTGCGCACCTGCTCCAGCTCATCGATGACCGCGACCGGTGCCTCGCAGACGCAGCGGATGGTGCCCTTGGCCTTGGCGTGAAACTCGGCCTCGACCCTCTTGATCACACCGCCAAAGGGGCCGGGCGGAAACCGCCGGAAGAGCAGGATGCCGACGGTCAGATCGATCAGAGTCATCTGGGCGCCGAAGTACATGGTGCCGAGGTGGTTGCGGCTGCGCCGGGTGGCCGGCATCGTCACCTCGCAGCGCATGTCTGAAAGCTCGCGGATGCGAACCTTGAGCCCGCCCGCGAGCGGGATCAGCCGCGGCACCAGGCGCGCGTAGACTGCGCGCGCCGCGTAGGGCGAGATGCGATGGATGTGCTCGATGAGGTCGAAAGCGCTGTTGACCGGAAAAGCTCCGTGCATGCTGTGGCCTCGATGTTGTGCGGTACGGCCGCCGATCACCGCCCTCGCGCCCGCTGTCGGCGCCACACCCCGCGTACCACCTGGAACAGGTTGTAGGCGACGAGCGCCGCGATCAGGAGCAGAAATTTTGGTTTGTCGATCTGGCTACCAAAGAAGGTGAGCGTCCTGCCGCTGTCGATCTGGTTGACGCCCCAGAAGGCGATGCCGAGACAGATGGCGATGCCGGCCACGCCGCCGATGATGGCATTGTAGAAACCGAGTGCCATCGTCGCCACCACCGCGAGCAGCATCAGCGTCGGGGCATCCATCATTGCGCTCCTTGCTGTGTGGTCTCCGGCGCCGGTTCTGCCGCGCCGGCCTCATCTGTTGCGGCAACGGGTTGCTCCGGGGTCGCCGCGGGCGATTCGCCATCGGTGGCCGCGGTCGTCGCCGCGTCGCTCCCAGTCTCCGCGTCAGCCGCCTCGGGCGAGGCCGAGGCTGACTTGCGCGGCCGCTGCCGTGGACGGGGTTTGCGCTGGCGCCGCTGGACCGCCGCTTCGGCGGCCGAGACTACCTCGTGAGCCACCTTGGCCGCCTCCTCGTCGCCGGTCTGGCCGGCGTCGAGGCGGCGACCTGCCGCCACCGCGAGCTCTCGGCACACGGCGTAGTATCGGCGCTGCATCTCCTCCTGGCGGTCGGTGACTGCCTCGAGCTTGCCGCGCGTGACCGCATACAGCTTCTCGTAGTTGCTGGCGCGCTTGTA
>JAFGSX010000425.1 GCA_016934455.1 Deltaproteobacteria bacterium
CAGTCGGCATGGCTTTGTCAAGCTCCTGTGTCGGCCGACGTGCTTTTTTGCTACGGTCGCTGCAGGCGTGACAAGAGGTCGCGCGAGATCTTGGCGGGAGGTGGGGATGGCTCAGGCGAGCGGGGTGCGCGTTCGACTGCACATCACCGGCGAGGTGCAGGGGGTTTTCTATCGCGTCACCGCGTGCGAGCAGGCCACCGCGCTCGGATTGACCGGCTGGGTCAAGAACAACTTCGACGGCAGCGTCGAGGCCCTGGCCGAGGGCGCGGAGGGGGCGGTCGAGCAGTTCATATCGTGGTGCCGGCGCGGCCCACCAGCCGCCGCGGTCGCCGAGGTCGCTGTCAGACGAGGGATCGCGACCGGCGAATTCGAGAGCTTTAACGTGGTCCACTGACAGGTGTGTCGCGATTTCTATCGTCTTCTGGCCAAACGCAGTCTTGTAATCACTACAGTTTTTTCACCGACTTTAAAAAAAAAGCTGAAAACGTCACGCGTCTCGTCCTGCATTTACCCGACCGCGACACAAATGTCCGAAATCCGTGCTGGCAGATCCCTGGATGATTTGATGCAGTATTGAAATTCACTTTTTATTATAAATAGTTATCAAGCAATTTTGGCTTTGGCCCGGGTCTTGCTCAACACCAAAGCGAATTTTTTTAAAAGGAATCTCGCCCCCTAAGGCTGGCAAGTCATTGCGATGGAATTGAAAGCCCCGACGCAAGCCGGGGCTTTCGCATATCTGCGCCAGGTTTTTTCCATGGCGCCTTTGGTCACCCTCCCGTGCGATAGTCTGGCGATCGAACGATCGGGGAGCGTGCGTGGCAGGGCGCGTGGAGATCGATCTGCTGTTGCCGCTGGTGCAGAAACCGGCGCGCTACATCGGTGGAGAGCCCGGAGCGGCGAACAAGCATCCTGACCAGGTGCGGCTGCACGTCGCTCTCTGCTTCCCCGACATCTACGAGGTGGCGGAGAGCCATCTCGGGCTCAAGATATTGTACGACGCGGTCAATCGCGAGCCCGACCTGTTTGCCGAGCGCGTCTATGCGGTCTGGCCCGACATGGCCCAGGCTCTGACTGCCCGCGGCTTGCCACTGTTCGGTCTGGAGACGCGCACGCCGCTGGCCGATTTCGATCTGGTGGCGTTCAGCCTCAACCACGAGCTCTCGTACGCGACCGTGCTGCACATGCTCGATCAGGGGCAGGTGCCCCTGCTGGCCGCGCAGCGCGGCGAGCGCGATCCGATCGTGCTCGCCGGCGGGCCGGCGATGTCCAATCCTGAGCCGGTGGCGCCGTTCTGCGATGCGGTCTTCGTCGGCGACGGCGACGTCGCGATGGTCGAGATCGCGCGCGCGCTGGCGGCCCGGAGCGACCAGCCGCGAGCCAGGCGGCTGGCGGCGCTGGGCGAGATCGAGGGGATCTACCTGCCGGCTCGCTATGCCTCGGTTCTGGACGAGCAGGGCCGGCCTCTGCCACCGCGGCCGCTGGACGGTGCCCCGGCGCGCGTGCCCAGCCGTCTGGTCGCCGATCTCGATCTGGTCCCGAGCCCTCGGCGCTGGATCGTGCCGCACGTCGACGCCGTGCACAATCGCGCGGTGGTCGAGATCCAGCGCGGCTGCACCCGCGGCTGCCGCTTCTGCCAGGCCGGCATGATCTACCGGCCGACGCGCCAGCGCAGCCCGCAGCGCGCGGCCGCCGATCTGGCGCTGACGATAGCGGCCACCGGCTACGAGCAGGCAGGCCTGCTCTCGCTGTCGGCCGGGGACTACGGTGCGCTCGATCCGCTGCTCGCAGAGCTGCGCGGTACCGTCGAGCCCCGGCGCGTCGCGCTGTCCGTGCCGTCGCTGCGGGTCGAGACGCTGTCACCGGCGCTGGCCGATGTGGTGATGAGCAGCCGCAGCGGCGGCTTCACGCTGGCACCCGAGGCGGCCAGCGACCGGCTGCGCGAGGTGATCGCCAAGGGCAATCGCGAGGCCGACCTGATCCGCTCGCTGCAGGCGGCGTTCACCGCTGGTGCGACCCACGTCAAGCTCTACTTCATGATCGGTCTGCCGACCGAGACCGACGAGGACGTGATCGCCATTCCGGCGCTGGCGCGGCGCATGCTGGCGGCGGCGCGCGAGATCCAGCGCCGCGGCCGGGTCAGCGTTTCGGTGTCGACGTTCGTGCCCAAGCCGCACACGCCGTTTCAGTGGCAGGAGCAGATCACCGGTGACGAGGTGAGGCGGCGCCAGCAGCTCGTGCGCGCGGGTCTCGACGGCAGCCACATCGAACTGCGCTGGCACGACGCGGCCGCCAGCGAGATCGAGGGGATCTATGCCCGCGGCGATCGCCGGCTCGCCGATGTGCTGCTCGGCGCCTACCGCCGGGGAGCCCGCCTCGACGCCTGGACCGAGCATTTCGATGCGCGCCGGCACCTCGACGCGCTGGCCGCGGCCGGCCTGTCGCCGCATCAGTTCACGCGCCAGCGCGCCGGCGACGAGGAGTTGCCCTGGGAGATCGTGGACTACGGCCTGCGGCGGGCGTTCTTGTGGCACGAGCGCGACCTGGCGCTGCGCGCCCCGGCGCGCGGCCGCAGCGATTGCCTGGTCGATACCTGCCACGGCTGCGGGGTCTGCGACCTCTGGCAGGCCGCGACGGGAGCCGGCCAGGAGCCACGGCGGCTGATCGGATACTGGCCGCGTCCGGACCGAAGCGTCGCGCGCGTCGAGCAGCCGCGGCGCCACCGCAGCAACCGCGGTCTCACCTGGCCTGAACCCGACGCCATCCCGGCGGAGGCACCGGCGCGCCGCCGGCCCGACCGGCCCGCGAGGAACGCCGATGCCTGCGCGCAGCGCCTGCGGCTCACGCTGCGCCGGCATGCGCCGGCGGTCTGGCTGTCGCACCTGGAGACGATGTCGGCGTTGAGCCGTGCCCTGGCCAGGGCGCGGCTCCCGGTCGCCTACTCGGGCGGATTTCACGCCAAGCCGCGGCTGAGCACGGCCCAGGCGCTGGCGACGGGGCTGGCCAGCGAACACGAGTTGGTCGACGTCGAGCTGAGCGCGTATGTGCCGGAGACCGAGTTCCAGCAGCGGCTCGCGGCCGAGCTGCCGGCCGGCCTGGTGGTCCACGCGGTGCAGGTGGTCGATCGGCGCCGGCCCGGGATCGGGGCGCTGGTCTCCGGCGCGCGCTACCGTGCCCGGCTCGGCGGCGAGGTGGGAGAGCTGGCCGATGCGGCGCGTCGGTTCGTCGAGGCGGTGAGCTGGCCGCTGATGCGCCAGCGGCGAGACCGGTCGTCCGAGGTGGACCTCAAGACGCTGCTGGACCAGGTGGTGCTGGACCAGCGGTCGGTAGAGTTCACGATCCGGTTGGCGGCTGGCGGCACGGTCAAGCCGGCCGAGGCGCTGACCGCGGTCTTCGGAGCGGCGGCGGTCGACGCCGCAGCCATCGTCAAGATCGCCACCGTGGTGCGCGAACCGCTGTAGACCAATCCGGCGCGGCGTCGTAGCCTTGCCCCTCGGGCGAATGCCGTCGAGGTCCTTTCGACTAGAAAAGTAGTGCATGGGCAGCACGCTGGTCGTCAATTCCACCGCCGAGCAGACGCGGGTCGCGTTGCTCGATGGCAGCACGGTGGTCGAGCTGCTGATCGAGCGGCGCAAGGAGCGCGGCCTGGTCGGCAACATCTACAAGGGGCGCGTGCAGCGCGTTCTGCCCGGGATGCAGGCGGCCTTTGTCGAGATCGGGCTCGAGCGCACGGCATTTCTCTACGCCGGCGATCTGATCGAGGAGGGAGCCGGCGAGACGCCCGCGGCGGCCAGCGAGCCGGTGCCGGACGCCGGAGACGACGACGAGGATCCGACCGCGGTCGCCGGCCGGCCGGCCGCCAACCTGATCGCCGCGGTCAAGCTGGCGGCGGAGGCGCCCCCGGTGCGCCGCCACCCGCCGCGGATCGAGGACCGGCTCAAGGCCAACCAGGAGGTGGTGGTGCAGGTGGCCAAGGAGCCGATCGGCACCAAGGGCGCGCGCGTCACCGCCCACATCTCGCTGCCCGGCCGCCACCTGGTGTTCATGCCGACGGTCGATCACATCGGCATCTCGCGCCGGATCAGCGACGAGAGCGAGCGCGAACGGTTGCGCGCGATCGTCGAGACGCTGCGACCGCCCGGCACCGGCTTCGTGGTGCGCACCGCGGCCGAGGGCGTGCCGCAGCACAAGCTCGAAGCCGACATGGAGTTCTTGATCACGCTCTGGAACGACGTGCAGCGCGCGATCCAGGCCACGCGCGCGCCGGGCCTGGTGCACCCGGACCTCGACGTGGTGCTGCGCGCGGCGCGCGATCTGTTCACCAGCGACGTCGACCGGCTGGTGGTCGACGATCGCGACACCTTCGACCGGCTGGTGCGCTTCGTCGGCGGCTTCGCGCCGGCGCTGGTGCGCTCGATCGAGCTCTACGAGGGCACCGTCCCGGTGTTCGACGCCTTTGCCATCGAGGGCGAGCTGGCGCGCGCGCTCAGCCGCAAGGTCTGGCTCAAGAGCGGCGGCTACATCGTGTGGGACGAGGCCGAGGCGCTGACCGTGGTCGATGTCAACACCGGCCGTTTTGTCGGCAAGCGCGACCTCGAGGACACCATCACCCGCACCAACCTCGAGGCGGCGCGCGAGATCGCCTACCAGTTGCGGCTGCGCAACGTCGGCGGCGTGGTGGTGGTCGACTTCATAGACATGGAGGAAACCGCCAACCGCCAGCGCGTGCTCGACGCGCTGCGCGACCTGCTGGCCAAGGACCGCGCCCGGGTGCACGTGCTGGGCATGAGCGAACTCGGGCTGGTGGAGTTGACCCGGCAGCGGGTGCGCGAGAGCCTGTTGCACGTGCTGACGGAGCCCTGCCCGTACTGCGAGGGCAAAGGGTTTGTGCTGTCCCGGCGGACCGTGGCCTACGACGTGCTGCGCCGGTTGCGGCAGGCGGCGGCCGAGACCGAGGAGCCGGCCGTGCAGGCCGAGTGCCACCCGGACGTGGCTGCCCTGATCTACGACGAGGAGCCCGAGGCAGTGGAGGAGATCGAGGGCTGGTCGGGCAAGCGGGTCGTGGTGCGCGGCCGGGATGGGTTGCACGTCGAGCAGCACGCGATCCGGACCCTCGACGGGGCGATCGCGCCGGCGCGCGAGGACGGCGGCGAAGGGGAGGAGGGAGCATGAGCGAGGCGATAGTCGAGAAGAGGCGCGGTCAGCGGCTGCTGGTCAACCGCGAGTTCAAGAGCATCGAAGAGTTCATCACCGAGTACGTGACCAACCTGTCGACCGTGGGCGCGTTCATCCGCACCGACGACCCCCTGCCGGTGCACACGCTGGTCGACCTCAAGTTCACGGTCATCGTCGACGATTTCGAGTCGATCGAGGGCATCGGCGAGGTGGTGCGGGTGGTGCCGCCCGGCGGCAGCGAGCCGTCCGGCATGGCCGTCGTCTTCACCGAGCTGACCGGTTACAGCAAGACGCTGATCGAGCGGCTGCTGGTCCGCCAGCGCGCGGACGAGCAGCGGTAGCGAGGAGACCTTCTCTAGCAGGGCAGCGCACCGACCAGTCTCACCCCGACCGCAATGGCGACCGCGATGCCGAAGGTGACGACGCTGATCGCGGCCGCCGTGCGCCAGCCCAGCTCGCGCGCCAGCGCGGCGATCGTGGCCAGGCACGGCACGTAGAAGGTGACGAACACGACGAAGGTGAAGATCTGCACGCTGCTGAGCACACTGCCGACGTCGCTGGTGCCGAGCGCGCCGAACAGCAGCACCAGCGCCAGCTCCTTGCGCAGCAGCCCGAACAGCAAGGTGATGCCGACCGCCGGAGGCAGGCCGAGCACGCCTCTGGTGAAGAAGGCGAAACCGGCGTTGATGTGCGGAGTCAACTGCCAGTGGTTGATCAGCTCGAGCACGACGCTGCCCGCGATCAGCAGCGGCCATGCTATGATCACGAACTCGCGCAGCCTGAACCACGTCTTGTGCGCCAGCGCTTTGAGCTGCGGCAGGTGGTAGCGTGGCAGCTCCATCAGCAGGCCCGGGTTCACCTCGGGCATGGCGGCCGACAGCACCTTGCCGGTGGCGATGACGACCACCAGGTCGATCGCATAGACCCCGATCGCGGCCGGCAGCGAGATGAAGAAGCCGACCAGGCCGAAGATGATGGTCATGCGGGCGGAGCAGGGAATAAGCGAGGTCAGGGTGGCCGTGATCAGCTTGTCGCGGCGCGAGTTGAGGATGCGGGTGGCCAGGATGCCGGGCACGGTGCAGCCATAACCCAGCACCAGAGGGATGACCGAGGTGCCGTGCAGGCCGATGCGGTGCAGCAAACCGTCGAGCAGGTAGGCGATGCGGGCGATGTAGCCCGAATCCTCGAGCAGCGAGAGGATCAGGAAAAATGGCAGCAGGTAGGGTACGGCGATCACCATGCCGCCGCCGATGCCGGCCAGGATCCCGTGCGCGACCGCATTGCTCACCGTGTCGCGACCGAGCGCAGCGGCGGCCAGCTCCGAGGTGCGATCGAACAGCGCCAGGATCGCCGGCTCGATCGCGCGGCCGACCAGGAACACCAGAGCAAATGCTCCCGCCAGGATCAGCGCCAGCATCAGGTAGCCGAGCACCGGGTGCATGAAGATCCGGTCCAGCTCGCGCTTTAAATCGCGCCGCGGCGTCCGACCGACGCGCGCCACCTGCTCGAAGAGGACGAAGGCCAGATTGTGCCGGACCGCCGACACGGCCAGCTCGGAGCGCTGGCCGCCCTGCGCCTCGAGGGCCGCGATCTGATCCTCGATTTGCGCCCAGCCGTCGGCGCCGAGCACGGATCGCAGCCGCTCGCGCACCAGCGGATCGCGCTCCAGCAGCTTGATGGCGAGCAGGTGGCGCTCCGGCTGCAGGGCCGGGTCGGCCGCGACCAGGCGCGCGCCGATGGCGTCGACCGCGCCGTCGAACCAGGCCGCGCCGCGCGTCAGCAGGCGCTCGGCCCCGGGCGACTTACGCTGCGCCAGCGCCGTCGCGAAAAGCTGCGCCACGCCATCGCCGGTCTTGCCATTGGTCGCCACCACCGGCACGCCGAGCGCGCGCGCCAGCCGGTCGGCGTCGATCTCGATGCCCTTGCGCGAGGCATCGTCGACCATATTTAGCGCCACCACCATCGGGCGCCGCAGCTCGAGGAGCTGCAGGGTGAACTCCAGGCTGCGCGACAGCACGGTGGCGTCGACCACGTCGATGATCGTCGCGTCGCGGACCGCGGCCAGCAACTGCTCGACCGGCCGGGGATCGTCCTGGTCGCCGAGCTGCAGAGAGTAGAGTCCGGGAACGTCGACCACGGTGGCGCGCTCGCCGTCGATCTCGACCTCGCCCTGCGGCAGCTCGATCGGTGCGCCGATCGAGCTGGCGGTCTCGGCCCGGTAGCCGATCACCTCGCGGAAGATGGTGCTCTTGCCGGAGAAGGGTTGGCCGACGACGACCAGTTTCACGCCGGGGCCCTCTCGACCAGCACGCGCTCGGCCAGGCCGCGGCCGATCGCTATCTCGCTCTCCCCCAGCCGCACCACGATCGGCCCGGCCAGGGGCGACCGCCGCAGCACCTGCACCTGGTCGCCGGGCGACAGGCCGAGACGCGATAGGTTGAGGGCGGCGCCGGCGCCGGCGTCGATGCTGACGATGCGCACCCAATCGCCCGGCCGACAGCCGAGCAGGTTGAGGCGTGGTCCCTTGTTGAGATCTAATTTCATCTATGTCGGACCCTCGAGGCCCCCTCTCGCCGCCGGCACGCCGGGCACAGCCCGAATAGCTGGTGCGTGTGACTGGTCAACAAAAACCCATACATTTCAGCTACTTTATGCTGCAATATCTCGAAGGCCGGGTACTCGAACTCGACCACCCGCTTGCAGCGGGTGCACACCAGGTGATCGTGGTGGCGGCGGTCGAGCGCGCGCTCGTAGCGCTGCCGCTCGCGCTGGCCGGTCGTCGCCGCGATCAGCCCGGCCTGCTCGAGCAGGGGCAGCGCGCGGTAGACCGTGGCGCGCGAGGCGCGGGTGCCGCCGCGCCGCAGCTCGGCCACCACCTCGTCGACGTCGAAGTGGCCATGCCGCTGCAGCACCGCCAGGGCGACCCGCTCGCGCACCTCGGTGACGCGCAGCGAGCGGTCGCGCAGGAAGGCGCGAAAGCGATCGATGCCGGATCCAGCGCCTGCCACTGCTTCTCCGCTATTGAGAAATAGTCTCAATAAAAACTGTAGCAAGAGCGCGTCTTCCGGTCAAGGCCTGGTTTTCGGCGTTCCGGTTTGCGGCGTGCCGGCTGGTTGGCCGGCGCGCGCTCTGCTACGTTGCAGGCGGCGATGCGATCAGAGACCTTTGGGGCGAGGTGTGCCAGCCGTGCCAGATCCCGGATCCGACGCTCCCGAGCGGCCCCCCCTGATCGTCGACATCAAGGGCAATGCGCTCGACGACGGGCCCGGCATCCGGGCCGTGGTCTTTTTCAAAGGTTGCCCGCTGCGCTGCGCCTGGTGCCACAACCCGGAGGCGCAGCGGCCCGGGGTCGAGCTGAGCTTCGACCCCGCCCGCTGCGTCGGCTGCGAGAGTTGCCTCGAGGTCTGCGGGCGCGGCGCGCTGTCGCGCGCGGATCCCGGCTTCGTGGACCGGGAGCGCTGCGACCGCTGCCTGGCGTGTGCCGCCGCCTGTCCAGCGGGCGCGCTGGAGACGGTGGGCGAGACGCGCAGCGTCGAGCAGGTGTTAGCCGCCGTGGCTCCGTACCGGGTCTTCTTCGACACCTCGGGCGGAGGCGTGACGCTGAGCGGCGGCGAGCCGACGCTGTTCATGGACTACCTCGGTGAGCTGCTGCGTGCGCTCAAGGCAGCCGGCGTTCACACCCTGCTGCAGACCTGCGGGCTCTTCGACTGGAAGCGCTTTGCCTCGGCGGCGCTGCCCTATCTCGATGCGGTCTACTACGACATAAAGCTGATGGACGACGACGCGCACCGCTCGCACTGCGGCGCCTCGAACCGCGTGATCCTGGACAACTTCAGGCGGTTGCAGGCGGTCGCCGAGGGCGGCGTTCTCGAGCTGCTGCCGCGCACGCCGCTGGTGCCCGGGATCACGGATAGCGATGGCAACGTCCGGGCGCTGGCCGAGTTCTTGCGCGGTTGCGGTGTGCACCGCTGCCGTCTGCTGGACTACAATCCGCTGTGGCCGGACAAGGCGGCCAAGCTCGGCGCGGCCAGCGAGGCGGCGCGGAGGCCGGAGCTGCGACGCTGGCTGGAGCGCGGCCACGTGGCGCGGCTCGAGGCCATCCTGCACCGCGCCGGGATCGAGACCGGAGGAGGGGAACGATGAGCGCTGAACCGATCGCCTCGGACGTCGGCACAACCAGGCGCGCCCGCCACCTGAGCACCCATTACCTGGTGCGATCGCTGCTCTCTCTGCTGGCCTTCAATTACAACCGGCGGCCCTCGCTGCGGCGCTGGCTGCGCCATGCCGACGGCTGGTTCGACTTCGCGATCGGTTTTTGCACCGAGAGCGGCAGCGTCGAGGTCGGCATCGTCTTCGACCAGGGCAAGGTGCGGGCGCTCGGTTGCCTGCCGGCGCAGCCCGACACCGTCATGATCCTGCGCGACGACGCCGTCGTGCGCGAGATGCTGCGGGTGACGCCCAACGAGACCATGAACATGCTGCTGCGCAACAAGATGCGCATGCGCGGCAACCTGGCCTGCCTCAACCTCTTCAACTTTTTTGTCTCGATCCTGCTCGAGGAGCATCACCGCCGGCTCGGCCAGCAGCAGCGCGCGCAGCGGGAGACGGAGCGGCGGCGAGAGGCGCCGGCGCTCGACGAGAAGCGCTGCGCGGTGCTGGCGCGGCGCAGGGCCGAGCATCTGACCGCCAGCCGGGTCGATCCGGGCGTGCGCTATCTCGACGATCCCTATCTAGCCCGCTACTCGCTCGACGATTTCCCGCGGCTCAGGCGCTACCGCGAGGCGCACCTGCGCGATCGGCCCGAGATCTGCTGCGAGCGGCTGCAGCTTCTGACGCAGTGGTATCGAGAGCACGGTTTCGAGACCGACCGCGACGGCAAGCCGTGGGTGCCCGAGCTGAGGCAGGCCATGGCTTTAAAGCACCTGATGGAACACCGGCGGCCCATCGTGCGGGAGCACAGCTTGCTCGCCGGCAGCCACACCACCAAGGAGATCGGAGTTCTGCTCTACGGCGACGGCCAGGCCTGCATGTTCTGGGGCGAGCTGCTCTCCATCCCGTACCGCGAGCTGCGCCCGTACGAGATCTCGGACCAGACGCGCCGGATCCTGCACCACGAGCTGCTGCCGTTCTGGATCAAGCGCAATTTCCACGACTGGGTGAGGGAGCGCTACGACGAGCCGCTGTGCCAGCAGCTCGAGAACCGCTGGGCGGTCTACTTTCTGTGGAAGCGGCTCTCCATCTCGCACACCATCCTCGATTTCCCGAAGCTGCTGAGGCTGGGCGCGCGCGGCATCATCGACGAGATCGCGGTCAGGCTGGCGGCGGCGGACGAGAGCGGAGCCGACCAGAGGCAGCGCGATACCTGGCGCGCCATGATCCTCTGTCTCGAGGGGCTGATCGCCTATGCCCGCAACTGCTCGGCCGAGGCCAAGCGCCTGGCCGAGTCGGAGCCCGACGCCAAACGCAGGGCCGAGCTCGAACGCATGGCCGCCGCCTGTCAGCGGGTACCGGAGTTCCCGGCCACGACCCTGGACGAGGCCATGCACACGGTCTGGCTCGGCTGGGTCGCGCTGCACATGGAGAACACCAATACCGGCCTCTCGTTCGGCCGCCTCGACCAGTTCTTTCAGCCCTACTTCGAAGCCGACCTGCACAAGCTGCAGACAGCGGCCGAGCGCGAGACCTACGTCGAGCACGCCATCGAGCTGGCCGGCTGCCTGTACGGCCAGCACATGGACCAGGTGCCGCTGTCGCCCGACATCGGCAACTACCTGTTCTGCGGCACCTCGAGCTCCGAGGCGGTGACGCTGGGAGGTGTCAAGCCCGACGGCACATGCGCCGTCAACGACATGACCTACATCTTTCTCAAGGTGACGGAGCTGTTCGGGACGCGCGAGCCCAACGTCAACGCCCGCTTCCACCCGGGCATCAACAGCGACACCTATCTGCGGCGGCTGTGCGAGGTCAATCTCGCCACCACGGCCACCCCGTCGATGCACAACGACGTCGCGGTGATGGACAGCCTGGCGGCCTTTGGTTATCCGCCCGAGCACCTGCGCGATTGGTCCGCCACCGGCTGCGTCGAGGCCACCATCTCGGGCAGGCACATGGGCATGACCAACTGCATGATGTTCAACGCGGTGGCGGCGCTGGAGATGGCGCTCAACAACGGCCGCCATCCGCTGATGCGCTGGGACGTGGGGCCGAGGACCGGCGCCATCGAGCAGGGTGCCTTTGCGACGTTCGAGGATTTCTACGCGGCTTTCGAACAGCAACTGCGCTTCTTGGTCGAGCAGTCGGTCGAGTACAACAACATTCTCGGCCACGCCCACACCCTGCTGCGGCCGACGCCGCTGCTGTCGTCGCTGATCGACGGCTGCATCGAGCACGGCAGAGACGCGACGCACGGCGGCGCGCGCTACAACACCTCGGGAGTGGCCGTCATCGGACTGGCCGACATCACCGACTCGTTGCTGGTCATCGAGCAGCTCGTCTACGACCAGGGGCAGGTCTCGCTGGCCGAGCTGAAACAGGCGGTCGACGCCAACTTCGAGGGCCATGCCCGGCTGCACGCGCTGGCGCGCAACAAGGTGCGCCTGTTCGGCTCGGGCGACGACGCGGCGGTGGCCATGGCCAACCGCGTGGCCGCGACCATCCACGACCTGTTCGGCGCGCGGCTCAACCACCGCGGCGGGCCCTACACCACGGGTTTCTGGTCGATGTCAAATCACGCCGCCTTCGGGGCGTTGACCGGCGCGCTGCCGTCGGGCCGGCTGGCGGGCAAGGCGTTCACGCCGGGGCTGACGCCCGAGCCGCACGCCTCCAAGAACCTGCTCGACAACATCCGCGACGTGGCGCGGCTCGACCACCGCAACTGCGACAACAACCTGGCTTTCAACATCAAGGTGGTGCCGCGGCCGGGCAGCGATCGCGCCGCGACCGTGGACGAGCTGGTCGCCTACGTGAAGAGCTATTTCGAGCTGGGCGGTATGCAGATCCAGCTCAACGCGGTGGATACCGCCACCCTGCGCGACGCCATGGCCCACCCCGAGGCCTATCGCGATCTGCTGGTGCGCATCTCCGGCTACAACGCCTACTTCGTCACCCTTTACCAGGACATGCAGCGCGAGCTGATCGAGCGAGCGGAGTACAATATCTGACTGTGGGGGCGGTCTGGGGGCGCAGCATGCAACAAGACTCCAAACCCAGAAAAGCACGCGACCCGATCTGGCGCCTGGGCGTCCTGTACTTGTGCGGCGCATGGCTGGCAGCGTGCGGATGGTGTGCGGGCAGCCCCGGCTTCGGAGAGAAGTGCCAGGACGATACCGACTGTCCCTCCGGCTATCGCTGCCTGGAGGCGACCTGCCAGCTCGTTTCTGTCACGGACGCGGCCAGCAGCGACCGCGCCGCGGCGACCGACGCCTCCGCGATCGACCGCGGCGCTGCCGACGGTGCGCCGACGCCCGACGCGATCGCAGGTGATCGCCAGATATCGGACGTTGTCCTAGCCGACGGCGCTGTGGCCGATCGCGTTTCGTTCGAGCTGATGTGGTTCGATGCCGTAGCCGCGGACGCGCCGGTCGCGGCTGACAACGGGATTGTTTCGACGGATGGCTCGATGATCCCCGATTCCGGGCCGGAGAACCAGCCGCCGGTCCAGGTCGCGTTTGACGCGCCAGCAGTCGCCTGCGTGCCGATCGCGCTGCCCGAGCTGGCGCAGGATCCCGAGGGCAGACCTGTCGACTATTTGATCGTTACCCAACCTCGGCTGGGTACACTGCAATGGCGCGCTGGAGTCGGTTGCTATCAGTACCATCCGTTTTACTCCGCGACGGAGGCAGTTGATAGCTTCGAGTTTCGCGCCTGCGATGGCATCGACTGGAGCGAACCGTTTACCATGACCATACGGATTGTCCCGCCGCCCAACTGCGCGGTGATCGCCAATGGCTGCACAGGCGTCCTCAGCGACGTCTATGTGCTCGATTTGGACGGTCCCAATGAAGAAGCCGCGCTGCAGCGGGTCTACTGCGACATGACCAGCGCCCAGGGCGGCTGGGCTCTGGCGATCAAGGCGAAAACCGGCACACAAGATCTTGTGTACTCGTCTCCAATGTGGACCGACAACTCGACGCTCAATCAGAGCTCACTCGACGAATCCATGGTCGATGCCAAGCTGGAGGCAGCGTTTTTGCCGTTTGACGAGATGCTGATCAGCATCGTCGGCGGCCCCACAAGAACATTCATGCGGCTGGGGATCGGCGCTGCCAGTCTGCCAGCGTTGTTCAACGCGCCAACCGCGGTGACCGACTATGGCCGCGAGCGCTGGCAAGAGTTGGTCCCTGGGCTATCGATCACCAGTAATTGCCCGCTGGAGGGCACCAACCTCCAGACCGTCAACGGCAGCTATCGCCTGGGATTTGTAGACTTCTGCAACGAATGCTCCGCCTTGTGCTCGGTGGTCGCTGTCGGGGCAGAAAATGCATCGACGGTGCTATCCAATGCGACTTCTGTTGTGGACGATCGGTTTGCTTTTATTGGCCTTCGAAATAACGATTTTTACGCTTTTCCGGCAGCATCGTCGTGCGCTGCCCACAAGGCAGCCGGCCGCCGCATCGACGGCCGTTACGCGGTGGATCCGGACGGTCCGCAGGGGCCTTTGCCGCAGCAACACGTCTACTGCGACATGGGCACCGACGGCGGCGGCTATATGCTGGTAGGCCGATCCGTAAAGGGGGGGACGTCGTCGACTTTTGGTTGGATGTCAAATACAGGTTCGGTCGACGGACTGGACAATCCCTATTCGCTTGCCACAGTACCCGCGGGCTTCACCATCTCGCAGATGCTGATCGGCGACCGGGCTGCTGGCTATCTGTGGCGGCAGCACGTTTTTCTGATGGCGCTGCCGCGGTATTTTGTCACTGAATATTGCGCACGCGCTTACCAAGTGGACAACGCCACCGACGTGTTCGGCGACTGCCTGGCAAGCCCGACCAGGCTGGGTTATCTGGGTTACACCGAAAAAACCAGTCTCTTCTTTTTGAGCGACCAAGCATGGTTTTCGGAATGCTGCGGACTCGCACCCGGCGGGCTCTTGCTCTCGAGTGACAACCAGTGCGCTATCGACGGCAATCTAGGCAATAGCCATCAGGGGATGATCTTCGTCCGCTGAACGAGAGGGAGTCGGAGCTGGGCCGAGTACCACACCTGGCGACGGCCGGAGCAGCGCACGCTGGAGGCGCCCCATGCACACCCGTATCTGGCTCTGTGCAGCGATCGCTGCGGGCTGCTGCTCGAGCCGGGGTCTGGCGGCCACGCCGCCCCACGCCGCGCGATCGAACGCGACCGCGTCCGTCGCCTACGACGCGGCCAACGGCGTTTACAGCTTTGCGGCGGCGACTGACGAGCCGGTCCGCTATCTGCTCGACGTCACGCAGCACGAGGTGACCGCCGGCCTGCTGCGCGTCGAGGCGGCGATCGGGCAGCGGACGCCGATCGTCGCGATCGCGGGCGCCGGGCTGCGCTGGCGCGAGGCCGATGGCTCGCTGGTCGAGCCCGAGGCCGTGGCGAGCCGCGGCGTGGTGCAGCAGTTCGTCCACGGTCTGGTCGGCCAGGAGGTGACGCTCGATTACACGGAGCTGATCTCGGGCGTGACGGTAAACAAGCGTTTTCGTCTGGGACTGGTCGGGGCGGCGCTCGCCATCGCCTTCGAATCTGACGGCAGCGTCGCTGCGGGCGCGGGCTACGCCGGCGTCGATCTCGGCCACGGCGCCGGCATGGTCGGCGCCGAGGTCATCCAGCTACCCTATCTGGTCGAGCCGATCGCGGTGCTCGCGGACGGTGTCTATCTCTCTGCCTACCTCGATCGCACGGTCTCGTCGTCGGGCGTCGTGCGCGCCGTTGTCGGTGGACCGGACGGCTCGGGCCGGCTGCAGGCGCACAGCCGCAGCGAGCTGTGGCCGATGACCGACGGCACCTGCGCACCGCTGCGCGAGCAGGCCTACCTGACCCTGAGCGACGACCTCGCCGCGGTCTTGCCCGAGCCGACCGCGCCGGCCTCGGCCTGGCGCTCGGCGCTCTCGCCCCGGCTGGTGGCCGACGTCTGGGGGCAGCATCACCGCTTTGGCCCGTCCGAGGCGGTGCTGCTGCGCTGGCAGACACCGGCCGCCGCTGCCGGCACCGCGCACGTGACGTTGGCCGCGTCGCGACCTGCCGCCTCCACCTGCGGCGACGGCGTGCTGGTGGTGCTGCGCCTGGGATCGTATGAGGCGGGCGCGATCGAGCGGGTTCGCATCGCGGCCGATGACTACCAGCAGCACCAGTCGGCGCACGACCTGACCCTGGCCGCGGGCGATGAAGTGCAGGTGGAACTGCGGCCGGTGGGGGACATCAACTGCGACTCCACGACGCTGCGCCTGACGATCGCGGCGGCCGACGGCGCCAGCTACGACTCGCAGGGCGATTTTTCGACCAGCCAGGGCGGCAACGGCTTTTTCTACGACGAGCTGGTCGACGGCGTGGCCACGGCCATGAGCTACAACAGCGGCACCGGCGCCTGGAACGGCATTGGCGCTTACTCCATCATCGGGCCCGGTTACATGCACCCGGGTCGCCGCGCTGCCCTCGGTTATCGCCGGGCCGCGACCATGGTGCGGCAGTACCACGAGTATGGCCTGGAGCAGCTCGCCTGGATCTTTCACGACTGGCAATGCCATGGCTATGACCAGGGCTTGCCCGACCATCATCCGGCCAATCCCGCCTACGGCAGCGACGCCGACATGGCGGCGTTCGTCCTGGCCGCGACCGCGCGCGGCCAACTGATCGCGCTGCACGAGAACTACACCGACATGTATCCGGACAACGGTCCGCAGTACCCGAGCCCGCTGTTCGACGCCACCGCCATCGCCGTGGACGCCGCCGGCGCCCGCAAGCTGGCCTGGTATCATCCGGGCACCCAGCAGCAGGCGTTTCGAATCGCCGCCGATCGCATGGTCGGCTTCGCCCAGGTCGAGAGCACGGCTATTCGAGCCGGCTACGCGCCCAATGCCTCGTACCTCGACGTCACGCCGGGGTGGACTCCGGCCATGGCGATCGACCAGCGCGCCGGCTCGGCTGGCGGCCCCTCGCTCAAGGCGGCATTTGACCGGATCGCGGTGCTCTACGATTTCATGCACGCGACCTATCAGGGTCCGCTGTTCGGCGAGGGCGGCGAGGGCGGCGAGGG
>JAFGSX010000426.1 GCA_016934455.1 Deltaproteobacteria bacterium
CGCATGGCCGACCTCAACGACTATGTCCAGGAGGGGGTGCTGGTAGATGCCCGGGTCTCGCGCGAGATCCTGCTCTCGATATTTCACACCCGCTCGCCGATCCACGACGGCGCGGTGATCATTCAGCACGGTCGGGTGGCCGCGGCCGGGGTCTTTCTGCCGCTGACAGCCAATCCGGCGGTGTCGAAGACCCTGGGCACGCGGCACCGCGCGGCGATCGGGTTGACCGAGGAGGTCGATGCGGTGGCGGTGGTGGTGAGCGAGGAGAGCGGCCGGGTCTCGCTGGCGGTCGAGGGCCAGATCACGCGCGACCTCGATCCGCCGACCCTGCGCAAGGTGCTGACCACGCTGTTCGCCCCGGCCCGCATGTCCAGCGCGCGCAGCCAGGTTCCGGCATGATCGAGGGCGACCGGCGATGAACAAGCTGCGACTCTTCCTGCGCCGTATCTTCGTCGAGAACATCGGCATCAAGATCGTGTCGCTGCTGGCCAGCCTGGTGCTCTTCTACTTCGTGCGCGAGGGCAAGCAGGAGCGCAAGAACCTGGTGCTGCCGATCGAGCTGCAGATCCCCAAGGGCGTGGTGCAGACCAACGAGATCGCGCGCCAGGTCGAGATCGCCATCGTCGGCCCCAAGGCCGTGGTCGACTCGCTGACCGCGAGCAAGCTGGGCGTGGTGCAGATCGACCTGACCCCCTTTGGCATCGGCGCCTCGACGCTGTTCCTGCAGCGCGAGATGTTCAGCGGCATCCCGAGCAACGTCTCGATGTCGTCGATCTCGCCGTCCTACATCGCGGTGCGCCTCGAGAAGGAGGAGAGCCGGCTGGTCCCGATCACGCCCATCCTCAAGGGCCGCGTGGCTCACGGCTATCGCATCGATCGCTACACCCTGAGCGATCGCGAGATGACCCTGATCGGGCCGACCAGCCTGGTCGAGCGCACCGATTTCCTGGAGACCGAGCCGATCGACATCGCCGAGGTCACCCAGACCGTCACCCGGCGGGTGCCGATCCGGCTGCCGGCGCCCAGCATGCGCATCAGCCAGACCGATCCGGTGGCGGTGACCGTGCACATCGTCGAGGAGATTATCGAACAGCAGCTCGAGGTGCCCGTGGTGGCGGCCAGCATCGAGGGTGCTGTGATCGATCCCAAGAGCATCGAGATCACGGTGCGCGGGCCGCTGCGCCTGGTCGAGAAGCTGGTGCAGGGAGACGTCTACGCCGAGCCGCAGTTTGACAAGCCGCCACGGCTGGGCAGCACCCACAGCGTCGGTCTGCGCCTGTTCGGAT
The DNA here is from genome assembly GCA_016934455.1 of Deltaproteobacteria bacterium. Taxonomy (GTDB): domain Bacteria; phylum Myxococcota; class JACRCW01; order JAFGSX01; family JAFGSX01; genus JAFGSX01. Next base: position 1,287 of record JAFGSX010000426.1, read on the forward strand.
TGCCGAGGGAGGTGGTGCGGATCGGAGATCTGCCCAAGGTCAAGGTGCACATCGAGCGCGTCGCCAAACCCAAGGCGGCGCCCGACGCCGGAAACGGCGCAACCGCGCCCTAACCGGGCAACGCCTCGTCGTAGCTGACAAAGGCCCGCTCGCCATCGCGGTAAACGGTCAGCGTGCGCGTCGCGCCGAGCACGCGCACCGGCGCACGCTCGCTCGGGTAGGACGCCAGGTCGTCGACCGCGTCGAGATCGTTGCCACCGCGCACCGGTTCCACCGCCGCCTCCCAGGTGCCGTCGTCGCCGCGAAACAGCTCGAGGATCGTCACCGGGCTCATGCATCACCCCCGGCTGGCGCCGGTACATGGGGCGCGCCGGCACCCATCCGGGTGCGCTTGAGCACCTGCTCGATCACCCATTCTCGGGTGCGGCCGCGGATCGATTTGCGAAACAGGTCGCCGACGCCGTCGAACTCCATGACCTGCTCGAGTTGCTTGAGCCAGGCTTCGACCGCGGCGCGGGTGTTGGCATCCTTGGGCGCGACCCGGCCGAGCACGCTGGTCAGCGCGTAGCACTGCTTGCCGTTCTTGGGCAAAAAGGCCATCTGGCAGTGGCGGCGGATGATGGCCAGCGTCTCGCCGTCGGTCTCCCAGCCGCGCAGCCTGAACTTGTAGAAGCGCGCCGAGAGCGACGGCTCGGCCAGGTGATCGCGCTGTGGCTTGACCACGTGCAGCAGGTTGTTTTCGGCGTCGGCGATACCGCGCGTCGAGGGATCGACCACCACGTCGTTGAGCGGGTCGTAGTACAGCGCATTGGCGCAGAAATCTCGCAACTGGGCATCGGCCAGCAGATCGTGGCCAAAGGTGGTCGGAAAAGCCTTCTCATTGGTGTCGGGGTGAACCGCCGCCTCGTCGTAGATCCCCGTCCGTTTCATGCAGGCGATGTCGATGCCCTCGCTGTCGGCCAGGCCGGCCTTCTTGCCGCCAGCCAGCACCACTCCAAATTGCTCTACGAAGGGGGGCGACCAGACCCCGCCCTGGCGCAGCTCGGGCGCCAGCTTCTCGCACAGATGTCGCGCCACCGGCGGCGGGGCGGTGGTCACGATGTCGATGTCGTTGATCAAAGGCAGGATCTGATACGGGGTGGCATTGGGGTCGCGCGCCAGCAGGCTGATCGCGTCGCGCACGCAGCCACCGACGATGTAGACCTCGTAGCCCAGCTCATGAAAACGGTCGATGTACTCACGCGCTGTATGGTTGCCATTGACCTTGAGTTCCAGGGCTTGACGCATCGCCCGCGCCAGAGAGGCCGGCGCCTTGGCCAGGGCTTCCGGCGGCAGCGCGTCGAGACAGAACGGAGCTGCCCGGTGCGGGCTGCGGGCAATGACATTGTCGAAACCGGCGATCCGGCGCTGGCCGGTGCCATCCAGCAGCACGGCCCGGCCGCGGTAGTCAAAGCCCTCCAGCGTGCCAGCGATGCGCACTCCTCCGATCGCAGCCTCGACCCGAGTGCCGATCGCGATCGAGGAAGTGATCGGCGCGGCGCCCGCCGTGGCGATCGGGCGCTTCAGCGCGCTGCGGTCGACCGGCTGCCAGATGGCGGTGCGCCTCGGCGCTATCGCCCACGGCAATCGCGCCCGGACCGAGGACAGGTTGGCGCGACCGGGGGTGGTCGGCGCGGTGTCGGCGACCGAGGCGAGCGGTGGCGCTGCGACGGCCGTATCGGTCGGCGGGCTCGCCGCCGGAGATCTGCCCGCGGGGTCGGCCGGCGTGGTGGTGGTGCGCAACACGGCGAATCGGTTCACGGAGTCGGTGCGAGGCATCGATACAGTAAAAGACATTTGGGCGCGTTCAACAAGTGATCGGTGGCGGCGAGGTCACCAGCGCTGGCCGATGTCCTCGACCACCATCGTGCGGCCGAAGGCGTCGCGGAACACGATCTTGACCTGCGGCAGGCCGGTCGCCTCGAGGTGGCGCCATTCGGCCAGGCGTCGCTCCTGGCCGGCCATGGTCCACAGCAGCACCGCCAGCAGCACCAGGAACGGGTCTGTGAACAGACCGAGCACGGCGATCGCGACGGCAAAGCCGCGCGCGACGGTGGATGCGATGCGGGTCGCGCGCAGTCCACCCAGCCGCGTCTGCAGCGCGGCGCGGAAGATCCGGCCTCCATCCATCGGCAGCGCCGGCAGCAGGTTGAAGATCGCGAGCGTCAGGTTGACCTGGGCCACCCAGGCCAGCGGTGCCAGCCCGGTCAGCCACCACGACGTCCCCGCCAGCACCGCCAGCCCCAGGCTGGTCAGCGGGCCGGCCGCGGCGATCGCGATCTCGTCGCGCGGGTTGCGCGGCAGATCGACCATCTTGGCCACGCCACCGAAGAAGTGCAGCTCGATGCCGGCGATGCGCACCTGCCGCCGCATTGCGACCAGGCTGTGACCCAGCTCGTGCACCAGCACCGATCCGAAGACGGTCAGGCCGAGCAGGAGATTCGCGGCAAAACCGAACCGGCCGAGAACGCCCCACAGCACCAGCGCCAGCAGGAATGTCCAGTGCAGCTCGACCTGGATACCGAAGAGCCTGAACAGCTTAATGCCGCGTCCAAACATGGTCGGCGTCGCCTCCCTTGCCGATAAGGTAATCGCCATCAGCGCGCGCGCAAGGGGCGTGTTTGCGGTGCCGGCGCTGCCCTCTGCTGTCCACCTAGCCGATCGCGCCGGCGGCGCGCAGGCGCGCGATCTCGGCCGCGTCGAGTTGCAGCAGCCCGTTCAGCACCTGGTCGGTGTCCGCGCCCAGCAGCGGCGGCGGCCCGTCCACCCGGCCGGGTGTGTCCGAGAGCTTGACCGGCACCCCGGTGACCGCGAACGGTCCGGCGGTCGGGTGGTTGACCTCGACCACCATCTCTCTCGCGCGCAGGTGCGGCAGCCGCATGACCTGGGCGACGTCGAGCACCGGGCCTGCCGGCACCCCGGCCTGTTCCAGCGTCTCGAGCCAGTCCTGGACCGTGCGCGTCTTGATGATCGGGTCGATCTGGGCGACCAGAGCATCCCGGTTCTCGACCCGGCTCGGGTTGCTGGCGAAGCGCGGGTCGGCCAGCCACTCCTCGTGGCCGAGCAACCGCGCCAGGTTGCCAAAGAACTTGTCGTTGGCTGCCCCGATCACGACCCAGCCGTCGGCCGCCTCGAAGATCTTGTAGGGCACGATGGTCGGGTGCGAGTTGCCGTACCGGGTCGGTGGCCGGCCGGTGGCCGCGACCGCCCCAGCGTGGTAGGCGAGCAGCGAGACCTGGCCGTCGAGCATCGACACGTCGACGTGCTGCCCGCGTCCGGTTCGGTCGCGCGCCAGCAGCGCCAGCACCGTGCCGTAGGCGCCGTAGATCCCCCCCACCACGTCGGCGATCGAGGCGCCGGCCTTGTACGGCATGCCGTCGGCGGGACCGGTGAGCGACGCGATGCCCCCCATGCACTGCAGGACCGGGTCGTAACCCGGCTTGGAGACGTAGCTCGCGTCGCCCGAGTGGCCGAAGCCGGTGATCGAGACATAGATCAGGCGCGGGTGCTGCTCTAGCAATTCGCGCTCGCCGAGACCCAGCTTGGCCAGCACTCCGGGCCGAAAGTTCTCGACCACCACGTCGCTGATCGCCGCCAGCCGCTTGACCAGCGCCAGTCCGTCCGGGTGCTTGAAGTCGATCGCGATCGATCGCTTGCCGTGGTTGATGCTGAGGAAGTACGCGCTCTCGCTGCCCACGAAGGGCGGGCCGAAGCGCCGCGTCTCGTCGCCGCCCTTGGGGTGCTCGACCTTGATCACCTCGGCACCCATGTCGGCCAGCATCAGTGTGCAGTAGGGACCCGCCAGGACGCGGCTCAGGTCGAGCACGCGCACACCATCGAGAGGTCGCATCGTCATCCCTTTGTCATCCGCAGCTTACGCTGCTGCTGTCATCTGCCAGCGTTTTACGCTAGCATATCGCGGTCAGGGCGGTTGCGACAGCGGCGACGTTGTGCGCGTTGCGACGTTCAGGTCGCGAGGAGGCGGCATGTTCGGTTCGATCTGGCGCGTCTCGACCATCGCGGCGGCGGTGGTGGCGCTGCTGGTAGCTGCGGCGGCCGGTCTCCAGTTGGCGCGGGCGCAGATCCATCAGACACCGCAGGCCGGACAGGCAGAGGGCGATTTCACCATCGTCGACACACCGCAGGCAACGCTGCTCCTCGATCGCAAGAGCGGCAATCTCTGGCGCGTCGGCTACACCGAGATCGCGGGGGTCCGCTACTGGTTTGGCACCTATGTGCCGCGCGAGCCACCGCAGAGCTTTGCCGATTTCCAGAACCGCCTGCGAAAGGAGATCCGCGGCACCTCGCGCGAGGGACAACCGTAGGACGAGGTCACGATGCCGTGTCCGTTTTGCGACGCTCCGCTGCTGGGCAATCCGAGGCAGTGCCCGAGCTGCGGTCGGGCCCTGCCGGCGGCGGCGCCGGCGGCCGGTGACGACGTCTTTGGCCTGCTCGACGAATCGAGCGCGCCGACTTCGTCGGTGGTCGAGCACAATTCGCCGCCGCCCGACCGCTCGAGCCCGGCCGCGCCCGATCCGATCGGCGAGCTGATCGAGCACAACTCGCCAGAAAGCTCCGTCGAGGTGCCGCTCGAGCTGGTGCCGGGCC
>JAFGSX010000427.1 GCA_016934455.1 Deltaproteobacteria bacterium
GCTGGATGTCCTGGCTGGCCTGCACCCGGCCGCCGCGACCCGCCAGTTGCCTCTCCAGCCGGTCGAGACGGCGCCCGAGGTCGAAGAACCCTTCCTTGACGGTGCGCGCGACCCGGAACTCGATCTCGGAAATCAGCCCCTCGATCACCGGATCCAGGTCGAGCTTCTTGCGACGAGGCATGGCTCGCTCCCTCGTGACTGGAGCTGACACGCGACAGCGCGAGCTACTTGCCGTCCTGGCCCGAGCCCTTCTTGCTACTCGCGGTCCTGGCGCTGCGGGTGGCCTTGCGGTCGGCCTTGTCCGTGGTCGCCTTGTCCTTGGCGGCCTTATTCTCGGCGCGCTTGGCCGGCTTGGCCTCGGTCGGCTTCTCTTTGGTCGCCTTCTTGTCGGCGCGCTTGGCCGGCTTGGTCTCGGTCGGCTTCTCCGCCTCGTGCTGGGTCGCCATCTCGACCAGCTCGATCACCGACATCGGCGCCGCATCGCCGCGGCGCCGACCGATCTTGGTGATGCGGGTGAAGCCGCCCGGCCGACCGCGAAAACGCTCGCCGAGATCGCTGAACAGCTTGTGCAGCGCCTCGTGGTCACGCACCAGGCGAAACGCCTGGCGCCGGGCGTGAAGATCGCCGCGCTTGCCAAGCGTGATCAGCTTGTCGGCGTAGCGCCGCAGCTCCTTGGCCTTGGCGTCGGTCGTCATGATGCGCTCGTGGATCAACAGCGAGGTCACCATGTTGCGAAACATCGCCCGGCGGTGCGGCGACGTGCGGTTGAGCTTTCGTCCCTGGTTGAGGTGGCGCATGACTCACTCCCTGTTAACTCTGCGGCGGCGGCTTGGGCGCGCGCTCCTTGGGTGGCCAGCTCTCGAGCTTCATGCCCAGGCTGAGCCCCATCTCGGACAGGATCTCCTTGATCTCCTTGAGCGACTTGCGGCCGAAGTTCTTGGTCTTGAGCATCTCGCTCTCGCTCTTCTGCACCAGATCGCCGATCAGCTTGATGTTGGCGTTCTGCAGGCAGTTGGCCGAGCGCACGCTCAGCTCGAGCTCGTCGACCGAGCGCAGCAGGTTCTCGTTGAAGGCCTCGATCTTGGTCTCCAGCTCCGGCAGCTCGGGCTCGATCTCCTCCGGGAAGTTGATGAAGATAGTCACCTGCTCCTTGAGGATCTTGGCCGCCAGCCCGACCGCGTCCTCGGGCTTGATCGAGCCGTCGGTCCAGACCTCGAGGGTCAGCTTGTCGAAGTCGGTCCGCTGCCCGACGCGCGCGTGGGTCACGTTGTAGTTGACCTTGCGCACCGGCGAGAACAGCGCGTCGACCTGGATGGTGCCGACCGGATGCCCCTCGCTCCGCACCTGCTGGCCGGGGACGTAGCCGCGGCCGCGCCTGACCACCATTTCCATCTTGAGCGTGCCGCCCTCGGCCACGGTCGCGATGTGGTGCTCGGGGTTGAGCAGCGTGATCGAATCGTCGTGCACGATGTCGGCCGCCCGCACGTCGCACGGCCCCTTGGCGTCGATGCGGATGGTGCGCTGGTCGTGATGATCCAGGGCGACCTCGACCTCCTTGAGGTTGAGCACGATGTCGGCGACGTCCTCGCTGACGTCGGCGATGGCCTGGAACTCGTGCAGTGCGCCCTCGATCTTGACCGTGGTGATCGCCGCGCCCTGCAGCGACGAGAGCAGGATGCGCCGCAGCGCATTGCCCAGGGTCTGGCCGTAGCCGCGCTCGAGCGGCTCGGCCACGAACTTGCCGTAGGTCGCGGTCAGCGAATCGCGATCGACGACGACGGACTTGGGCTTGATCAAATCGCGCCAATTTCGGGCTAACATGCCACTTGCCTCCAACAGCGGGTCGCGCTCGGTCGCGCCGACCCCGCGAATCCGCCGGTTACTTGCTGTAGAGCTCGACGATCAACTGCTCCTGGATCGGTATCGTGATCTCGTCGCGCGCCGGGTAGGCCTTGACCGTTGCCTGCATCGCCTCCCGATTGACCTCGAGCCAACCCGGGAAGCCGCGCCTCTCGGCCGACTCGAGATTGGCCGCCAGCTTGGCGTTCTTCTTCGACCGCTCGCGCAGGGTGACGACGTCGCCGGCCTTGATCAGCAGGGACGGGATGGTGGTCTTGCGGCCGTTGACCCGGAAGTGGCCGTGGCGCACGAGTTGCCTCGCCTCGGACCGCGTGGCGGCGAAGCCCATCCGGTAGACCATGTTGTCCATGCGCCGCTCGAGCATGAGCAGCAGGTTCTCGCCGGTGTTGCCCTTCATGGCCGCCGCGCGCGCGTAGAAGACGCGGAATTGCCGCTCGAGCATGCCGTACATGCGCTTGACCTTCTGCTTCTCGCGCAATTGGATGCCGTAGTCGGTGATCTTCTTGCGCGACTGGCCGTGCATGCCAGGCGGGTACGGGCGCCGCTCGAGCGCGCACTTGTCGCTGAAGCAGCGGTCGCCCTTGAGCATCATCTTGAGGTTCTCGCGCCTGCACAGCCGGCAGGCCGAATCGACATAACGTGCCACGGATGCCACTCCTTTGCGCGCGCGCCCATGCGGCGCCCGCGTGTCCCTGGGGGCTCGCCCGCCGGCGGCACCCCGACCCGACCCAACACGCGTGCCGCCTCACCATGAGGCCAGCACCGGCGCGCGGGCGAGTCGGGCTCCGCCGTGCGCGCTGCATTGTCCAGGGGCTGTCCCGCCGCCGGGACTTCCAAGGGTCGTCGGACAGCCCCTCGGCCGACGGACAACGGCGCCGTCGGCCTTCACTCCACCAGCAGATCCCGTCAGACCCGGCGCCGCTTGGGCGGGCGGCAACCGTTGTGCGGGATCGGTGTGACGTCGCGGATCATGCTCAACTTGAGCCCGGACGTCGCCAGCGCGCGCAGCGCCGCCTCGCGGCCGGCGCCCGGCCCCTTGACGTAGACGGCGAGCTGCCGCATGCCGTGGTCCATGGCCTTGCGCGCCGCGTCCTCGGCCGCGACCTGCGCCGCAAACGGCGTCGACTTGCGCGAGCCCTTGAAGCCGCGCGCGCCGGCGCTGGACCACGACAGCACGTTGCCCGAGACGTCGGTGATGGTGACCACCGTGTTGTTGAACGTCGCCTGGATATGGGCGATCCCGCTCTGGACGTTCTTCTTGACCTTCTTCTTCGGCTTGCCTGGTGTGACCATCTGCTCTCTCTTGCGCTCCACCGCTCGCCGCGGCGAGCGATCTCAAGGCGCGTTGATGACTCAGGTGGTGGTCGGCTTGGGGGCGGCGGCGCCCTTGCGACCGATGGTCCGCTTTGGGCCCTTGCGGGTGCGGGCGTTGGTGTGCGTGCGCTGGCCGCGCGCCGGCAGCCCGCGGCGATGGCGCAGGCCGCGGTAGGTGCCCAGGTCCATCAGCCGCTTGATGCTCATCGAGACATCGCGCCGGAGGTCGCCCTCGACCTTGTGCTTGGCATCGATGACGTCGCGGATGCGCACCACCTCTTCGTCGGTCAGCACGTCGGTGCGCCGGTTGAAATCGACATTGGCCTCCGTCAGGATCTTGCGCGAGTTCGATCGACCGATGCCGTAGATGTAGGTGAGAGCGACCTCGATCCGTTTGTTGCGCGGGAGGTCCACACCAGCGATACGTGCCATGTCCTAGCTCCTCGAAGATGCGCTCAACCCTGGCGCTGCTTGTGGCGCTTATTCTCGCAGATGATCCGCACCACGCCGCGCCGCTTGACGACCTTGCACTTGTCGCAGATTTTTTTGACCGAGGCGCGCACCTTCATGACGTCCTCCGATACCCAAAAACCCTTTATATATCAACCAATTACACTCCAACCCATAAAGAGTGGCGCAACATAGCAGACCCATTGCCGATGTGCAAGGACTTTGTCTGCCGCGCGCCGGTCCGACGCGGCCGCGCGGCAAAACCTGGTCTTGGCCGCAGCCTTCGGATATAGGATGGGCACCCTTGAACCGGCACACGCAGCGACGACGAACCAGAAGGTGAGCGAGCGGCATAAAGGCAGCGACCCTGCATCGTGGGTCGAGCGCTACGGCGACGCGCTGTATCGCTTTGCCGTCGTGCGTGTTCACCGCCGTGACATCGCAGAGGATCTCGTCCAGGAGGCGCTGCTCGCCGCCTTTCGAGACCGCCAGCGTTTCGAGGGCTCCTCGAGCGAAAAAACCTGGCTGGTGGGCATCCTCAAGCACAAGATCGCCGACCACTTTCGACGGGTCAGCGCCGAGGCCGCCGCGGCGCTGGCTGAGCGCGGCGGAGACGCGGCCGAGGAGCCCTTCGACCGGGCCGGGGCCTGGTGCTTGGCCCCGATCACCTGGCCCAGGGATCCGGAGGCGGAGCTGGGCGAACGCGAGCTGTTCGAGCTGGTGGGCGGCTGCCTGGCCGAGCTGCCGCCTGGTCTGGCCGCCGCCTTCACGCTGCGCGAGATAGATGGCATGAGCAGCGATGAGGCATGTAAGATTCTCGGCATCTCGGCGACCAACCTCTGGGTGCGGTTGCACCGCGCGCGTCTGCGGCTGAGGCAGTGCCTCGAGGCTCGGTGGTTTGGTCGCGGCGCCAGGTCGGAGCGCGGATGACCGCGTGTCGGGAAATCACGCTGCTGTTGTCGCAGGCGCTGGACCGGCAACTCTCTCAGCAGGAGCGCCTCGCGGTACGGCGCCATCTGCTGACCTGCAAGAGCTGCGCGAACTATCAGCAACAGCTCAAGGCCGTGCGCGCGCTGGCGCGCGGCTACCGGACGGCGGGCGATGCCCACGGGGGCCGCGATCTCGGGCTGTCGCCAGCGGCGAAGAAGAGCATCCAGCAGTCGCTGCTGGCCGAGCAGTCGCCGGAGCCAGCACGTCCGCAGGCAGCGCCCGAGCCTGCGCTCGGCGCCAGCACCAGCGCCATCCAGACCTTTGTCTTTTGCGAGGGAAAGTTCGTCGGCAGCGAGCTGACGCTGGGATCGCGGATCGAGATCGGGCGCGATCCGGCGGCCGACGTGGTGCTGCAGGACGACATGGTGTCGCGCCGCCACGCCGCGGTCACCCTGTTCCGCAACCAGCTCTACCTCGAGGATCTGCGCAGCTCCAACGGCACGCTGGTGGCCGGGCAGCCGATCGCCGATCGCGTAGTGATCAGCCAGCGCGACGACGTCACCATCGGCCGTCATAGCCTCAAATTCAAATACGTGCGCGGCGACGAGGCGAGCGCTGCCGCGCTGCCGGACGATCTGGGCGAGGTGGCCGCGACCAACCCCATGGAACCGGGGCCGCTGCAGCACGACCCGACCGAGGTCGTGGCAACCGGCGACCACGTCGTCATGACCGACCCCGAATCGCGGGCACCCGATCCCGAGGCCTGGCTTGCCGCCGCGGTCGGCGACGAGCCCGAGCCGATCCACGGCGCACCTACCGAGATCGACCATCCGGACTACCAGACCGCGGCCCGCGAGCGCGCTGCCAGCCAATCACGGGTCGCTCGCGACGAGATCGGGGACGCGGGTGCGTCCGATCTCTTCGGTGGCGACCTCGCCCGCCGGCCGCCCGCCGACGTCGATCCCTATGGCAGCGGACCCGAGGAGAGCCGGCAACCGCGCGAGTGGACGGCCCCGATCTCGGCCGTGGAAGAACAGTCGAGCGAATGGACGGCGCCGATCTCGGCTGCAGAGGAGCCGCCGCGCGAGTGGACGGCTCCGATCTCGGACGCGGCGCCGCCGCCGCGCGGCTGGCCCAGCGACGAGGTCGAGCTCGAGCCCGAGCTGCCGCGCCCGCAGCGTTTTGTCAGCAGCGCCGCCGCCGACGAGGACGATGACGAGGACGAGGAGCAGCCCGCCGGCTTCTCGCTCTTCAGGCTGCTGCTGACCGAGCCCGGCGCCGACGAGCACCAGCGCGGCCGACCGGCGCTGGTGCTGATCCAGTACCGGGACGACGCCATCTGGGAGATGACGACGCTGCGGCGCGGCGAGGCACACCTGCTCAACCGCGATTTGCCGCCGGCCACCGCGCGCGAGCTGGGCGTCCCGCGCAATTTCCGGCTGGCCCGCCTGCGCCTGGACGGCACCGCCGAGATCGCGGTGGCCCACGGCACCAGGGGCAAGGTGCGGCAGGGCGGCGCCACCCGCGCTCTCGACGAGATCACCGACTGGCGCGGCGAGCGCGGCGTGCTGCGGCTCAAGGCCGGCGACCTGGCGACGCTGCAGCTCGGACGGGACAGCTACCTGGTCCGGTTCGGCTACCCGCCGAGACATCTGCTGCAGGTGCCGCCCGGCCTGATCAGCAACGCCGAGCAGCGGCGCGAGATGAGGCGCGTCGCCTTCAGCTCGACCACCGCGCTCGGCATGCACTTCCTGGTGCTGATGGCGCTCTACATCCAGTCGCTGCTGCTCCCCTCGCCGACCGTGCAGCAGCTCGCCGAGGATCGGTTTGCCGAGATCGACACCAAGCAGCTCGAGCTCAAGGCGCCGGAGCCGCCGCCGCAGGAGGCGCCGCCGCCCAAGGAGGAGCCGGCGGTCGAGGACCAGGCGCCCGAGCCCGAGCCCAAGGAGCGGCCGCAACCAGTGCGTTCGCGCACGACCAGCCCGCAGGCCAAGAAGGAGTCGCCCGGGATCCTGGCCGCGCTCGGCAAGATCCCGAAGATGAGCGGCCCGGCCGGAGGCCAGACCCTGGTCGCCGCGGTCTCCAACCTCGACGCGGTCAAGGTTCCCGGCGGCGGCGGAGCCTCGTACAAGGTCTCGGGCTTGATCGGCAAGGGGCCGACCAACCGCATCCAGCTCGGCGGCTCGGGCGGCGGCCTGTCGACCAAGGGCCTGGCCTCGATCCTGCGCGAGGGCGGCGGCGGGCCGGGGACGCTCTCCAAGCTCAAGGGCGGCGCGGTGCGCGGCCGGCTGGTCAAGGTCTCGCGCGGATCGAAGTCCCGTGGCAGCGGCTACCTCGACCGCTCCGAGATCCAGAAGGTCGTCAACAAGGGCATCGGCCAGATCCAGTTCTGCTACGAGAAGGAGCTGCTCAAGAACCAGTCGCTGTCGGGCAAGGTGGTCTTCGAGTGGACCATCTCGAGGACCGGCCGGGTCAGCATCGTCAAGACCATTACATCGTCGATGAACAGCCCGAGCGCAGTGCAGTGCATGATCGGCGCGATCAAGGGCTGGGTCTTCCCGGCGCCCCGCGGCGGCGAGGTGATCGTCACCTATCCGTTCATCTTCAACGCCATGGGGTTCTAGCCCGCTTCGGTCACCACTTCTACCGGCGGCTTCTCGCCCTTGTCCAGATACTCGGCCTTGCCAACCACCCGACACGGTGCGGACAGCGGGAGGCCGCCTCCGCGAGCACCTTCTCGTAGCAGGCCACGATCGCGCGGCGACCTTGGTCGCTCTCGAATACCGACCGAGCCACGGGATCCTCCTCTCACTCGTCGACGGGGCCTCCCGGTTGCATCAGCACCTCGACCATCTCGAGCAGGGTGCGAATGAACAGCGGAGTTCCGTTCAGGACGAATCGCGCTTTGCGGGTCTCCGGGTGGTAGAGCAGGTCGTATCGGGATGTGCCCCAGCCAGGATCCTTGCTGTTGAGCAAGGCGATCAGGCTGTTGGATATCCGGGATATCTCCTCCGGGTGCCCTTCGTTGACCTCGATCACCGCGGACACTTGGACGCGGCTCGACAGCGGCGGCAATGCACGTAATGTTTTTCGCCGATCTTGGGGTTTTCGGCAAGCGGTCCGGAAGACCTATTCGAAAGCGTCAAGAATCGTCGCGCAGGCGTTCAAACGTCGCCTTCGGTTGAGTTGACGGCGGCGGGCGGTGACGCCATTCTATCGCTTCTAGATCGGGTTTGCGTCTGCTCGGGGGCATTCGACAGAACACCACAGTATTCTTCATACGCCGGATTGTTCTCTGCGACCAACACCACGAAAAAAAAGCTGTGGATATTCAAGACAGCTACTTCAAACAGACAATCCTTCCCCAGAAAGGCTATTCGTCGACGAGAATTGGCCCGGACAGGACTGCCCATAGCGTCGATGCAGCGGGCAGATCTGTCCCGAGCGTGCGTGTCGACCAAGCGATTGATGGAGCCCAAGTGATCAACAGCCCTAGGCGTCGCAAACCTCGCGGTCGGTCTTTTCAACGCATGTCGCGTCGCGATCAACGCGCTGGCGCTCTGGCTGCGGCGGCAGCGGCCGGCGCAGCGCGGGCGCTGGTACGCCCGCATCGGCGGCTGGTGCCTGGGGCTCGGCCTGATCATCGATCTGCTGGCCGTCAACCTGCCGGTCACCGACCGCTGGCGGCGCGCCCCGCTCGCCGACCAGCCGCCGGTCGCCGATTTCTACCAGCTCGACGACGCCGGCTACCGCGAGCACTACGCGAGCTACCCGCGGCTCAATCTCGGCAGCGTCGGCTGCTACGAACCGCTCGGCGTCCAGCCGGCTCCCGACCTGTGGCTGGGCGCGGGGAGGCACCTGGCCATAATTGCACCAGCATGCGATATGAGCGATATATCTGCCACTCACCCGTCAACAACCACCTCGAGGGAATGACATGGCACCTACTCAGGCATCGATGGCGCTGACACCTGCTCGAACGCTGGCACTCTTGCTGATGCTGGGCAGCCTGGCGCTGCCAGCCGCCTGCTCCGACTGCGGCGGGGGCGCGGTTGACGACGACGCGTCGCGGCAGGACGCGACCGCGGGGCATGACGCTGGCGGCGGGCAAGATGCGACAGCTACACCGGACGCAACAGGCCATCCGGACACAGCGGGCCGCCCCGACACCGCGGTACGACCGGACTCGGCGCCCGGTCAAGACACCGCGGCTGGCCACGATGGCGCCCAGCGTGATTCCGCCGCCAGCACCGACGCTGCCACTGCCCAGGACGCCACCGCCAGCCAAGACGCCACCACCACCCCGGACGCCGGCGACACGCTGCCGGCCTTCACCACCGATCCGACCAGCGCCACGGTGGTGGCCGGCGCGATCGCCAGCTTCGCGGTCGTCGCGGCCGGCTCGCCAGCGCCGACCCTGGCCTGGCAGCGCTCGGACGACGGCGGCACCACCTGGAACGACATCGCCGGTGCGACCGCGGCGTCCTACACCACCGACGCCACCGTGGCCGGGGACGACGGCGCGCAGTTCCGCGCCGTGGCGACCAACCGCGCGGGCAGCGCGACCAGCGCTGCCGCCACCCTCACCGTTCACTGGGCGCCGAGCATCTCCCAGCAGCCCGCCAGCCAGACGGTCGTGGCGCCCGCCAGCGCCACCTTCACGGTCGTCGCCGGCGGCCATCCAGCGGTCAA
>JAFGSX010000428.1 GCA_016934455.1 Deltaproteobacteria bacterium
CCGACATCGACCTTGAGCTTCTTGGCGAGCAGGTGGCCGACGACGATCTCGCCCTGCGGTCGCGGCCCGAGCGAGCGGCCGCGGATGATCTTCTGGTCGAGGTCGTTGAGCGACGCCTCGCGCCGGGGATCGACGCCGACGATCAGCGCCCCGGCCGAGGTCTCTGACGCACCGAGCAGGGTCGCGCCGTAGACGCGCGGCGCCACCTTGGCCACGGCGGGGCTGGCCGCGAGCTGCTGCAGCAGCTCCTGGCTGTCGGCGATGGCGTTGTGGGCGACGCGCTGCGCGGGATAGTCGCGCTGATGGATCTGCACGTGGCCGACGGATTCGGTGACCATCGCGCGGAACATCTCGGTCACAAAACCGTCCAGGAACGCGACCATGCCCATGCAGAAGGCCAGGCCGAACCCCATGGCGCCGACAGTGATCAGGGTGCGCCGCCGGTTGCGCCAGATGTTGCGCCAGGCGAGACGAAGCAGCAGGCCCATGCGTCCTCCCCGGCAAGAAAACAGGACCAGTCTGCCGCACCGCATTTCTCACAGGAAAGCGCGACTCGGTGAGAGGCGGCGAGCGCGTCGAGGCGCCGCCGGATGAACCTTTTGGGCGACTGCCGCGCTCACCGAAAGGGCCCCGCACGGCGAGACAGCGAGAAGGCCCACGGGAGGCGCCATGCGCAAGCTCGTCAGCAGTCTGGCGGTCGTGGCACTGGTGGGCATGGTCGGCGGCAGCGCCGTGGCGCAGGAGGCGAGCAGCCGGCCGGTGACGCTGCGCAAGGTGATCGTCAACTTCACCGAGGAGGTGATCGAGGGCCACGGCACCCAGCCCGACCTCGAGGCCATCAACGTCCGCCACCGCACCAGATTCGAGAGCCTGGTCAAGCTGAGGACCAACTTTCGCGCCGAGCTGCTGCGCTCGGCGAACGAGCTCTAGACCCTCAGCTCACTTCAGTCGATCCCGTTCGGCAGGGGGCCGGCCGAAGGCTTTTTTCTGAGCCTGCGAAGATAAAAAGACTTACGCCGATCAGCGGGCCCCTGCCGAAAATTGGCTCAATCCAAGCGAGCTGAGGGTTTAGCGCCTGAACTTGCGGTCAGCCCGCCGCGGTTGGTAGCCTGGCACGTCGCCGCTGCAGCGACCGCGGGGGAGGCCATGGCCCGACGATTCCAGCGACTGCTCCTGATCGGCACGCTCGGCACCACGGCCGGCTGCGCCCAGCTCTGCGCTCCCGACCGGGTGGCGATGGGAGTGGCGCAGCTCACGGTGCGCGACGTCGGCGCCGTGCTGACGATCCTCAACAACGACCAGAGCTGCGGCTTTGCCAGCCCGGCGGTGCTGGACCATCCGACCTTCACCGGTGAACAGGGCTCGCTGGGTGCGGCCACCTGGACCGTCAGCGACTGCGCGATCGATCTCGGCGGCGAACACGAGATCGCCACCGACTGCCTCGGCGTGGCGACTCTCGCCTCGGGCAAGATCACCGTCTCGGCGACGCGCACGGTGTCGGGAGTGCTGACCGGCAAGACCGACTCGCCGGTGATCCCGATCGGCAAGGCCGCAGTCGGTCTGGCCATCACCGAGGCCAGCTTCGACCACTTCACCGTCGCCAGGTCCAACAACCCCAACCGGCTGACGCTGGTATCCGGTTCCATCTCGGCCAAGGCGCAGCCGCTGCTCGCCGTCGACGACGAGCACGGCGTCTGCTCGGTCGCCACGCCCCACGTCGAGTTCCTCGACATCGTGTACCAGCCGAGCCGGGTGCTGATCGAGACCCCGCAGCTCACCGAGGAGCTGCCGGTGGCGACCTCGAAGCTGCACGCGGTCAACGGCGTCAAGGACAAGAACGAGAACACGATCGACGGCGAGATCACGGTCTGGGACAGCGCGCAGCAGATCCCCATCGCCGGCAACAGCGACGGCCTCGACCCCGATTACGATGCCCAGAAATTCATCGACGCTTTCGCCTGCACCGAGCACCTGGCGCAACCGATCAGCTACCAGTGCGCCGACCCGATCCCGCTGCTGGTCGACGGCGGAGCGCGGCTCTCGGTCGAGTTGTTCGAGACGCTGGTCGCGCTGATCGACGCCGACACCGCGTGCGGCTTTGGGGCGGCCGCGGTGCAGAGTGCGGCGCAGGTCGTCGGCGCGGTCGGCAGCCCGGGCACCGCCAGCTATTCGGTCTCGGGGTGCCACCTGCATTTTTCTGCCGACACCGTGGCGCACGCCGACTGCAGCGGCAACCAGACAGTGGTCGTCGGCGATGCCACGGTGAGCGGCACCAAGGTGGTCAGCGGCGACGTCACGGGCGATCCGCTGCACCCTGTCTCGCCCACCACCGATCACGCGCTGGCCTACAGCCTGAGCATCTTCTTCGACGACTTCAAGCTCGCCGAACAACCGGGCGAAAAGGCGCTGCGCGCGATCAGCGGCGAGCTGACCGGGAACTGCGAGCCGCGCTCGGCGCTCGGCAGCAGCGGGACGTGCGACGTGGTGACACCCATCGCGCGCCTGCGGTCGCTGGTCTACGCCGATGCCCGGCTCGAGGTGAGCTCCGAGAGCGGCACCTTCAGCCTCCACGTCACGTCGTCCTCGCTCGGCGCGACGCGCGGCACCTGGGACCAGCGGTCCAACGAGCTCTCGGGCACCATGACCATCGACGGCGAGCGCAGCTACACAGTGCCCAGCGATCAGCTCGGCCTCGACCCCGAGTTCGATGCCGCGGAGTTCGACGCTAGCTGGTCATGCACACCGGAGCTGGCGAGCCCGGTCTCTTTTGTCTGTCAGTGATCGGCGCGCGCGCTCACTCCAGAACGAGGTGGCAGACGCCGTCGCACGGGTTGACCACCTGTCCGGTGCGCAGGAACTCATCCATCTGTTCGAGCACCTCGGGGTCGACGCGCAGGCTGTTGTGCACCGGGTTGAGCTCGGGCGGCGTGGCCTCGGCGGCAAACGCGTCGTCGTAACCGGTGTCAAAGATGGCCAGCGCGGAGCCGTCGATCGGCGTCGTCACCGGCGACAGGCCCCAGAACTCGCGCGGCGACGGCAGCATCATCGGGATGCCGATCAGCCTGGCGTGCAGGCAGGCGGTAAAGGTCGGCACGTTGGTGTCCGCGATGCCGGTCTGCAGCAGCACCCGGCGCTGTCCGGCGTTGCCCGGAGGCCCCACCGGCAGCTCGTCGTTCAATACGAAGCGAGCGTAGGTGGCGGGATCGATGCGGTCGAAATGCGCGGCCATGGTCGCGACCAGCTTCTGGTGGCCGAGTTGATCCGGCTCGCCGTCGATCTGGATGGACATGTCCATCAAAAACAAAAAGCGCTCGAACGGCAGCGAGCGGAACATGATGTGGGTCCAGCCGGCGCCGCCGGCGTGCAGGATCGCGCGATCGATCTGCGAGTTGAGCGACGTGTAGATTCCGCCCAGGATGTGGCCCTGGCTGATGCCCAGAAAATGGACAGGCCCGGCGTCATACAGCGGCGTCGTCGTCGGCGGTTGAGTCGTCGAGGTCCGCTGAAATGCCGGCTGGTCGCGCAGCAACCCCTGGATCGCCGCCGTCAGCGTCAGCCAGTTGGCCATCCCCTGGGCGACGCGATCCGTGAAGGCGGCGCTGTTGTTGACCTCGTCGCCCACGGCGCCGATGACGAACCCCATGTCCGAGGCCGACATGCCCCACCAGTCGATGGCAAAGGAGACCACGCCCAGGCGCTCGACGATCTGGCCGGTGGCCTCGGTCTCTAGCTCGGCCTGCGAGCCGAACACGCCGTGGCCGAACTCCAGCACCGCCACCGGGCCGGTGAGGTCCCGCACGCTGGCCGGGATGATCGAGACAAACGGGAACGACACGGTACCGTTGAGCTTGACCTGCCCGCTGTCGTCGCGGGCGAGCCTGGCGCCGGCGGCCGGGGACGCCATCAGCATCGGCCCGCGCAGCTTGCCGACCACCCGGCGCCAGCGGTTGCTGTACTCGTTCTCGTAGACCTCGATCTCCTCGAGCTGCGGCGGGTTGATTGCCAGCTCGGCGAGCACCAGCTCGCGACCGCGCAGCATGTCGCGGATCGCGTACTCCTCGCTGCCGGTGGTGAAATCCCAGGCGAGCTGCAGCGCTTTTCGGTCCACACCGGCCTGCTTGAGCTGCGGGAAGATGTCTCGCTCGTAGCGCTCGAGCAGCGGCTTGAGCACCGGGTCCTCGCCCACGTTGGCGTCGCGCAGGCGTCTGAAACCCTCGGGCGCCGGCGCCGTCTGTCCATCGGTCGTCTGCACGCCCTGCAGCGCCACGATGTAGCGGTGGCGCTCCTTGAGCTGCGACATCGGCCGCATCACGAGCGCCCGGCGCACCGGATCGTCCTCGCGCGGGTCGAGGTCGACGAAGTGCGCGACGTACTCGACCGCGGTCGCGTCTAGCACCACCGTCCTGCTGTCCGATCGCAGGGTGGCGCCAAAGTCGCCGAACAGGCCGACCAATCCCTGGTCGCTCATCGCCGTTCCTAGCACGGCGACGATCGGCGGCACGCGGGAAAAGCCGTCGACCGGCCGCCAGTCGTTGACGTCGGCGCTGTAGCCGTCCTTGTCGACCAGCCCGGCGGCGCGGGTGTGCTGGACGCTGAACCCGCTGGGCAGCGACTGATCCGGCACCAGAAAGAAATCGCTCGGATAGGGCAGCATGCAGTCGTAGCCGGCGAGCAGTGGATTGCAGCCTTCCTCGAGTTGCAGGGGCTCGGGACCGGTCGGACAGGCGGCGCAGAGCGCCACCCAGGCCGCCGGTACCAATAGACGAGAGCAACGAATTGAAAGCGTGTTCACTGAGCACCTCTCAACATGATAGGTCATGCGCGCTGACCGACCTCGGGTCAACGTCGCCCATTGCTCATATTCAGCACCCGCCATTTTTGCGGCAGCGGGCGACGGCCGTCTCGACGCAGTGCGGCATCGGCCGCCCGGCGCCGCTGCGGGCGGTCGCGTGTTCCGACGGCGTCGCAAGAGCGAGCCCACGAGGCCACGAGGCCGTGGTTCGGTCAGGCATTCGGCGATAAGATGGGCAACCGATGCGAATGATCTGTAGATGCCGCGCCCGGTCGTCGGTCTGGTTTGCCGTGCTCATCGTCTTGACGGGCCGCAGCGCCACAGCCGCGGACGAGCCCGCGCCGCAACGGGTCGCGGTGCTGCCGGTCTCGTTGCTCGCCGCGCCAGCCGAGACCGGCGTCCAGATCCGCGAGCGGCTGGTCGAGACCCTGCGCCTCAGGTACGGCGTCGACGTGCTCGACCAGACGACGGTCGACGCCGCGGTCGCCGCGCAGTGCGGCGATCCCGCTCGCTGGTGGGAATGCCTCGACCACAACGAAAAGGTGGCGCAGATCGGCGCGCGGCTGGGCGTGCCTCTGGTCGTGGCCAGCGACCTGGGCGTGATGGGCGAGACCCAAATGCTCAAGCTGCGCGTCATCGAGATCGAAAGTGGTGAGGTCTTGAACGAGCTGATCGAGCTGAAGGGCAGCGACGACAGCATGGTGCTCG
>JAFGSX010000429.1 GCA_016934455.1 Deltaproteobacteria bacterium
CTGGTACGGCGCCGGCAACTGGGCCAGCGCGCTCTTCGCCCTGGCCCTGCTGCCGTTGGCGGTCCTGGGCACGCGCTGGTGGATCGCGCGGCGCAATCTGCTGCTGGCCGCGGCTGTGCCCTTTCTGTGGCTGGTGCCGTTCTTGAGCGCCCCGGTGCTCGATCTCTCGCTCAACTCGCTGCGCGCGGTCGCGCCCGCCGTGACCCTGCTGATCATCGACGGCTACGCGGCCGCCGCCCGCGCGCGGTCGAGAACCTGACCGCGGACGGCGCATCATTTACAATGCAGTGAAGACCGGTCCGTTGCCGGCGGGGCACGGGGATGCCGACTGCCAGAGGACCATTGCCCAAGCAGCTCGGCCGCTACGAGATCCTGGAGCGGCTGGCCACCGGTGGCATGGCCGAGATCTTCCTCGCCACCGAGCACGGCGTGGCCGGACTCGAGCGGCTGGTCGTGGTCAAGCGGATCTTGCCGCACCTGGCGATCCACGAGTCCTTCGTCGAGATGTTCCTGCGCGAGGCGCGCTTCGCGGCGCGGCTCAACCATCCCAACATCGTCCAGATCTACGAGCTGGGGCAGGACGCCGGCGCGTTCTTCATCGCCATGGAGTACATCGAGGGGACGTCGGTGCGCGACCTGATGGCGCAGGCCGACCGCGCCGCTCGCCCGCTGCCGCTGGCGGCCGCCCTGAGCATCGCCATTCAGGCCAGCGCCGGCGCCCACGCCGCCCACGAGCTGACCGACGCCCAGGGCCGGCCGCTCAACCTGGTGCACCGCGACATCTCGCCGCACAACCTGATGGTGACCGGCGCCGGCCACGTCAAGCTGCTGGACTTCGGTGTCGCCAAGGCCGACGTGCCCGCGGCCGAGCACACCCAGACCGGCGAGCTCAAGGGCAAGCTGCACTACCTGTCGCCCGAGCAGTGCCGCCACGAGCCGCTGGACCGACGGTCCGACATCTTCGCCCTGGGCATCGTGCTGTGGGAGATGCTGTCCGGCCGCCGGCTGTTCAAGCGCGAGAGCGAGCTGGAGACGCTGCAGGCGATCGTCGAGTCGCAGGTGCCGGCGCTGCGCGACCTGCGCGATGACCTGCCGCGATCGGTCGAGCGCGTGGTGACGACGGCGCTGGCTCGCGACCGGGCGCACCGCTACCAGAGCGCCGACTCGCTGCGGCGGGCGCTGCTCGGGGCCGCCGAGGCGGCCGGGGTCAATCCTTCTGCCGACGCGCTGGCGCGCGTGGTCAACGATCTGTGCGGCGAGGCGCAGGCGCGTACCCGGAGCGCGGTGCAGGAGCTGGTCAGACGCTCGACCACGATCACCGGATCGGTCGACACCACCGCGGTCACCGACCCGGCCGCCGAACGCGAGACCGTGACCGTGGGCGCGCCCGAGGAGACGCCGGACGCGGGCGGCCCGCACAGCGGCAGCGCGCCGACCCGGTTGCAGCGACTGCGCTCGCCGCATGCGCCGGCGCCCCGCGCGCACCGGCGCACCTGGGTCGTACGCGGCGGCGTGCTGGTGCTCTCGCTGGCGCTGGCGGCGGCGACGGCGTGGTGGGCGCTGCGCGAGCCGGCGCCGGTCGTCAGCGGCCCCACCATCGCGATCGGATTTGCACCCTCGCTGGACCGCGATCTGCTGCGCACCGAGCTGGAGCCGCTGCGGCTCTACCTCGAGCGCCGCACCCACCGGCCGCTGCGGTTCGAGGTGGCGGCGTCCTATCGCGAGCTGGGGGAGCTGCTGCGCGCGGGGGGGCTGCAATTCGCGCTGCTGCCGCCCAATCTCTACATCGAGACGCACCGGATCGCGCCGCTGGTCGAGGTGTGCGCGATCGCCCGCTACGGCGGCGGCCAGGGCAGCGACGGCGTGCTGCTGGTGGACGAGGCCTCGACCGCGCAGAGCGTCGCCGATCTGCGCCACAAGCGCTTCTGTTACACCGACCCGGAGTCGACCACCGGTTACCTGTTGCCGCGCGCCGCGCTGCGCCGGGCCGGGGTCGATCCGGACCGCGAGCTCGCCGGCGCCCATTTCTCGGGCAACCACCTGCAGGCGCTCAAGGATCTGAGCAACGGGCTGTGCGATGCGATCGGCACCTACAGCAACGCCTACCTGACCGCCGAGCAGGGTGGCATCGCGGTGGCCAAGCTGCGCGTGCTGGCGGTGACCGGCCGCTCGCCGCACGAGGCGCTGTGCGCTGCGCCGACGACCGACCCGGTCGATCGCGCGCTGGTGACCCAGGCGTTGATCACCTTCGATCCGCAGCGCGACCTGGGCCTGCGCTGGGTGGGCAAGGTGCAGCGCATCAGCGGATTCGTGCCGGGCGGCGACGCCGACTACGATGCGCTGCGGCGCGCGCTCGAGGCGACGCCCGAGCCGGCCGCCAGCGGACCGGCCAGCACCGCCCCCGCCACCGCAGCGGCGCCCCAGCCCGCGACCGCGCCGGCCGCGGCACCGTCCTCGCGCTGAGTCCGCGTCTGTGGCAGGATTCAGCGCGGACCGTGAGCCCGGCGCCGCGACCGCGCCGCGGCCGGAGCAGCAGGTGATCCAGGAGCCCACCGACGCGCTCTATATCGTCGTCATCTGCGGCCTGTCGGGTGCCGGCAAGAGCGTGGCCTCGGACGCGCTCGAGGACCACGGCTTCTTCTGCGTCGACAACCTGCCGGTGTCGCTGCTGGCGCCGCTGGTCGATTTCTCGCTCGCCTCGGGGGGACGGCTGCAGCGGCTGGCGCTGGTGGCGACGGTGCGCTCGGCCGACGAGACGCAGGCCCTGACCGCCGCGCTGACCCGGCTCGCCGATGCCGGCCACCGGGTCGAGCTGATGTTCCTGGACGCGGCTACCGAGATCCTGGTGCGGCGCTACTCCGAGACCCGGCGCCGCCATCCGCTGGACGACCAGTGCCCGGATCTGCGCAGCGCGATCGCCCGCGAGCGCGAGCTGCTGGCGCCGCTGCGGCCGCTGGCCAGGCACGACATCGACAGCAGCGATCTGCGCGCCGGCGAGCTGCGCAGCCGCGTCCTCGAACACCTGAGCCACCCCGCGACCGGCATGCTGGTGGCGGTGGGCAGCTTCGGCTTCAAGCACGGCACGCCGCGCAACGCCAACCTGGTGCTCGACGCGCGTTTCTTGCCCAACCCGTTTTTCGTCGACGAGCTGCGCGAACGCAGCGGCGAGGATGCCGCGGTCGCGCGCTATGTGCTCGCTGCCCCCGAGGCCGAGACCTTCTTGCAGCGGATCGAGGGCCTGCTCGACGCGATGCTGCCGCTGCACGCCGCGGCCGGAAACTCGTATCTGTCCGTCGCCATCGGCTGCACCGGCGGACGCCACCGCTCGGTGGCGCTGGCCGCCGAGCTCGAGAGCCGGCTGCGCCGCCGCGGAATCGCCACGCGGTTGCACCACCGCGACATCAACAAGCGCTGATCGCGCTCAGTTGGATCCCATCGCCTTGGGCGGTCGCTGGTCGGCCGGGACGTAGACCACGAGGGCCTGGCCGGGCAGCAGCGAGCGCACGCGGCGCACCGCATTCCAGGCCCTCAGGTCGCGGACGTCGACGCCGTACTGCTGCGCCACCAGCCACAGGTTCTCGCCCTGTTGCAGGACATGGGTGATGGCGCGGGTCCCCGCCGGCTGGGGCGCCGGCAGCAGTGGCCTGCGCCCGGGTCGCGAGGTCGCCTGGCCGGCGTTGGCGGTGGCGGCGCGCGAGGTGGCCGACGCCGGCACCAGCTCGGCCGGCAGGGTGGTCGCGCTGCGGCCGCGGGCGCTGGTCTTGAGGCCGCGCTCGCCCGCGTCGCCGCGCCGCTGCACCACCGGGTCGCGTTTGACCAGGTGGTCGGGCACGTGCTCGGGGATCGGTATCAGCAGCTCGCTGCCGACGACCAGGCGGCGCGCGCCCGGCAGTTGGTTGACCCGCAGCAACTGCTCGGTGGTGATGCCGTAGCGCGCCGCGATCCGACCCGGAAACTCGCCCCGCCGCACCTGGTGGCGGCGAAAGGTGAGCCGTTCCTGCTCGGGGATGGCGTCGAGCGCGTTCTGGCAGGCGTCGCCCAGACCGTGCGGCACGCGAAGCTGGTAGGGTACCTCGTCGGCGGCCACCGGCGGCGTGGCCCAGCGCAGCAACTCGGGGTTGAGCTCGCTCAGCTCCTCGACCGTGCACTCGCAGCCCCGGGCGATCAGGCCGAGGTCGGTGGCGTCGTCGACGTCGATCATGTCGCCGCCAAACGGCTCGAGCGGCGTGATGTCGACAAAACCGTAGCGCGCCGGATCGCGCGCGATGACGATGGCGGCCATCAGCTTGGGCACGTATTGCTTGGTCTCCCGCCGCAGATAGGAGTGCCGCCGCAGCTCGAAGTAGTCGCTGGTGCCGTAGCGGTCGATGGCGCGTCGGATCTTGTTGGCGCCGGCGTTGTAGGCCGCCCAGGCCAGGTGCCAGTCGCCAAACTCGTCGTACAGGTCCCTGAGATGGGAGGCGGCCGCGCGCGTGGCCTTGACCGGATCGCGCCGCTCGTCGACCCAGAAATCCTGCTTCAGGCCATAGCGAGCGCCGGTGGCCGCCACGAACTGCCAGGGGCCGACGGCGCGGGCTCGCGAGTAAGCGCGCGGGGCGAAGCCGCTCTCGATCATGGCGAGGTAAACCACGTCCTCGGGCAGCCCCTGCTCGCGCAGCATGGCGCGCATCATCGGAGCGTAGCGGCCGTAGCGCTCGAGCCAGCGGCTGAAGCGGTCGGCACCCGGCCCGAGAAAATACCGGATCCACCTCTGGACGTCCGGGTGGTCGACCACCGGCAGCTCGATCAGCGGGCCGCTCGCAAGGACGGGCTGGGTCGCGGGAGCGCTGGTCGCCAGCGCCGGGCCACTGACCGGGGCGCTGGTCGGGGTCGCCTGCGGTATTGTCTTTTCGGCGGGATTCGCCTGGCGCAGCACGGCGCCGGCGCCGTTCATCAGCGCGCCGGCCTCGATCAGCGCTCTGGCGGCAGCGCCGGAGGGCAGGGGCGCGCTAGCCGGCGAGCTGTCCGCAGCCCAGGTCGAGCTGGCGATGGCGAGCAGCAGCGCTCCGGGGATCATTGCGCGCAGCGCACCTTGGTGTGACGACGACAGCGCCCGCTCCCTCAGTACGACCAGCCAACGCTCAGCGCCAGACCCGACAGCTCGTTGGCTGTGCGCCCGCTGTTGACCAACTCCCCGGTCGCCGTGCGCCGGTCGCCCGGTCCCAGGTAGTTTGCCACGTTCATCTCGTAAAAGGCCGCCAGCTCGACAAATATTCCCCAGATCGGGGTGGTCCGCAGCGCGCCGCCAAAGCGCCAGCCCCACAGCGTGCAGAGCTCGGGGTTGCCCGGCGCGTCCGGTGACTCCGAGTAGAAGCCCAGCGGTGCCAGGTCGAGAGCCAGATGGGCGGTGACCCAGGGCGCCAGCGCGATCACGTCCACGTCGACGCCCGGGCTCAAGAGCTGCGCCTGAACCGAGGGGATCGCCGTGACGGGCGTCTGCCGCGCCACCAGGGCGCTGAAGGAGCGGTAGCCGAGGTGGCCACCCAGGCCGAGGCCAAACTCAAAGCGGTAGCAGGCCCGCAGCGCTGCCTCCACTCCGAGCAGGCTGACGCCCACGCGCTCCGGTTCGACGGTGGCCGAGTGCAGGACGTCGAGGGCGCCGTAGTCGAGCCGCAGGTCGACGCCCAGCCAGGTCCAGGGCCACCAGCCGGCGCCCAGGGTGAGCCCGTGCGCGGGCTGCAACAGGTCGCCGAGCAGCAGCGCGTTGCCGGCGCTCGATGTCATGCGATACGACCAGGACAGGGCCTGGTAGCCGGCACCGACCGAAAGCATCGGCACGCCCGCCCGCGGATCGAGCGCTGGCCTGCTCGCCGGCGCGGACTGCTGGCCGCGCGCCGGCGAACTCGCAGCGCCGGCCAGCGCGCACAGGCCGAGCGCCCGGATCGCCATCCATCGGCTCACGGCGACACCTCCACGCCGTTGGCGCCGCGCCGTGCGCAGCTCAGTAGGACCACCCGACGCCCAGCATCATGCCGCGCATACCGTTGGTGATGACGGCGTCGGCGACGGTGGCGCCGAGGCTGTTGTGGCGATCGCCCTCGCCCTGGTAGGTGATGTAGTACAGCTCGTAGAAGAAGGAGAGCTCGGCGTAGATGCCCAGGAAGAAGGTCGAGCGCACGGCGCCGTCGAAGCGCCAGCCCCACAGGCCCGCCTGGTCCTTGTCGCCCGGCGAGTCGGGAGACTCGCCGTAGAACCCGAAGGGCACGACGTCGGCCGCCAGCCGCACCGTGAGCCAGGGCGCCAGCGTCGTGAAGTAGAGATCGGCGCCCGGGCTCAACAGGTGCGCTCCGAAACCGGGGGCGATGGTGAAGGACTGCGCGCTGACGAAGGTGCCGAGGTAGCGGTAGGCGAAGTGGGCGCCCAAGCCGAGCCCGAAGTCGAGCACGTAGCGGCCGCGCAGCGCGAACTGCGCCTCCAGCGCGGTGACGTCGATCTTGCTCTCGCTGATCGGCAGCGGATTTTCCGCGGTGTCGACGTAGCTATGCATGCCGAAGTCGAGGTGCAGGTCGACGCCGATCCACGGCAGCGGCCAGATCTCGCCGCCCACGGCCGCGCCCAGGTAGGGCTCGAGCGGATGCCAGTAGACCGTGCTCTCGAGTGCGTTGGACCTGAGGTCGTACGACCAGTAGAGCACGTCGAGCCCGGCGCCGAGCGCGAACAGCGGCTCCTTTCTGGACGGGGTCGGCTCGACCTTCTGAGTCACCGTCGTCCCCGACGGCGCCGGCTTGGCGAACGGGTCGGCGGTCGGCTGCGCGGTGGTCTGCAGGGCGGGCTGCTCCGTCGGCAACGGCGCCGATTCGAGGCTTGGCACCTCTGGCAGGCTGGCGAGCGTGGGCAAGATCTTCTCGATCTCGTCCGAGATCTGCGGTGCCAGCGCCAGCGGATCGACCTCGCCCTTGAGCGTGGTGAAGGTCTCGGCCCAGTGCGGCTTGCCGTCGGCTGCATAGGCGACGACCCGGACCGTCACCGTGTCCTGGCCGCGCGTGCCCGTGCCGCGGATCAGCGCCGTGGTCTTGGTCACCGCCAGCGCGGCCTTGATCGACTCCTCGGAAAAGCGGTTTTCGCCGGGCGACAGCGCCAAACCCATGGTCTCGTCGCTGGTGTGGGCGAACTTGGTGATGCCCTGCGTGACCTGGTTGGCCATCATCTGGCCGCCGCCATCGCCCTCGAACGCGACCACGGCCACCGCGGCCGCGGCAGGCAGCGGTTCCTCTGGTTTGGCCGGCTTCTTCTTTTTCTTCTTCTTCTTCTTCTTGCTCTTCTTTTTCTTTTTCTTGGCCAGCGCCGCGTCAGCAGCCGCGCGCACGCTCCAGGCCGGCGACGCGGCAGCGGGTGAGGCGAGCGGCGGCGCCTCGACCAGGGCGCACGCGATCAACATGGCTAGCAAGCGCGCTATCAACAACTGCCAGCGGGCCCTGGCGCGCCCTGTGGTCACCATTGCACCTCTCCGTCGGTCAGCGCGAGCTGACAAAGCACGGTCGTGAATCCTAGCAAAGTACCCCGCTCGCGGTCACGCGTCAAAGCGGGCAATGGGTACGCGGCACCGCGCTCACTCGGCGCTGCGGCCCGACCAGTTGACGAACGGCGCCATCACTCCGGCCGCGACCGCGATCACGGCGCTGCTGATCCAGAGCACGTTGGTGGTGGTCGCCAGCGCCTGGCCGGTGCTCGCCTTCTGGTTGAGGACCGAGCCGTCGATGGCGCGCTGGGTCCCCTGTGCCGCGTAGTCGCGGTAGTCCTGCTGCGCCAGCAGGGTGCCGACAGCGGTGCCGCCCGCCGCGACCGCGGTGGCGACGGCCGTTCCCGACACCGCCAGAAAGCTCCACAGCGGCAGCGGCGGCGGTTTGGTCTGCTCGACGGTGCCAGCGGCGACGGCGACGGTCCGCGGCTGCTCGTCGCTGCCGACCGTGAGCAGCGGCCCGTCGCTATCGGCGGTGACCAGGTAGAATTCGAGCTTGTAGTCCCGCTCGCTGGCGGTCCAGCCGCCGGGAATAGCGCCGCGCCAGGCCCCCTCGGCATCTCGTTTGAGCACCAGCGACGAGTAGCCGACGTCGCCGTGGCGCCGGTAGTGGACGCGCATCTCCTCGACCGCGTTGCCCGGATCGCGCAACCGGTAGACAAAAGCTAGCGGGTAGCCGCCGGTCGCTTTTTCCGGGTGATCGCCGCTGAGGAGCAAGCCCTGGCGAATACGTTCGCGCTGCTTGGCTTTCATCTGCTCGATGATGGCCTGCTCCTCGACCTGGACCTTGCGAAAGATGGCGAGGATCTTGGGCGGGGTCTTCGCAGGCAGATCGAAATCGGGCCGACCGTGAAGCAGCAGGCGAAAGGACTTCTCTGCCTCGATCGAATCGCCGACGATGGCGAGGGCGCTGCCCTGCAGCAGATAGGCGTCGAGCTTCTGGTCCGGTGTCGGCTCCGGCCGCGCCAGCACCGCGTTGGCGAGGGGGATCACCTGATCGTAGTCGAGGTTGTCGTAATGGGTGCGCGCGCGCCCGAGCAGGGTGTCGATCGGTTCGTCGGCGAACTTGACATCCGCCTCGGTTACCGGTTTTGCCGCCGACGATGGAACGGGTGCGGGAGCAGCGGCGGGCTCGTTTGTTTTGTCGGTCCCGGCGCGCGCCGGCTTGGCCGCGGGGCGGGACTTGAGCTTTACCGACTCCTTTTTGATCCACGCCTGCTGTCCCTTGGCGTTCTTGACCCAGTACCAGGCGTCGCCCTCGTAGACGACCGTGACCGCCTCGTTTCGCTTGAGCGTGAACTTGCGGCCTTTCTCGTCCACCAGTTTGGTGGCGGTGACGATGGTCGCCTGCGCGTTGAGCAGTTTTGGAGACTCGGCGCGGGCGCGGCCGGCCGCGGCGAGGCCGAGCGACAGCGCCAGTGCCGCGATCATGAAGCGCCTCGCGAATGCACGGTACCCCCGGTGTCCGATCGTCGCCGAATCCATGGTTCACCCCGCTCCCGTCAATCCGTCTTGCCTTTGCTCAAGTCGTAGTTGAGCTTGCTGACCTGGCCCGATTTGATCTCGACCGTCTTGCTGACGTCTATGTTCTCCTGTTCGTTGACCAGGCGCAACTTGTGGCGGCCGGGCGCCAGCTTGATCTTGAAGACCGGTGTCGAGCCATACGGATCGTTGTCGATGGTCACCCGGGTCCACGGCGTCGTGTCCAGCGTCAGCGCACCGAGCTCGGTCGACGTCTCGGCGGGCCGTCCCTCAGTCGGCTTGGCGGTCGAACCTGACTTTCCCTTGCCGCCGCCCGCCTGTCTGGTCAGGGTCAACTCGACCGACTTGTTCTCGCCCGTCTCCAGCGCGACCGAGAACTCCTGCGGCTGGTAACCGCGCTTCTCCACGCTCAAGGTATGGGTGACGCCCGGCGCCAGGGTGTCGATCTCGATCGGGGTGGTGCCCAGCACCACCGGGCCGGCGAGGACAGTGGCGCCGGTAGGCCGCGTGGCGACGCTCAGCTTGGCGGCGCGCGGTGGCTCGGCGATCGCCGTTGCGGCGTCGGGCGCGGGGGGTGGTGTCGCCGCGTCCCCTGCCGTCTCGGGCTGGGGTTCCGAACGCCAGGGTTGCAGCGCGAGCGAGCCCACAGCCACGGTCAGCAGCAGGACGGTCGCAGCCGCCACTGCCGCGCCGCGCCAGCCGCGCAGCGCGTGCTTGGCGCGCGCCAGCTTGCCTACTCGCTTTGCGCTCTCCGTCGCCGAGGTCTTGCGGTACGAGATCAGGAAGTTCTGACGGCTCGGCGTCAGGTCCTGCACGATCGACTCGATCTCGCTGCCCGATATCTGCTTGATGAAGCCGGCCACCTCGCCCTCGGCGATGGGCTCGGCAAACGAGCTCAGATAGCGATCGATGTCGCGCGCCACGTCGCGGCAGCGTGGGTAGCGCCCGGCCGGCTCGCGCGCCAGCATCTTGCCGATGATGTCGTCGAGGGCAGGCGCGAAGTTGCCGAGATGCGGCGCCAGCTTGGGCACCACCGCCGAGGTGATCTCCCTGAAGATGCCGACCGGATCCTCGGACTTGAACAGCCGCCGCCGGGCGCACATCTCCCAGAAGCAGACGCCGAGAGAGAACTGGTCGCTGCGGCCGTCCAGCTCCTGGCCCGTGATCTGCTCGGGCGGCATGTAGCGCAGCTTGCCCTTGATCTCGCCGGTGGCGGTGCGGCTGGAGCGGATGGCGGCGCGTGCGATGCCGAAATCGACC
>JAFGSX010000430.1 GCA_016934455.1 Deltaproteobacteria bacterium
CTGCCAGGCGCCGCGCGACATCCCCGACTCGGTGGCCATGGCCAGCGCCGCGGCCTCCAAGGTGCTGGGCCTGTTCAGCAAGGAGATGCTCGAGCGCGAGCCGCTGATCGCGCGCGTCGATCGCGCCACCTGCACCGGTTGCTTTCACTGCGAGCGGGTCTGTCCCTATGGCGCCATCGAGCGCAAGCCGGTCCAGGACGCGCGCGGGCGGCAGATCAAGATCGCCGCCGAGGTCAATCCCGGCGTCTGCCAGGGATGCGGAACCTGCCAGGCGACCTGCCCGTCCAAGTCGATCGAGCTCGAGGGATTCACCGACGAGCAGATCTATGCCGTGGTCAACGCCCTGTGAGGGCGCGGCCAGGAGATGCACATGGCCTCCGTCGCCTCGCCGCCCGCTGCGCCGTTCGAGCCCAAGATCGTCGCCTTTGTCTGCAACTGGTGCACCTACACGGGCGCTGACCTGGCCGGGACGAGCCGTCTGGTGATGTCCCCCAACGTGCGGATCGTCCGGCTGCCGTGCACCGGCCGCATCGACACCCTGTTCATCCTCAAGGCGTTCGAGCGCGGTGCCGATGGCGTGATCGTCAGCGGTTGCCATCCGGCCGACTGCCACTACACCTCGGGCAACTACCACGCCCGCCGCCGGTTCGCGGTCTTCCGCGACCTGCTCGATTTTGTCGGCATCGACCCGCAGCGCGTCACCTTCTCGTGGGTCTCGGCGAGCGAGGGCAACAAGTGGGCCGAGATCGTCGACAGCACGACCCAACGGATTCGCCAGCTCGGGCCGTTTGCGTCCTATCCGCGGCCGGTCGCTGCAGCGGGGAGCTAGCATGCAAGAGCTACGGGAACTGGCCAGCAAGCTCCTCGCGGAAAAGCAGGTCGCCGCCGTCATCGGCTACGAGCAGGGACGGCTCGGGGTGCGGCCGGCCTTTGTGACCGACGCCGCCGGATGCGACCGGCTGCTGTTCGACCACCGCTGCGTCCACAACCTGGCGGCCTATCTGTCGCCGCGGCGCACGCAGGTGGCGGCCCTCGGCCGGCTGGCGGTGGTGGTCAAGGCCTGCGACGCGCGCGCGGTGGCCGGGTTGATCCGCGAGGGCCAGCTCAGGCGCGAGGATCTGGTGCTGATCGGCGTGCGCTGCGGGGGCGTGGTCTGCGATCCCAACTGCAGCGCGCCGCTCTGCGCCGAGAACGTCGCGCCGCGCTGCACTGTGTGCGAGCAGCGCGAGCCAAAGCTGGCGGATCACCTGGTGGGCGATCCGCGACCAGCGCCGCCGGCGAGCGACAGGCAGGGGGAGCGCCTGAAGGAGCTCGAGGCCAAGCCCGTTGCCGAGCGGTTAGCGCTGTGGACCGAGCTGCTGTCGCGCTGCACGCGCTGCCACGCCTGCCGGCAGGTCTGTCCGATGTGCTTCTGCGAACGCTGCATCGCCGACAAGACGCAGCCGACCTGGATCGAATCCTCGCCGCACACCCGCGGCAACCTGGCCTGGCACCTGACCCGGGCCATGCATCTGGCCGGCCGCTGCGTCGGCTGCGGCGAGTGCGAGCGCGCCTGCCCGGTGCAGATCCCGCTCGGGTTGCTGAACCGCAGGCTGGCCCAGGTGGTGGAAGAGAGGTTTGGCTATAGCGTCACCGATGACCCGTCCGTGCCGGCGCCGATCGGCGCCTTCAGGCTGGACGATGCCGAGGAGTTCATCCGCTGATGGCGACAAAGACGATCAGCAAGGCCGGCCTGTCCGCCCTGGTCCGCGACCTGCTCAGCGCCGGCACCAGGGTGGTGGCGCCGGTCCGCCGGCGCGAGCCTGACCCGGGCGGCGTCGAGTACGCCGAGCTGACGAGCCCGGACCAGATGTGTCTCGACGGGCCGCAGCCGAGCCGCTCGCTCAAGGAGTGGATCTTTCCGCCGAGCGAGCCGCTCTTTTGCTGGCGCCAGACCGGATCGGAGATCCAGCTCGACCCCGCGCCGACGGCGTACCCGGAGACGGTGGTGGTCGGCGCGCGGCCGTGCGACGCGGCGGCGTTGGAGATCCTGGACCGGGTGATGGGCTGGGACTACCGCGACGAGCCGTGGTTCGGGCGCCGGCAGGCCACGCTGCTGCTGGTGCTGGCATGCCAGCAGTGCGACGACTCCTGCTTCTGCACGGCGGTCGGGCTCTCGCCCACCAGCAGGCGCGGCGCCGATTGTTTTCTCACCAAGGCCGGCGACGGCTTCTCGGTCGACCCGATCACGCCCCGCGGACAGGCGCTGCTGGATCGCTTTCCGGCGCACTTCGGCGAGGCGCCGGCAGCCGCGGCCCGGGAGGCCGACGGCCTGGAGCAGAAAGTGCGGTCGAATCTCTCCGCGCGGCCGGACCGGATCCGCGGCTGGCTCGAGACCCACTTCGACGACCCGCTGTGGAAACGGCTCGCGCTCAGGTGCCACGGCTGCGGGGCGTGCGCCTTCGTCTGTCCGACCTGCCACTGCTTCGACATCGTGGACGAGCCCGACGGCAACGACCGCGGCACGCGGCGCCGAAGCTGGGATACCTGCCAGACCGCGCTCTTCACCCTGCACACCTCGGGGCACAACCCGCGCCCGGACCAGGCGGCGCGCTATCGCCAGCGGCTGCTGCACAAGTTCGCGGTCTACCCGGCGCGGTTCGACGAGGTGCTGTGCACGGGGTGCGGCCGCTGCGTGCGAGTCTGTCCGGCGGGCATGGATCTGGTGGAGATCCTGGCCGAGATCGACCGCGCGGCAGAGGCGCCGGGAGGGCCGAGATGAACCTGTACCAGCCGCACCTGGTCCGCATCGAGGAGAAGACCGACGAGACCGCCGACACCCAGACCTACAAGCTGGTCTTCGTCGACCCGGAGGTGGCCGCGGGGTTCGATTTCAAGACCGGGCAGTTCGGCGAGTACTCGGTGTTCGGCGCCGGCGAGTGCACCTTCTGCATCGCCTCGCCGCCGACGCGC
The DNA here is from genome assembly GCA_016934455.1 of Deltaproteobacteria bacterium. Lineage (GTDB taxonomy): Bacteria > Myxococcota > JACRCW01 > JAFGSX01 > JAFGSX01 > JAFGSX01. The sequence goes on from JAFGSX010000430.1 coordinate 2,953, forward strand.
AAGGGCTACATCGAGGCGAGCTTCAAGACCGTGGGCAAGGCCACGCGCGCCATGCGGCGGCTCAATGTCGGCGACACCATGGGTTTTCGCGGCCCCTACGGCAACTTTTTCCCGCTCGACCGGATGGAGGGGCAGAGCCTGGTGTTCATCGCCGGTGGCATCGGGCTGGCCCCGGTGCGCTCGGTGATCTGGAACGCGCTCGACCTGCGGGATCGCTTCAAGGACGTGACCATCGTCTACGGCGCCCGCAGCGTCGGCGATCTGGTCTACAAGCGCGAGCTCGCCGAGTGGGCCCGGCGGCCGGACGTGCGCTTTTACCAGTGCGTGGATCCGGGCGGCGAGACACCCGACTGGCAGGACGCGGTCTGCTTTGTTCCGTCGCTGGTCGAGAAGGTCGCCCCGTCGTCGCAAGACGCCTTTGCCATCGTCTGCGGCCCGCCCATCATGATCACGTTCACCCTGCCGCTGCTCGAGAAGCTGGGTTTTGCGCCGGAGCGCATCTACACCACGCTCGAGAACCGGATGAAGTGCGGCCTGGGCAAGTGCGGCCGCTGCAACATCGGCTCGGTCTACGTCTGCAAGGACGGGCCGGTATTCACCGCCGCGCAGCTCAAGGCGCTGCCGCGCGATCTGTAGTCGCGCTCCGGCACCGCCGTCAGCGGGGGCCGAAGACGTCGTTCCAGAAATCGACCAGGCCGCCAAAGATGCCGCCGTCGTTGCTGCCCGGCGGCGGATCGGGCCACCTGTTGCTCGGGTAGATCTCGCTCATCAGCCGGTAGAGCTCGGGGTCGTTGTCCTGCAGCCAGCGGGCGTTCTTGTGGTGCTGGCTGCGACCGAAGTAGACGTTGGCCGCCTGGGCAAAGTACTCGGACGAGTTGGACGACGCGTAGCTGTCGGTAAAGGGAAGGCCCTCCTCGCGTCGTTTGGCGTAGGCCTGGTCGATGGCGCGGCGCTCGTCGTCCCCGATGCAGTAGTCCTGCACCACGTGGCTCAACTCGTGGAGCGTCACGTCGTGCTTGCCGTAGGGGTCGATCCAGGCCTGGCGCAGGTTCTCCTCGGGCACTCCCACCACCAGCCGGCCGTCCGGGAGTCGCACGCCGCCCACGCCGCGCACGTTGTCCCACGGCCGGCCGTCAAAAGTCCGCCGGCCTCGCCGCGGTCTCGCCCGCCGGCTGATCGCTGCCCGTTGCGACGGGACCGGATCCGGTCGAGGTAATTCTCGTCATGGCTCCAACCTTCTCCCCTGGCCGATTGTCTCGGCGCTCGCCTCAACCCTGGCGCTCGCGCACCTCGTATCCGCCCTGCCGCAACAGCTCGATGAACTCGGCCACCGAATGCGCCTGGCCCAGCAGCGCGGCCAGCTCGTGCTCGAACTGCGCGTCGAGCGCCCGGCCGTTGAGAAACGGATGCTGCGGCGGGACAAAACCCGGGGTCGGCGGCGCGGTGCTCACCAGCACTCCCGGCCGATCGTCAAAAGCCAGCACCTTGATCTCGCCGCGCAGTACCTCGTAGCTGGTCGCCATGCCGTGCCCCGCACGCGGTTAAAAAGCCCTCTCCAGAATATCATGCTGGCGGTTTTATTGTTGAGCGGCCGGGCGATCAGGTGAGCGCACTGATTCAAGCCGCCGTCTCGCGAGCTCGTCGGGGGCCCCAGTCGGCGTCGCCCGCCGATCCATTTTGCAGAGAAAAGAAAACATTTTCGGTGGACGGTGTAACTGAAATAGAATCTATTGCCTGCGTCTGGTGTAAGTTACCATGCTGCGCGACTAAATACCTATGCAGAGATGGTGGGTCGCAAGACGCAACGTCTATGGACAAGTCATCTTTTTGCTTTCCAGAGTATCCTACCGACTCAGGCATCCAATGGGTTTGCGAAAACTGCCCGTTTGGTCCTGAAATTTGTTGCGATCCTGCTATCTGGTTTTTGGATCAACCTGAAGCACACTGCGTCATGTGACCAAGACGTGGGATTGTCCGTACGATACGATTCACGATAAGCAAGGTTGCGGAATCCAAGTACAAAAGGCTACCGACATCGTACTGGACGTCGGCGACATAAACTACTATCGCGCTCCAGGCTTGGAGGACTGTTACTGATAGGGGGCTGTCGAGCCATGAAAGCTCTCACCTCTTGGTTTTATACGCAATCGTCTTGAATCGAACAGGTGGTGGGGCCCCGCCAAAAAATAGGCTCAAGCAAAATGAGCAGCGCAATGGGTCGAGCCAGTCGCAATTTGACCGCAGTCACCCCGGCAGCACCGCGCGCTCGACCTGGCCAGCGCCCGCGTGCGCGGTCAGCAGGTCGGCAAAACGCTCGACGTGAGCCGCCATGGCGGCGCGGTCGAGGGCGCGGCTGGTGCCGTAGATGACCCCGAGCACGGCACTGGTCTGCGGTCCGACCTTGGTCGCCATGCCGTCCTTGACCGGCGTGCCGCGCGGCAGATCTCCATCGCACACGGTCAGCAATCCGCGCAGCTCGATCTCCTGGCCGGTGCGGTTGAAGACGTAGCGCTCGCCCTCGCGGCCGAAGCGCAAGCGCGGCTGACCTGTGAACTTGCCCAGGTCGAGCACCGAGATCGGCAAACCCGATTGCAGCGAGACCAGGTTGTTGATGTCCACCAGCACGTCGAGGCGCGGGAACTCGCCCGCCCGGGCTGCCTCGGCCAGGTACTCGCTGGCCGGCTTACCGCGGCCGGACGGTTTGTAGCCGCGGCAGCGCAGCAGGTCGCGCACCGCTTTCTTGAACGGCTCGGCCGGATGGGCGTCGAGCGCGGCGACGCGCGCGATCGCGGCGTCGATCTCGGCCAGCAGCGGCGGCGGCGATGGATCGCTGCGCACGCCGGAGGCGCGGACCACGCCGACCAGCAATTCGTCGGGCAGATCGGGATCGAGCTGCAGCAGATCGGACATCCTCGTGCTCCCGGGCCCGGATCGCGCCGCGTCAGTCTCGGCGCGCGCAGACGCCGGGCTGGTCGTCGGCAATGAAGCCGTGGTAGCGCCCCATCCAGTAGGCGATCAGGTAGTCGACGCCCGGATAGACCTGGGTGCCGTTGCCGCCGCCGCGCAGGTTCCAGGGGTGGCGCTGCCAGTAAAAATCCTCGGGCGGCCGCAGGTTGACGTCGAGGGCCTGGTCGTAGGGCGCGGTCGGGTTGTTGTTTTCCTCGGTGCAGTCCGGGTCCGAGGGGAAGGCCGCGGTCAGGTCCAGGTAGCGGTCGACGTGGGGCGGCGTCTTGTAGAGCGCGGTCTGGGCGGTGCCGATGGCCACGATGTCGGATGGCGCCGGGTCGAGATGGGCGGCCGCGATGAAGGCGAAAAAGGCGTTCTTGTGGGTCTGGTAGTTGGGCCACATGGTGTCGCGGATGAGCTCGTTGCGCACCTTGAGGCCGCGCACCGGGTCGCCCTCGAGGCGGGCGTAGTTGTAGGCCGGCGTCCACGTTATGTTGCTGCCGTAGTAGGCGTGGCCGCAGCGCTCGGTGTAGGTAAACAGCTCGGCCACGTCGTACCAGGCGTCGGCGTGCAGCGCGTAGAAGTCGGCGATCGCCTGGCGCCGTGCCGCGTACTCGGCCACGCCCTCGGTCACGCGCAGCGCGGTCAAAAAGAACGAGGCGAGCATGATGGTGCTCGACGAGCGCGGGATGTCGGGCAGCCAGGACAGCAGCGGTAGCTGGCGCAGCAGGTCGGCCATGTCGGGCACGAACTCGCGCGCGCCCTGCAGGTCGCTCGAGCCCTCCGGGTCCGAGGTCTCGACGCTGACCAGGACCTTGCCGTCGGTGTACTCCGACGGCGCCAGGATCAGGTAGCGCGACGTGAGATCGAGCGAGAAACCGCGGCCGTCGACGACGAGCCAGACCGGCACCGTGCGCTCGATCATCAGCTCCTCGGCCACCTCGACCACGTCCTCGCGGATCAGGGCGCGCACGCTCTCGTCGCCGGAGGCATCGTAGGCCAGCGCCAGCCCGGTCATGACGCCCTGGTACTGATCGCGGCTGGTGACGCCCAGCCAGTTGTAGCGCTCGCCCTGGTAGAGCCAGTCGCAGTGGTCGCGGACGCTGCTGTCGCACCGGTACTGGTGGGCCACCGCTGGCGGGTGGTCGATCGATTCGGCATAGCGCGCCAGGTAGCCCGGGTGGCCCGAGACGTTGAACCAGAGATGCAGCGTGCGGACCAGCCTGGCCACGCTGTCGGCCGCGTCGACCGATCCGGTGGTCATCAGCCGCAGCGCCTCGGCCATCAGGTAGGTGCCGGTCCAGATCGCCGAGTCGCCCACGCCGTCGACCGCCACCCGCTGCGCCAGCGATGTGTCGGCGTAACGCAGGTTGGCGACCCCACCCGCCGGCAGCAGGTCGCGGACCAGCCAGGCGTGGTACAGCCGCGCACGGTGCGCGAGCGAGGCGCTGGCGTCGGCCACCACCGTCTCGCCGGTCGCGATGCGATGCAGGGCGCAGCCGCTGGCGAAGAGCTGGCACTCGTCGCTGCACTGGCCGACCAGGCACTGGCCGCCCACGCAACCTGCGCCGTCCTCGCAGCTCTCGTGCACCAGGCGCCGCCCCTGCGCGGTCTCGATGCAGGCCTCGCGCGAGGCATGGCCGGTGCAGCGCGCGAAGAGCTGCGGGCACTCGTCGAAGCGGGCGTCGGCGGTCGCGCGATCGCCTGACGCGCTATCGCCCGGCGCGCGATCGGCGACCCCGCGGTCGCGATCGCCGGCATCGTGTGCGCCGCCGTCGTCGACGGCCGAACCATCGCCGGTCGCGTCGGCAGGGCCCGCCGCATCCTGCCCGGGCGCGTCCGGCGGCGGGCAATCCGGGCAGGCGAGGGCGCTGGCTCCCAGACAGGCCAAGGTCAACATCAGGCGTAGGCGATGCACGGCGATCCCCGCTCGATCACTCGCCGTAGGGGTAGAGAAACGCCAGCGCGCCTGCGATCGCCCCGGCGCCGACCAGCGCGAAGAAGGATCCCACGCTCAGGTCGGCGATGCGCGCGGTCTCCATTCTCTTGATCTGGTCGACAAAGCACTGCTTTACCGTCCCCGAGCCGACGGGGCAGACCACGTCCGGGTTCCGGTAGGCGCTTCGCGCCGACTCCAGCGCCGGCTGTACCAGCACCGCCCAATCGACGAAGAACGCGCCACCCTCGGCCAGGCTCGCCAGGCCGACTCCGGTCACCAGCCAGAACAGCCACACCGATTTGTGGGCCGGCGTCTCGTCTTCGGCCAGCGCGGGCGCGTCCGGCGCGACGGGTGGCGCCAATGCGGATGGCCCCCCCTCCTGCGGCGGCGCTCCCTCGACAGCTCGCGCCGCTGGCGCGGCGACCAGGCCGAGCACGGTGCCGGCAAGGACCACGGCGATCGAATGACGGATGGTGCGCATGACCGGTCTCCGGTTCTCGATGGCAAGCTTGGACGGTCGCATTGTAGCGCAAGACCGGGCAAGATACGCGATTCTATCCGCAGATTTGATCCGTAGTCGGCACTTGGTCGTCGGTATTCGGGTTTCGGGGCCTCGGTCATCGGATTTGGTTGTTTTCGGGCAGAGCGACGCGACAGCGGGCGCGCGCTGGCGTCGACTCGGACAACCGACGCCGATCCCGACCCAGATGCCGAGGACCGAAGACCTACGCCTTTGAACGGCTGCGTGCGAATGTATGGTCACCGACCCCTAGACCCTCAGCTCACTTCAGTCGATCCCGTTCGGCAGGGGGCCGGCGAAAGGCTTTTTTCTGAGCTTGCGAAGATAAAAAGAC
>JAFGSX010000431.1 GCA_016934455.1 Deltaproteobacteria bacterium
CCGGCCGACGCCCCGGCCGACGCCCCGGCCGAGTCGGCTCCGGCCGACGCCCCGGCCGAGCCGGCCCCGGCCGACGCCCCGGCCGAGCCGGCACCCGGCGCGGCTTCGCAGGCTGCCGGCGGCGGCGCCACATCTCAGCCATAATTTCTCCTCACACTCTCCACGCTGCGCCCGTCACAACGCCATCGCAAAAGTCCACACTCTTCTCGTGACCACGACCCGAGGAGGCGGCGATGGCGAGCTGGTGGGCAAGATCGAGGGGCTCGACCAGGTGCTCGCGCTGGAGACGGACATGGAGGAGGAGACATGGCAACCGCATTGACCCACGCCGTGATGGCTCTGCCGTTTGCGCCGCGCGACAGCGACGGCAAGGTGTGCAAGACGGCGCTGGCGATCGGCGCCCTGCTGGCGGTCGCGCCCGACGTCGATGTGCTGTGGTGGAGGCTCTTGCCCGGTGGTCACATGCTCAACCATCGCGGCCTGACCCATTCGCTGCTGGTCGCGGTCGTCGTCGGAACGCTGGCCGCGGCGCTGGCCCGGCGCCTGGTGCGGGCGCCCCTCGATCCGCGGCTCTCCCTCTATTTGGTGGCCTGCATGGTGTCGCACGGCTTGCTCGACACCTTCACCCGCAGCGCGCTCGGCGTGGCGCTGCTGGCGCCGTTCGACGACACGCGCTACCTGGCGCCGGTTCGCTTCATCTCGGCGGCCTGGATCGCGCCGCTGCGCGCCCTGTCCCACGACCACATCGCGATACTCGGTCAGGAGCTGCTCTGGATCTGGGCGCCGGCGGTCGCGATCTTCGTCGCGCGCGGCGCGCTGACGCGGCACCGGCGCTTGTCGTCTCTGGTGCCCGGCGGCTCCGTGTATAATCGCCTGGCCGTCGCGCCGGTCGCAGGAGCTGCCAGTGACCAAGATCCTGGTCGTGGACGATGAGCCGCACATCCTCGACGTGGTGCGCTACGCGCTCGAGCGGGAGGGCTTCGCCGTCGACACGGCGCGCCACGGCAAGGCGGCGCTCGAGATCATGGGCCGCGACCCGGCCGAGCTGGTCATCCTCGACATCCTGATGCCCGAGCTCGATGGACTCAGCGTCTGCCGGACTCTGCGCAAACGCAGCCAGGTGCCCGTCATCTTTCTCACCTCGCGCGCCGACGAGGTGGATCGGGTGGTCGGCCTGGAGCTGGGCGGAGACGATTATGTGACCAAGCCGTTCAGCCCGCGCGAGCTGGTCAGCCGGGTGCGCGCGGTCCTGCGCCGGACCCGGGCCGCCGCCGTCCCTGGCCAGCCCACGGCTCCTGACGACATCCGCTACGGCGAAATCGAGATCGACGTCGAACGGCATGCGGTGAGAGTCGCGGGCGCGGCGGTGGCGCTCACCGTCACCGAGTTCAACCTGCTGCGCGCGCTGCTCGAGCGCCCGGGCCGCGTGCTCAGCCGCGACCAGCTCATCGATCGCGCCTACGCCTTCGACAACCATGTCACCGAACGCACCATCGACACCCACGTCCGCCGGATCCGCGCCAAGCTGCGCGAGTTGGGGTCGGATCCGATCGAGACCGTGCACGGCGTGGGCTACCGGGCGCGCGAGGTGCCGTGAGATGCCGGATCGCCCGCGGCACCCGGTCGCGCGCCGGCTGGTCGGCTTTCTGTTCTCGATCCGCACGCGCCTGCTGCTGGTCAATGTGCTGATCGTGGCGGTGCCGATCCTGGGTATCGGCTTTGCCAGGTTTTTCGAGCGCGAGATGCTGCGCGACCTGGAGCAGGACATGATCCATCAGGCCCAGGTGCTGCGGCAGACCCTGCTCGACGACGCGGCCGGTCTGCAGTTGGCCCGGCGCGGGCCGCTGCTGGCTCGCATCGCGGCCGAGACGAGAACCCGGCTGCGGCTGCTGGGGGCGGACGGCGCACTGCTGGCCGATTCTCACCGGCACGGCCCGCCCGAGGGGCCCGAGCGATCTCCTCCCGGCTACTTCGGGCTGACCTCGACCCAAGAGCGCCGCGTCGCGATTCCCTCGGGCGAACCGGCGGCCATCGAGGACCTCGCCGATCGGCCCGAGGTCAGACGGGCCCTGGCCGGTCGCTACGGCGCAGCGACCAGGCTCTGGCTCAACGGCGACCGACTGTTCCTGTTCAGCGCGCTGCCGATCGAGGCGGCCGGCGCGGTGCAGGGGGTCGTCTACGTCACGCGCTCTACCAACCCGGTGCGCGCTGCCCTGTACCGGCTGCGCACCACGCTGTTCAAGGTGCTGGCGGTGTCGCTGGCGGTGACCCTGCTGCTGTCGCTGCTGCTGGCGGCTACCATCTCTCGGCCTTTGACCCGACTGACGAGGGCTGGCGAGCGCATCGCCAACGGCGAGCGCGGTGTCACCATCCGGCTCGAGCGACCGGACGAGATCGGACAGCTTGCGCGCGCCTTCGACACCATGACCCAGCGGCTCGACCTGCGCGCACAGTACGTGCGCCAGCTCGCCGCCAACATCAGCCACGAGTTCAAGTCGCCGCTCACCGGTATCCGCGGCGCTGCCGAGCTGCTGCTCGAGGGCGCCGCTGCCGACCAGGAGGCAGCCCAGCGTTTTCTGAAAAACATCTTGGGCGACGCCAATCGGCTGGACCGCCTGGTCAACCGTCTGCTCGAGCTGGCGCGCTACGAGGCGGACACCGCGGCCGCCGAGAGCTTCGACTATGAGGCGCTGGTGCACGACGTGGCGGCCCAGGCGCACGGAGCGGCCCCGGTCGAGGTCGCCTACCGGAGCCAGCGCCGGCAGGTCACGGGTCGCCGCGCGCATCTCGCCTCGGCGCTGGGCAATTTGATCGAGAACGCGCTGCAGCACGCCGCGCCGGGCACCGCGGTGACGGTGACCGTCGACGACGGGCCGGCGGGAGACCTGGTCACGGCAGTGCACAACCAGGGGCCGCCGATCAGCGCCGCCAATCTGGCGCGCATCTGGGATCGCTTCTTCACCACCCGGGCGGAGCAGGGCGGCAGCGGGCTGGGGCTGCCGATCGTGCTGTCGGTCGTCACCGCGCACGGCGGCCGCGTCGAGGTGCACAGCGACGTTGACAGCGGCACCCGGTTCGCGTTTGCGCTGCCGGCCCGGATCGCGCGCGCGGGCTGATACCAAGAGTCAATCTGATTTGTCTGCTTGTGTGGGGGGGGGACGCGGGGCCCCACAATCGGGTCGAACCAGATTGACTCGGTATGATACGGCTGGGTTTTTCGTTGACGCAGCAGGTGGACGATTGTTTATTTGCCCGGTTCGGGCGCCGTGAGCCGCGGTGGTGGAACTGGTAGACACACCATCTTGAGGGGGTGGCGCCGAGAGGCATGCGAGTTCGAGTCTCGCCCGCGGCACCAGGGCGAAGGCCATTGCGGCCTTCGCCTTTTTATTATCGACAGTCGATGTCGCGCCAGCGAGCGACCGTGTCGACCACGCCTTGTCGCGCGTCGTGGTCGCCCAGAGCGATCCGCGCCCGATTTGGCAGCTCAACGCAAATGGCGTCGGTCTCCACCGTCGACCAGGCGCCGCGCGTGAACTTGTATTCGAAGCGGCGGCCTTCCTCGACCTCCAGCACCAGCGCCGCCAGCGTCGGGTCGATGCGCGTCAACGGCCGCGCGTCCGAGGTCCAGCCGTCGAGGTCCGAGGCGAAGTAGATGACGTCATGGGCAGGTGTGGACGGGGGCAGCTCGACGGTCAGCTCGATCTGCACCTGGCGCGGCGCGCGCGCTGCCACGTCGTAGTGTGCGACCACGGTGGCTCCGGCGGTCGGCCGGGCGATGCGGGTGTGCAGGATCTGCGCGACCGGATCGTGGAACCAGCCGTCGCCGCGGTCGAGGTCGGAGAATAGCGCAGCCTGCGCCAGCGGCTGGCCATCGCGCTGGACCGCCGTCGGGGTCACAGCGACCCCGTGCCACCTCAGCCGCAGCGCCTGGTGGGCCGGCTCGAAGGTGCCGCGCTCGGCACCGATCGCGATCGCGGCACCGGTCGCGGTGGCCGTCAGCTCGAGATCGACCAGGTGGCTGGCACCGCTCTCGAACGCGAAGCTCGTGCCGTCGTCGAGGTAAACGCCAAAGCGCTGCGGCGGCGCGCCGACCGCGGGGAACAGATCCAGATACAGCCGGTCTGGCGCCACCGCGCCGACGTGTTGTTGCACCGGCCACATCGGGATGACGGCGTTGCCGCGCGCGAACAGCGGCAGCCGCTCGAGCGGGGCCGGGGCCACGGTGGTGGTCGGCCCGACGAGAACCGCCGCGCTGTAAAAATCTATCCAGACACCGGCTGGCAGGTAGACCGGGCGCTGGGTGAGCCCGGGCTGGACGACCGGCGCGGCCAGCAGGTGCGGCCCCAGCATCATCTCGTCGTCGAGGCCGTGGGTCGCGGCATCGGTTTGAAATTCAAACAGCAGCGGGCGCAGCGCGGGCGCGCCGGTGACACTGGCCTGGTGCATCAGCGCATACAGGTAGGGCAGGAGCCGATAGCGCAGCTCGATGGCCTGGCGGCTGATCTGCTCGACCGATCGACCGAAGGACCACGGTTCCTGGCGCGGCGCTCCGCTCATGACGTGGGTGCGAAAGAACGGCGACAGCAGGCCGAGCTGCATCCAGCGGGCGAACAGCTCCGGGCCCGGATCGCCCGAAAAGCCGCCGACGTCCGAGCCGACCATGGCGACTCCCGACAGCCCAAGGTTCATCAGCATCTGGGGCGCCATGGCCAGGTGCGACCACTCGCTCCTGGCGTCGCCGGTCCAGACCGCGGCGTGCTGCTGCACGCCGGAAAAGCCGGCACGGGTCAGCACGAAGGGGCGGCGCTGCGGCGCGGCCGCCAGCATGCCCTGCCGGGTCGCGCGCGCCATCAACAGCGCGTAGACATTGCGCGTCTCGCGGTGATCGGTCGGCTGTCCCTCGCCGTCGAAGCGGGTGTCGAGGGGGAAGCCGCCGTCCTGCCACGTCGTGGGCTCGTTCATGTCGATCCAGATGCCGGCCGCGCCGTCGTCGACCAGGGTGCGCGTCCAGCCCGCCCACCAGTCGCGGGTGGCGGGCCGGGTGAAGTCGGGGAAGACCGCCGCGCCCGGCCAGACGTTGCCGACGTAGGTTTCGCCGCTGGGCCAGGTGACGAAGTGGCCATTCGCGACACCCGTATCGTAGGCGCCGTAGCCGCCCGCCTGCTGCTGCTTGATGCCGGGGTCGACGATGACCGTGGTCTTGACGCCCAGAGCGCTCAGATCGGCCAGCAACCGGCGCGGGTTGGCAAAGCCGACCGGGTCCCAGGTGAACGACCTGAAGCCGTCCATGTAATCGATGTCGAGCCAAATACCGTCGAGGGGGATGGCGCGCTCCTGGAATCCGGCCACGATGTCGCGCACCTCGGACTCGGGGGCGTAGCTCCAGCGGCACTGATGGTAGCCCAGCGCCCACAGCGGCGGCAGGGCAGAGCGACCGACCAGCCGCGTGTACTTCTCGATCACCGCGGCCACGCTCGGGCCGTGGAAGAACAGGTAGTCGAGGTCGCCGCCGGCGACCGCCAGCTTCAGCACGTTGGCCTCGGCGGCACCGATGTCAAAGACGCTGCGGAAGGTGTTGTTGAGGTAGATCCCGTAAGCGCGCCCGCCGCGAACGGCGACGAAAAAGGGATGGGACTGGTAGATCGGATCCGAGGTCGGGCTGAAATCGGGCTCGGGGTACCAGGGGTCGGTGGTCCACATCTCGAGGTGCTGGCCGCGCTTGTCGAGGTGGCCGGTCTTCTCGCCAAAGCCATAGAAACGCTCGTCGCCGGCGATGCGCTTGCTCACGCCGCACAGCTCCCCGGCGCTCCAGGAAAGGTCCTCCGAGAGCACCGGGCCGCCGCTGTCGGCGATGATGACCGTCGCGTCGGCCTTGAGGACCGCGATCTGCAGCGCCGCGGTGTCGACGGCAAATCGGTCGCCGCGATCGACCACGGGCAACGCTGTGGTTGGCCAGCGCTGGGGCAACATGGTCCAGCCGCGGTCGGGGTGCGGATGGGAGCCCGAGACGTAGTGGACGCGAAGAATGCCGTCCTCGAGCACGGTCAAGAGCAGGGTGCGCTCGGCGACCGCCAGCGTGAACACGCCGTTCGTCATGGGGCCCCCATCGGGTCCGCCGTCGTTGTCTCCAGCGTCGTTGTCTCCCGCGTCGTTTTCTCCACCGTCGACCCCGCTCTCGACGCCGCTGTCTGCCTGGCCATCCGGTGCGCTGTCGCGCAGGGAGGCGTCGGTGGCATCCAGCGCGCTGTCGCGACCGGCGTCGACCACCGCCCACCGATCCGCTGCCGCGGCGTCCTGTTCCACGGTCCCGGCGTCGGCCAGCGGCTGCGGCTGGCATGAACAGCCGCCGAGACCGAGAACCGCGCAGCCGAGCGCGCACAGCGCCGGCCAGCCAGAAAGTCGCCCGCGACATCCGCGGCGCGGTGGTGGCTGGCGGGTCATCGGCGCCTTCCGCGCGTCGCCGGTCCGCGCTGTCCGCGATCACGGCCGGTTCGCGGCGGCGGGCTCATCCATGCCCGGGCCAGCGATCGCGGCACGCTGTCCCCGCGCCGGGCAAGGGCGAGATCGCCGACCGCATCCCCGTCGGTCCACTCGAGAGTTGCCAGGCCGTCGGCCGTGCAGACATAGCGCAGACGCCGCTTGCGGTCTGCCATCACGTCGGAGATCAGGCGCGCCCGGTCCCTGGTGACCGGCCGCGGTTGCGGTGCCAGCGCCAGGTAGCTGTAGCTCAGCTCGAGGCCAGTCAAGCCGGCAGCGCAGCGCAGCCTGGCGATCGGCCCGGGCACGTTCACCGGATGCGAGGCGTGACACCAGGCGTTGCGCCCGAGCAGTGGACAGCGATCGGCGCCGGTGCAGGGCGCCAGGATGGCGGTCGTCGCGGGGTCGATCTCATCGCGCACTTGCATCAGATTGCGCGCCGCCACCCGGGTCCCGGGCTCGAGCAGCAGCACGCATCCGTCGCCGCTGCAGCGCTGCACCGACGCGACGACCATCTCGCGGACGTGGCGCGCTATCGATTCTCTGCTGCCCTTGATCTCGGACAGCAGGTTGGCGATCAGCACTGCCTGGAAGGGCCCGTCCGGCAGGCGGGCGCGGCGGCCGACCGCAGAGGCGGTGACCAGCGTCACCTCGACCTGGGGCGCGATCTCGCGCAGCACGGCCGTACCGTCCCGCATGGCCTTCTCGCAGGTGTCCAGCGCCACCACTTCGCGCACCTGGTGGCCGGCGGTCGACAGGAGCAACCCGATGGTCGCCGATAACGGCCCGGCGCCCAGGTCGAGCACCCGCCGGGGAGCGACCGCAAACGGTTGCTCGCGATCGATGAGGTGCTGCAGCCGCATCCCATTGGGCACCAGGTAGCCGGCCAGGTAGCCGGCGCGAGCCACCGGATCTGCAAGGTAATCGAATCGCCGGGTACCGCGCTGCCGGGTGAGGAGTTGCGCCGTTTTCCCGATGGCGCGGGAAAGACTGGCCGGTGTATCTGCGATGGTCGAGCCCGCGCGCTGGATTGCGGCGATGGCGACTGAATTCCACATCGATTGATGCCGTCCGACCAAATGGTGAGCATATTGGATGCGTGTAGACGACAGAAAAGGAGCCTGGAGGAAAAAATTGCCGATGCCCATGGCAGAGCTATACTTTGGTGTAGGAGGGTTGGTGTGCTCTTTATGGGGGCAAGAATTGGGTGCACTGATGATCGAGGTCTGGATCATAGAGGAGCTCGAGCGGCGGCGGCGGAAGGATCGTCGTGACGAGGCCCGCGTCTGGATCCCGGATGCAGACGAGGAGCCTCGGCCCGATCGCCCAAACGACGCCGCGGGAGATCCTCCGAGGGTGATTGTGATCGACTTGTAGACCGGCCCCCTCCCGGTCGCGCGGGCCGCCTCAGGCCTGCTGGCGCTCCATTGTGTAAATATCGATTTTTAGGACAGGATCTTCGGATGCAGCGGAGGTGGGCAGAGACCTCTCTGCTCACTGGTCGCAGGCCGTGACGGCACGGCGCGGCCTGTGTTAAGTTGCGTAAATGACTCCACCGATAGCGCTCGTCCGGGGCGCAATTGCTCTACTAGTGAGCGCTGTCTGGATCGCCTGCGGGCCGCCGCCGGCGATTCACGAGACCAGTTTTTCGCTGCCGCACGGCGGGCACCGCGATTTTCTCGATCTGCCGTGGCCGTGCGACGTCGACCGCCGTGACGACGGCACGCTCGATCTGCGCGCCTTTCCCAACCCGACCGGGTCGAGCACGCTCGAGGACTACCTGGCCCTGGCGGAGACGGTGGTCGGATACTCTACCAACGGCGTGGTCTACCTCGGCATCGGCGTCGCTCTCGATCCGGCCACGTTGCCGGCTGACTCCTGGGCATCGCTGGAGAACGACTCGGCCATCCAGTTCGTCGACGTCGACGCGGACTCGCCCGACCGCGGTCAGCGGTTGCCGCTGTGGTTCAAGCAGTACCAGGCGGATCTGTTCGTGCCAGACGGCGGCCTGGCCGTGCTGCCGGTGGTTGGATTCACGCTGTTGCCGAGCACGACCTACGCGGTGGTGGTCACCCGGCGCGCACACGCGAGCGACGGCCAGGAGCTTGCCGCGCCCGCCGATCTGCAGGCGGTGCTGGCGGCCGAGGTGCCGGGCGACGCGGCTCTGGCGCGCGCCCACGCGCTGTTCGCGCCGCTGCGCGATCAATGGGAGAGCGAGGGGCGCGACCTGACCGAAATCGCCCTGGCGACAGTGTTCACGACTCAGGATCCGATGCGCCGGCTGCTCAAGGGGGGCGACGCGGTGCGCGCGCGCAACAGCGCGGTCATCGAGCGCATCGAGGAGCCCGCGGACTACCGCGCATACGACAATTTTTACGTCTTCGAGGGCGAGCTGACCCTGGACCAGTTCCAGCAGGGGGAGCCGCCCTTCTCGACCGCGGGCAGCGGCGACGTCGCGCTCGACGAGGACGGAGTGCCGATCGCGGTTCGGCGCGAGACCATGCCATTTGCGCTGACCGTGCCGCGCGGGCAGGTGCCGGATCGCGGCTGGCCACTGGCCCTGGTGGCGCACGGCACCGGCGGCTACTGGCGAGGTTTTATCGGCAACCGGACGGGGGACGAGGCCAACTTTCTGGCGCAGGCGGGTTACGCGGCGCTCGGGATCTCGCAGCCGCTGCACCGGGATCGCGCCGGGTATCGCGCGGGCCAGGAAGAGCTGGCAGCCTTCAACTTCATCAACCCGATCGCGGGCCGGGGTTCATGGATCCAGTCGGCGCTCGAGACGGTGATGCTGGCGCGCTATTTTAGGGACGGCCGGTTGCCGCTTGGCTCGAACCACCGCCGCATCCCGATCGATCATTCGCGCATCGCGTTCTTTGGTCACTCGCAGGGCGGTTTGTCGGGTACGCTGGCGCTCGCCGTCGACCGCGACATCGATGCCGCCGTGCTGTCGGGCGCCGGCGGGGGCCTGGCCCTGTCGCTGGTCGAGAAGACCGAGCCCCAGGTGCCGGTGGAGGCCATCAGGACAATGCTGTCGTTGCCCGAAGACCACGTCATCGACGTCTTTCATCCGGTGCTGACGCTGGTGCAGACTTTTGCCGAGGAGGCCGATACTCTCAACTACGCGCCATTGCTCTATCGCCGCGGGTCCGACCGAATGCCGCCAACGCTGTTGATGACCAGCGGCTTCTACGACAGCTACGTGCCGGTGGCGACCCAGGCGCCGTTGGCGGCAGCTTTTGGCCTGCCTTTGATCGAGCCGATCGTCGAGGACGCGGAGGTGCTGCAGCTCTCAGGTCTACCGATCTTGCCGGAGCCGGCGAGCAACACCATTGTCAGCCGGGGGCGGGAGGTCACGGCCGGCCTGGTACAATTCAAGGCGGCGCCGTTCCGCGATGGGCACTTCGTGGTGTTCGAGCTGGGCGCCGCGACCTACACCGTGCGCGAGTTCTTCAAGTCGACGCTGGGGCCGATCCCGGTCATCGACACCCGGCCTTGATCGGCCTAGACAACCGGGTCGTTCCGTCGTATCGATAACCACGGACCCGGGTTGGAGTAGCCCGGCGTCGATTCCGAAGTCTGAGCTGCGAGATTCTGGCAACACGAGACGGAGCGGTGTCGGATGGTGGCTACTCGACGGGCGTGTGCGCCGCTGGTCACTGCCGGACGATTGGTATTTGCCCTTGCCATTGGCATCAGCATTGGCGGGGCGCGGGCGCAGGCGGCGGCCGAGCGAGGCGGCGGGCGCATCTATGTCCTCGACCTAGTCGACAACGGTGTCGGTCGGGATAGGGCCGGCCTGGTCACCGACATGCTGCGCGGCGAAATGGCACAGGCGATCGGGAGCCGGGTTGTGAGGCCAGAGATGGTCGCGGCGATCCTGGCGCAACCCGAGGTGGCAGAGCAGGCGCGCTGCGACCGCGAGACCTACGTCGAGTGCGCGGTCGCGGTGGGGCAGAAGATCTCGGTCAGTTGGGTGGTGACCGGCACGGTGGCGGCGCTCGGCGACGCGCAGTTGATCGACGTGCGGCTCGTCGATGTGCGCGCACGCACCGAGAGCAATCGGCTGCAGAGCCCGCTGTCCGGATCGCAGGAGGAGGACCGGACGATCCTGCACGAACTGGGGGTGCGGCTGGCTGCACCCGAGCTGTGGGTCGGCACGCTCGAGGTCACTGGTATCCAGAGCGGCGACAAAATAATGGTCGACGGCGCCGCGGTGTCGACGGATCCGCCACTGGCAAGAGTATCCCTCACCGTCGGTTCGCATGCCCTCTCCGTCACCCGCGGAGACAAACCGCTGCTGGCGCAGGTGGTCGACATCAAGTACGGCGAGACCGTGGCGCTGGCGGTGAATGCTCTGAACAGCGGCGGCGTGAGTGGGTCCAATGTTATCGAAAAGACTACCTTCCCCATGTGGCCGGCGTGGACAGCAAGCGGGGTCGCCGTCGTCGCAGCGTTGGTGGCCATCGGCTTTGTTGTAGACTATGTCTTGATCTCGTCCCCAAGACTCGAAGATGCCAAAGAAATAGCGAAAGCAAAGCAGGAACCCCCATGTGCGATACCTGGTGAACCCACCTGGCAGTGCTACATCGATGATGCCCAGAAGAATCTCAACGGTGACTATGCCGGTATCGGTATCGCCTCGGGTGTCGGTGTCGTCGCAGCAGCGGCAGCCGGTATCATGTTTTATCTGTCCATCGGCGAAGAGGACGGTGAGGCTTCTCCCGGATCTCTGTCTCTCAATCCATGAAAATCTACACCCGCGGTGGCGACAGCGGCGAGACCTCGCTGCTCGGTGGCAGGCGCGTTCGCAAGAGCGACCCGCGGGTCGAGGCCTACGGCACGGTCGACGAGCTCAACGTCGCGATCGGCGTCGTGCTCGCAAGGCAGCCGGACCCCTGGCTGGCCGGGCAACTGGCCACGGTGCAGAGCGACCTGTTCGCGATCTGCTCGGTGCTGGCTGGTCTGGACGACGCGGGCCGGGTGGCGCACCACCCCAAGGTGCGCGCCGCGCTCGACAACGCCCGTATCGTGGAGCTGGAGTCTGCCATCGACCAGGCGACCGCAGAGGCGCCGCCGCTCGACCGGTTCGTGGTGCCGGGCGGCACCGAGGTCGCGGCCCTGCTGCAACTTGCATGCGCCATCTGCCGGCGGGCCGAGCGGCGCGCGGTGGCTCTGGCAGACCCGCATCCGGTGACCGCGGTGCTGGTCTATCTCAACCGCCTGTCGGACCTGCTGTTCGTGCTGGCGCGGCGCGAAAACGCGCGCGCCGAGGTCGCCGAGCACACCTGGTGATACAAATACCTCTTGCAGGAGACGGTCGCGCCCGATAAACAGGGCGCCCAATCAACGCTGGAGAGCGACCATGACTTCGCCGACTCGAATCAACGAGGCCAAGCGCCGACGCAAGCGGACCCGCGC
>JAFGSX010000432.1 GCA_016934455.1 Deltaproteobacteria bacterium
CGCGCACATGATCGGCATCGAGCTCCTCTCGCCGGGCCGAGACCTGGGCCAGGTAGTAACCGTGCCGCTGCAGCCAGTCCCGCAACACCCGCCGGCTGTTCTCGACCTCGGTGTCGTCGACAGCGCCGACCTCGGCAAACGTCAACAGCCGCAGCAGCCGGTCGCGATCGGCCCCGATGTCGCCCGTCAGCACCACCTCCAGGTGGGTGCCGGTGTGGACGCGCACTGCGATGTCGACCGTGCGCGCCTCGAGGTCGACGACGTAGCGCGAGGAGATCTGGGTCTCCGGGTAGTTGCGCTGCGTGCGATGGCGGCGCTCGAGCTGCTCCACCTGTTCGCGCAGCGCCAGCGGCGTGAACACGGTCCACGGACCGGGCCGCAACAACTCCTCGATCTCGGTTGCCGCGATCGGGCCCGCCCCGACGACGTCGATGCGCCGCACCTCGAGCGCGTGCCCGCCGTCGATCTTGATCACCAGATCGACCGCCCGCGGATCGCCAGCCACCGGGTCGGCCACGACGTCGACCTTGGCTCCAAACACCCCTTCCCGCTCGAGGTACTCGGCGATGCGCTTGCGCTGCCGCGCCAGCCGGGTCTCGCGCCCGGCCACCTCATCCTGGTCTACGCGCTGGCCGGGTCTGATGAAGATGCGCTTTGCCAGCTCGGCCTGCAGGATGCGCTCCGGAATCCCCTGATATTCAATGCGTTTGACTGTGCGCGCGGTCGAAACCGCGCATTTGAGATGGACCCCGGCTTCTCGATCGATGAGCTGGCAGATCGCCGCGCGGTAGCGACCGAGAGCGAGCAGTCGCTCCTCGATCTCGTGCAGCCGGGACGGAACGACATGCGATCCGCGCTCCACGCCGAGCCAGGACTGCAGCTCCTGCTTCTCGCCCGGACGCGGGAAGTCGATCTCGATCTCCACCTCGCCGATCGCCGACCCCATCTCGTTCGCCATCGATCCCGGCTGTGACGCCACCCCCTCCGCGGCGGACGTCGCCGGCGCGCTCGTGGGCCCAGGTGCCGATACCGACATCGGCGCGCTCTCCGACGCCGACGCGCTCTCCGACGCCGGCGCGCTCTCCGACGCCGACGCGCTCTCCGACGCCGACGCTGAACCCGTCGCCAGCAGCGCCGCCGCTGAAACCACCGCCAACCGGTTGACAAGCCTCGACATCACAGATCGAAGATCCGAAATTTCAGTTTCAGGTCGACGTTGCTGTAGACATTGGGATCGACCGACAGATTGGCAAAATCGAATTCCAGCGCCACGCTCTCGGCGATCGGCAGGTGATCCGCCAGCAGCACCCGCGCCCGAACCGCGTACACCATGGTTCCCGCCGACACCGGCGCGTCGCCGATGGATGGATCTTCGAGGTCGCGAAAGGCGAGGGCGGTCTCGCCCTCGACCGTGATCCGCTGGCTGACGTCCCAGCGCAGACTGGTGCGCGCGCTCGACGCTCCGCTCTCAAGCGTGAAATCGAACGGACGGTCTCCGGTATCTCCGACCAGGCCATCCAGCGAGGTCTCGACCAGCCGCTCGAAGTCTCCAAAGACCTCGCGCGACACCGCGCGCGCGGCTGCGTCCCCTCCCGACGCGCCGAGCAGCGCCTGCGCCGACCTGCCGGTCGCCAGCAAGCTGATCAGATCGACACGCGATAGCTGCTGGCTCGAATCCTCGGCCTCGACGTCGAGCTGCATGCGCTCGACGTCACCGCGCAGGGAGAGCACGATGGGCAGCTCGGCACCGGTGGGGCTCACCGCCGGCTCGATCAGCGAACGCGCGCGCAGATCCAGGTTGGGGACCAGACGCCTGTCCGGTCGCACCGGAAAATCGATGCTCGCGGTCTCGACCTGCAGCCGGTTGCCGAGAAGCGAGACGTTGCCCTCGTTGACATCGACGACTCCGCTCAGGCTCGCATCGCGCAACGAGCCGCCGAGCCTGAGATCGGCGTCGCCGACCAGGTCGACCATCAATGTTCCCATGTCGGCGCGCGCGCGCAGGTCGCCACCGGTTACCTTCAGATCGAGCTCGGTCGCGGCCAGCGACGGGATCAGCTCGGCCAGCGGGCGCGATCTCTCGCTGGTGAGCGCGGTGGCGATGAAGTTGCGAAGCTGATAGCGCTCGAAGAAACGTCCCTCGACGACGTCGATGGTGCCGCTCAGCCGGGGCTGTTCGCTCGGCCCGACCAGCGCCAGCTCTGAGTTGACCTCGACGCGCAGACGGTCGAGCCGTAGCTGCATGTTCTCGATCCGCGCCGCCACGTCGTAGTCCTTGACCGCGCCGCGCTCGAGAGCCACCTGACCGGTCAGCCAGGCTTCGCCGCCGAGGCCATAAGCGTGCACCAGCTCGGCGCGGACCTCCTGATCGGAGAAGGTGATGCGCCCGCTCGCCAGCTCGATCGGCCGGCCCAGAGCGCGCGGCGAGATGCTGGCGCCCGGCCGCGGCTCGATCGTCCCGCGCAGGCTCGGCTGATTGGGCGCGCCTCGCACCGCCAGCTTCACCAGGCATGCCCCGTCGGCACCGGAGATCTCGGACGACAGCAGGCGCAGCATGGCCAGCGCCAGCTCGCCGTCGAGGTCAAAGGCGAGCTCGGTCGGTCGATAGCTGCCGCCGACCGTGAGCCGCGAGCCGCCGCTCTCGAACGTGGCGCGCTCGATCGTGACGCTCTTGTCGACGACCCGGATCTCCGCCGGCGCCACCAGCCGCAGTGGCTTGGCCGGGGCGATCTCGACCGTGGCCCCCTCGACGCGTGCGCTGGCGACCAGCTTTTCCGGCCGCTGCGGGTCGTAGTCGAGCTGCACCGCTCCGTCGAGCCGGACGTTCGCCCCGCGCTCGCGCAGCGTGACGCTGAACAGATCCGGCGAAAAATCCGCCAGGACGAGCCGCGCGTCGGCAAAGACCTGACCGCGATAGACGGTGTAGGTGCCGCGACAACGGATCTGGTCCAGCACCTCCAGCGCGAAGGTGGCGCTGCCGACGTCGAGATCGACCACGGCGCTGGCGCCGCCCAGCGGCTTGCCATCGAGCGCCACGCTGTCTGCGCGCGCCACCGCGTGGCCGGACAGCCGATCGATCGGCCCGGTCACGGCGCCGTCGAGCTGCACCGCACCATCCAAACCGCGCAGCTCGGACCAGTGGGCCGCCAGCGACGCCAAGCTCAGCTCGCGGCCGCGGAACTGGGCCGCCATGGCCGCGTCTGCCGGGCGGTATTGGAGCTGAGCCGCCAGCCGCGCCCGGCTGTCTTCGAAAACGCTGCGCTGACAGGCGAGAACCTCGCCGCCGGCGCCGAGCCGCACGCCGGCCCACAGCTCGCCACCGCCGTAGCACGCCACTGCGCTGCCGCTGCCGAGCGGGCTGCCGGCTGCATTGACATCCTCGAGCCGCACCTCGGCCTGCAGCGCCGGCTGCTCGAGCGTTCCCGCGATCGTCAGCCGGCCGCTCGCGCTGCCGCCGAGCCTGGCGCGAGCCGCGTAAGGAAGCGAGGCCACCATCACGGGATGTAGCTCGAGCTCTCCGGCGAGTGTCTCGCGCTCGAGATCGATGCCCGCCTGGCCGACGAGCAGCGGCTCGTCCTCTCCCTCGGCGCGCTGCTGCGCGAGCGCCACCTGGTCCAGTCGCACCTGCCGTTCTCGCCAGGTGCCGGCGCCCTGCAGGCGGTAGGGGCCGGCGCCGCCGTAGCCGATCCCCCGGCCGTCGACACGGAAAAGGACGTCGGGATGCTGGACCGTCCCGCTGGCCTCGACCGAGACATCGATCTGTCCGCCCAGATCCCCGCCCAGGCCTCGCAGCTCGGCCAGGTGCGCGGCGGTGACGAGCGCGTGGCCGCGCAGGTCGCCCCGCTCGCCGAGGCCAGCGCGCAGCCCGCCCTCGAGTGCGCCGCCGGCGACCAGGCCGCGCAGTTGGTCCACCACCAGCCGCTCGCGGTCGACGCTGAGATGGGCCGAGATCGCGGAGGCCGCGATCGGTCCTAGCTCGGCCAAGTCGGCCTGGAGATCGACCTTCACGCTGACCCGGTCGAAGCGGCCGCTGGCGGCTCCTTCGAGGTGGATCAGCGACGACGAAACACCCCTGAGGTAGGCGCCGAGCACCGCGCTCGGCTGCTTGACGTGCGTGTGCAGCCGCAGCTCGAGGGTGCGCGCCTGAAATCGGATCGGCCCCTTGGCCAGCGTCCAGAGCGCAGGGCCGCCGAGCGTGCCGCGATCGAGCTCGAGCCGGTCGCGCAGCAGACGACCGGTCAGCCACAGCTTGTACGGCTCGTCGAGGGCGATCTCGGCGGTGCGCAGTCTGCGCGTCGTGCCGCGGAACTTGAGAGCGATCGCCAGCGGCTCCTTGAGCGCGCCCGCGAACTCGAGATCACCGTCGATGAGGCCGGTGATCGCATCGGTCCGGGCGAGCTGTTCGACGCGCAGCGCGGCCGCCTTGAGCTTGCCGTCGAGGCCCAGCTTGTCCCAGGTCACTTTGCCCTGCCCCTGCAGCTTGCCACCGGCCAGCCGCGCCCGCAGCGTTTGAGCGCTGATGCCGTCGACGTCCAGCCGCAGCTCTCCCGCCACCTCCGACAATCCGATGCCGGAGACCTCGACCCCGGCCGGCCGCAGGTCGAGGTCTACCAGCGGTCTGGCCAGCGGCCCGCTCATCCTGAACCCGGCGCCGACGGCACCGATCTTGACGTCGGGCCGATCCAGACCATCGGGCCAGTAGCCGGCGGCAAGCGAGAGATCGCCCTGCATATCGTAGCGGTCGGGCTTGGCCCAGACGATGGTGCCGCCGATCCTGCTCTCGGCGCCGCCGATCTGGAACTTCAGCGGCGCGGTCTCGAGGCCGCGCTCGTCGACCACCACCGATGCGCTGCTGACGCGATCGGCCCGCAGCGCGACCTGGCCGATCTGGACCGCGACGCGCGAGGCCCTCACCGGTGAGGAGGCGCGGAATCGGCCGCCCTCGAGCGACAGTCCTCCGTCGACGACCAGCTCCGCGATCGCGACCGACACCTCGCCCGAGCGAAACAGCACGTCCGCCGGCTCGGTGACGAACCGATCGATGACCAGCCGGAACGTCTCCTCGTCGCCACCCGCGGTTACCGCCGATGTCGACTTGAAGGCGCGCGCGATGTTGACCCCGCGATCATCGGCCTCCAGATTGAGCTTGAGCCCGACGACGTCGACCCGGGTGATGCGCAGCGTGCGCTCGGCCAGCGCGCCGACCTGCAGCACGGCGCGCAGGCGCGCGGCGATGGCGACCGGCTTGCCGTCCGGATCGAGAATCGCCAC
>JAFGSX010000433.1 GCA_016934455.1 Deltaproteobacteria bacterium
CCCGCCCACACCGTGACCGCACCGGCCGGGCCCGCCACCGACCCGGCGTCGTGCGTCGGCTGTCACCGGGTGGCGGGCCAGGTCGTCATCCCCGTCAACTGCAGCCAGTGCCATCCGGGCTAGGGAGCAGAGTCGGCGATGGCCGATCTCTGCTAGAGTGCAGCCCGGACGCGCAGGCAGGCGTCGAGGAGTCTGCATGAACCTCGCCCAGTACACAGCCGAGGCGCAGGAGTCTCTGGCGGCGGCGCAGAAGATCGCCAAGCAGCGGCAGCACCAGGCGATCGACGTCGAGCACCTGCTGGCAGCGCTGGCCGGCCGCGACCAGAGCGGCGTGCCCGAGCTGCTCGGCAAGCTCAAGGTCGACGTCGCCCAGATCAGGCAACGGCTCGAGATCGAGCTCGGCAAGCTGCCCAAGGTGGTCGGCGCCAGCAACTACCTGGCGCCGCGCCTGCTCAAGGTGACCAGCGCCGCCGAGAGCGCGGCCACCGAGCACGGCCTCAAGCAGGTGACCGGCCCGCTGCTGCTGGCCGCCCTGGCCGATCCCCAGAACGACAGCGGCCAGGCCGGCGCCATCCTGCGCGAGCTGGGAGCCAGCCGCGAGGCGATCGCGACGGCGCTCGGCGCCAGGCGGACAGCGGCGGCGAGCGGCGGAACGGCTGCGGCCGGCGATGCCAGCGGCGACCCGCTGCTGCAGTACGGCCGCGACCTGACCGAGCTGGCGCGGCAGGGCGCGCTCGACCCGGTGGTCGGCCGCCACGACGAGATGCGGCGCATCCTGCAGGTGCTGTCGCGCCGCACCAAGAACAACCCGATCCTGATCGGCGAGCCGGGCGTCGGCAAGACGGCCATCATCAACGGTCTGGCGCAGCGCATCGTGGCCGGCGACGTGCCGACGTCGCTCAAGGACAAACGGCTGGTGGCGCTGGACCTGGGCGCGCTGGTGGCGGGAGCCTCGCTGCGCGGCCAGTTCGAGGCGCGTCTGCGCTCGGTGATCCAGGCGGTGACCCAGAGCGAGGGCCAGGCGATCCTGTTCATCGACGAGATCCACACCCTGGTCGGGGCCGGCGCCGGCGAGGGGGCGATGGACGCCAGCAACCTGCTCAAGCCGGCGCTGGCGCGCGGCGAGCTGCGCTGCCTCGGCTCGTCGACGCCCGACGAGTTTCGCAAGTCGATCGAGAAGGACGCGGCGCTCGAGCGCCGCTTCGCGCCGATCTGGGTCGACGCGCCCAGCGTCGACGGAACGGTCTCGATCCTGCGCGTGCTCAAGGCCAAGTACGAGGTGCACCACGGGGTGCGGATCCAGAACGCGGCGCTGCAGGCCGCGGCCGAGCTGGCCGACCGCTACATCACCAGCCGCGCCCTGCCCGACAAGGCGATCGATCTGATCGACGAGGCGGCCAGCCGGCTGCGCATCCAGATCGACTCGCTGCCGGCCGAGATCGACCAGGTCGAACGGCGCGGCCTCGAGCTCGCCGTCGAGCGGCGCGCGCTGGAGGGCGATCGCGCGGCCGACGCCAGGGCTCGCATCGCGGCCATCGACGCCGAGCTGGAGCAGCTCAAGCCGCGCGGCGAGCTGTTGCGGAGCCGATGGCAGGGCGAGCTGGAGCAGATCCAGAAGGTGCGCGCGGTCAAGAGCAGCCTCGAGCGGCTGCAGCAGGAGCAGGCCGCGGCCGAGCGCAACGGCAACCTGGACGAGGCGGCGCGGCTGCGCTTCGGCGCCATCCCGCAGCTCGAGCGCGAGCTGGAGGAGGCCCAGGCGAAGCTGGCCACGGTGGCGACGGGCGAGCGGCTGATCAAGGAGGAGGTCGACGACACCGACATCGCCACCGTGGTCGCGAGCTGGACCGGCATCCCGGTCAGCAAGATGCTCGAGGCCGAGCGCGACAAGCTGGTGCACATGGAGCAGCGGCTGCACCGGCGCGTCATCGGCCAGGAGGAGGCGATCACCGCGGTCGCCAACGCGGTGCGGCGCGCCCGCGCCGGCATCAAGGATCCCAAGCGGCCGATCGGCTCGTTCTTCTTTCTGGGGCCGACCGGCGTCGGCAAGACCGAGCTGGCGCGCGCGCTGGCCGAGTTCCTGTTCGACGACGAGCGCGCCACGGTGCGGCTCGACATGAGCGAGTTCATGGAGAAGCACGCCGCGGCGCGGCTGGTCGGCGCGCCGCCCGGCTACGTCGGCCACGACGAGGGCGGCCAGCTCACCGAGGCGGTGCGGCGGCGCCCCTACTCGGCGGTGCTGTTCGACGAGGTCGAAAAGGCGCACCCCGACATCTTCAACCTGCTGCTGCAGATCCTGGACGACGGCCGGCTCACCGACAGCCAGGGCCGGGTGGTCGACTTCAAGAACACGGTCATCATCATGACCAGCAACATCGGCTCGCCGCACCTGCTCGAGGGCGTCGACGCCGAGGGCGCGCTGGCCGACGAAGCGCGCGAGCGCTGCCTGGCCGACCTCAAGGCGCACTTCAGGCCCGAGTTCCTCAACCGCATCGACGACATCGTGCTGTTCCACCCGCTGGGCAAGCGCCACATCGAGGCGATCGCCGAGATCCAACTGCGCCAGGTGGCCGAGCTGCTGGCCGAGCGCGAGCTCGCGCTCGACGTCGCGCCGGAGGCCAGGGCCTTTTTGTCCGACGTCGGCTACGAGCCGGCCTACGGCGCGCGGCCGCTCAAGCGCGCCATCACCCGCTACCTGCAGGACCCGCTCTCGCTCAGGGTGCTGGAGGGCGCCTTCGCCGCGGGCTCGACGGTGCGAGTCGGGCTGGCGCCGGGGGGCGAGGCGCTGCAGTTCGTCGCGGCATGAAGGCCGGTCCGGTCAGCGACGAGGATGTTCTCGAACAAATTCCAGGTAGCCCTTGATCGAGTTACCGAGGAAGAAGCGCTCTCGCTCCTGTTCCGCGGGCGACATGTCTCCAAACGCGGCGATCTCTCGGTCCTCGGCCAACAGTCTGATAAGACAGCGCTCAAGCAGCTTCATATCGCTCTTGGCCATCTCGTCGCCGATGATCTCCTCCCACAGGAGGAGCTGGGCCCGTTGTCTCCGCAGCATGCGGTGCGAGCTCTCGGCTTGACCGAAATGCGCGTAGCACATGGTCAGATCCGGCAACTCGAGGAGTCGGTCCACGCTGTCGACGAACTGTTTTAAAAAGAGCACTGGAGGCGTGGCGGGTCGCAGATAGTCCCGGCCCGCGCCGGCGAAATAGACCCCGCCTGCCTCACCGGCAAAGAGATGATCCTGGACGACAAAGCTGAGATGGTGAACCGCGTGGCCGGGCGTCTCGACGAGGTCGATGCCTTCGGCCCGCGCTTCGGTGTGCGCGATGAGGCGATCCCTCTCCACCGGCCGGATCGGACCGTAGGTCTGCGCCAGCTCGCCCAGGGTCTTCTGGCTCCCGAGCCATAGCCTCGCAGGATCCACGAGGTGAGAGATCGCCTTGCCGTGGCAGACGGCGCGGGCCATTGGAAAACGATCCAGAAATTCGGCCAGGCCTCCCGCGTGATCGATGTGGATGTGGGTGAGTAGAACATAGTCCACCCGGCCAACGCCCCTGGCGGCGAGCGACTCGATGAGTCTTGGCATCGAGCGGGAAGGTCCGACGTCGACGACAATGGTCCTGTCGGTTTGACACAACCAGGAGCCGATGAAGCGGTCGAACCCCGGCCTGTCCTGCTGGATCGCGACGAGCTCGGTTGCCATGGATCGGGCTCCCAGACGCAGGCAGCTCTAGCAGCATCGTCTTGTCGCCGTCAA
>JAFGSX010000434.1 GCA_016934455.1 Deltaproteobacteria bacterium
AACGAACCCGCAGCTCGTTGCCCTCGAGCTCGACCCAGCGGCCGCCCTTGGCGGCAAAATCGCGCAGCTTGGCGCGTTGGGCCGGCGAGTATTTCTCGAGCGAATCTCCGGCGAGCGCGGCATCGATCGCGGCGTTGGTCAATCCGATGACCTTGGAGACCCGTTCGACCGTGACCTGCTGGTAGGCGCTGAGCTGCTTGGCGCCGTTGAGAAAGAACTTGCCGTTGACCATCTTGACCGACTCCAGCAGTTGCTGGCACAGCGCCAGCTCGGCGGCGCGCTGCCTCAGCTCGGTCGGCCGCGGCGCGGACGCAGCGCTGTTGGCCGGCCGCGAGGCGGCGGCCGCGGTGTGCTCGGCGACGCTCTTTTCGCAGCTCGCGCGATCGTACTCGGTGATCCAGTTGCCGAAGAAAAAAGTGCGCTGGCCCTTGACCACCGACTCGAGCTGCTCGATCTCCTTGGCGGTGGGGCTGACCGCGGCCTTTTTGGCGGCCTTGGTCTTGGCCTTGGCCGGCCGGCTGACGTTGCCATCGCCATCGCCGGTGGTGTGGATGCCCTGGTAGACCTGGAAGATCAGCAAGCGATCATTCTTGACGTCGTGGCGAAAGGTCAGGGTCTGCCCGTCGAAGTCGATGCAGCCGAGCAGCGCCAGCGGCAGCGCCAGGCGCGCGATCCGAATCCAGCCTCCCATGGCTCGCTCCCTCCGGCGTTGGAGCAAACAGCATAGTGACAGCGCCCGACGGCTTCAATCCGCGAGATGGCCGGGGTCGAACACCGCCAGCACCGGCTTGTGATCGCTGGCCTCGCTCTCGATGATCGCGACGTGCTCGACGCCCCACGAGAGCGGGTCGTCTACCATGATGTGGTCGAGCCGCCGCGCCCAGGCGTCGGCCTGGTAGGTCGAGCCTTCGGCAAATCGGGCCACCACGTCGTGCAGCCCGGCCTCGACCAGAGCCCGCGCTCCCTGCCAGTCGGGCAGGTTGTTGAGATCGCCGAGCACGATGGTGCCCCGGCCGAGCGAGGTCGCGGCGCGCGCGGCCAGCCGCCGGCACTGCGCGTCCGAGGCATAGGGCATGACGTCGGTGTGAGCGGCGATGACGCGCAGCGGCCGGTCGCCGATGCACAGCTCGACATCGAGCGCCGAGCGCGGCGAGAGCTGGCCGTCGGTGTCCAGGCCAAAAACCGCTGCGCTCGCGAACGGCAACCGCGACAGCACGGCCACTCCAAACTGGCCATTCTCTTCGGGGTGGGCCTCGCCAAACGCGAACTGCATGCCGAGCCGCCCGGCCAGCGCGGCCGCCTGGTCGACGCCACCGCTGCGACCGACGCCCCGGTCGACCTCCTGTAACGCCAGCACGTCCGGATCCAGCGACTCGATCACGTCGCCCACCTCTCCGAACGAAGACCAGCTACCGTAGTAGATGTTGTAGGTCACCACGCGCAGCGACCCAGGCGGCGGTGCGTCGGCTTCTGAGCAGACCACCAGCGGCGGGGCCTGCAACCGGTGCCGCTCGTCGCCGCAGCCGGCCGCGACCAGCGCCCACGACCCGATCAGCGCACCGAGAAAAAGCCCCGATGGCTTGCCGCCGGTCCGATGTCGCCGCCTACCCACGATCGCCTCCGCCCTCACCCGGGATCGACCGCGCCGGGGTCGCCCAACTTCTTGGCGTAGATGACCCGATCGTCGCCCGGCGCGTAAAAATCGGGCACTCGCGCCACCTCGCAATACCCGGCGCGATCGTAGAAGGCGCGGGTGGCGGCGTACGAATCCTTGGACGCGGTCTCGATCAGCACCATCCGCCCGCGCCGGGCCCGGACCTCCTCCTCGACCGCGCGCTCCAGCGTCCGGCCGACGCCGCGGCCCTGCAGCGCGGGATCGGTCGCGATCCAGTACAGATCGTAGGTGCCCTCGGTGCACGGCGTGTGGCCGAAACAGACATAGCCAGCCACCCGATCCGGCGCGATCTCGGCGACGAAAAAGTGGTAGCCGTCCGGTGTCGATTGCTCACCGATATCGACCAGCTCGAGCGCGACCGCGATCTCGGGCTCCGAGAAGGCTCCGCAGGCGCGCAGGATGCGCTCGATCGGCGCCCGGTCGGCCGCCCTAAGCGGCCGAAGCGTGATCGCAGCGCGCGCGGGCGCTGTAGACGATGCTGGCGATGAGCCTGTCATAGCTGATTCCGCTCCGCGCCGCGGCCCGGGCCAGGCCGGCGTCCGGAGAGAGATCGGGGTTGGGATTGACGTCGAGGACCAGCGGCGTGTCGTCGGCCGCGAGCCGGATGTCGATGCGGCCGTAATCGCGCACACCGAGCGCGGTGTAGGCCGCGAGCGCGGCGGCGCGGATCCGGTCCGCCACGGCGGGCGACACCTCGCGCGCCGCGATCGAGGGCGAGCCCTGGTACTCGGGGCTGTCGGGCTGCCACTTGGCGGCGTAGGTGACCAGCCGCGGCTTGCCCGCCGGAAAACCCGAGAAGTCGATCTCGGTCAACGCCAGCACCTGCGTCGAGCGCCCGTCGCCGAGCAGCGACACGTTGAACTCGCGCCCCTCGACGAACTCCTCGATCAGCGCCGGCTGCCCGTACTTCTCGATCAGGTAGCGGGCGCGGGCGCGCGCCGCCTCCGGGCTGCGCACCACGCTGTCGAGGCTGATGCCGTGGCTGGCGTCCTCGCGCGCCGGCTTGACGATGCAGACCGCCGGCAGCGCTTCGAGCGGCTCGTCGCCGCGATCGAGCACCCACGAGCGCGGGGTCGGCACGCTGCGCTGATGCAGCAGCGCCTTGGCCAGCGGCTTGTCGAGCGCGGCCGCCAGCGTCAGCGGCGGCGATCCGGTGTAGACGACACCCAGCAGGTCGAGCAGAAAGGCGACGCCGGCCTCGAGCTGCGACTCGCCGCCCAGCGCCTCGGCCAGGTTGAAGACCACGTCCGGCCGCGCCTTCTCGAGTGCCGCCACCAGCTTGCCGATGTCGCGCGTGGCCGGGATCTGCACGCTGTCGAAACCGCTCGAGCGGCAGGCCAGCTCGACCGCCCGCACCTCGTCGAGAACCGCGGTCACGGCCAGCGCGTCGTTCGTCTCGCCGCGGGCGTGGCCGCTGTCGTCGTTGAACAGGATGCCTATGCGCAGCGCCATGGCGGTCAGATCCCGTAGCGCGCGCGCGCGCTGTCGACGATGCCGGCGATCAACTGCCGGTAGCCGAGGCCGACCTTGCCCGCCAGGATGACCAGGTCGCTGGTCACCGGACTGACGCCGGGCAGAGGATTGACCTCGATGAACTTGGGCTCCCCGTCGGCACCCAGGCGCAGGTCGACGCGCGCCACGTCGCGGCAGTCGAGCGCGTCAAAGGCGTCCAGCGCCACCCGCTCGGCGCGCTGCACCAGCTCGGGCGGCAGCCTCGGCGGCACCCGGTACTCCACCTCCTCGAGATAGTTGCGCTTGACCTCCAGCGAGTAGACAAACGAGCCCGGGTCGCCCTGGCGCGGCGCGATCTCCATCACCCCGATCGCGGTCGGCACGCCCTGCCGGACCAGGATGCCGACGGTCAGCTCGGCGCCCGGGCAAAACTCCTCGACCAGCACCGGCTGCCGGTAATCGCCGAGCAGCTTTGCCACCTGGCCCCGCAGCTCACCGGCGTCGCTGGCCCGCGAGTCGCGGCGGATGCCCATGCTCGAGCCCTCGAACAGCGGCTTGCACATGACCGGGAAGGGCAGCTCCAGCCGGGAGAGCTGGTCGAGCGTCCGGATCACCTGGTGGCGCGGCGTGGGCACTCCGGCGGCATCGACCAGGCGCTTGGTCATCGCCTTGTCCAGCGACACCGCCAGCGTCAGCGGATCGCTGTGGGTGTAGCGTATGCCCAGCATCTCGCACACCGCCGGCACCTGCGCCTCGCGCGATCTGGTGCCGGATCCCTCGGCGATGTTGAACACCAGATCGGGCGGCTGCCGCAGCACCGCCTCGACGAAGGAGCGGCCGCCGCCCAGGCGCCGCGGCTGGTGGCCGGCCGCCTCTATCGCGGCTGCGATGGCGTCGATGGTCTCCTCGCTGTCGTATTCCTCGAGCCGGTCGCTGGGCGCGCCCGCCGGGACCGCCATGCTCGACCTGAGATCGTAGGCGATGCCGATCTGCATCTCTGCTCCGTCACCGCCGGCGTGCGACGCTCATGCTATCCCGGCTACTCGACGCTCGTAGCGACGCGCATGGTTGATGGGGTTGGCCGGCTTGTCAACTCAGGAGTGTCGGTGCGGTATCAGTCCTTGGGCTCTGGATTCTGCACCAGTTGCAGGGGCTGCTGCCGGCGCACCCAGCCGCTCGAGTCGAGCAGCGAGAGCTGATCGCTCGACTTGACCATGTGCTTGAGGTGCTCGGGCAGTGCCTGCACGTTGAGGTTGCCCTCACCGTCGATGGCGTCGGCCACCGCGTCCTGAGGCAGCGGATCGTAGTACTCGAAGATCTTGCCGGCGTAGTTGCGCAGGATGGAGCGGCCGCTCTTCTCCTCGTAGTGCAGCAGGTACTGCGGGCCGATCGGTATCTTGCCGCCGCCGCCCGGTGAGTCGATGACGTAGGTCGGCACTGCCAGGCCGCTGGTCCAGCCGCGAAGCTGATCGATGATCTCGATGCCCTTGGCGACCGGAGTCCTAAAATGCTCGGATCCGCGGACCGGGTCGCATTGAAACAGATAGTAGGGCCGCACCCGCATCCGGCACAGGCCGTGGATCAGCTCGCGCATGATCTCCACGTCGTCGTTGACGCCCCGCAGCAGCACGCTCTGGTTGTTGAGCGGAATGCCGGCGCGCAGCAGCCTGTCGCACGCCTTGGCGGCCTCGGGCGTGCACTCGCGCGGGTGCTCGAACTGCACGTTCATCCAGATCGGGTGGTACTTCTGCAGCATGTTGCAGAGCTCTTCGTCGATCCGCATCGGCATCACGCACGGCACCCGGCTGCCGATCCGGATCACCTCGACGTGCGGGATGGCGCGCAGCTTCTTCAAGATCGACTCGAGCTTGGCGGTGCTCAGCGTCAGCGGGTCGCCGCCCGACACGATCACGTCGCGGATCGCCGGGGTGCGCGCGATGTAATCGATCATGCGGTCGGTCTCTACGTGCGGGACCGCGCCCTCGAACATGATGCGCTTTCGCGTGCAGTGGCGGCAGTACATCGCGCAGTTGTTGGAGACCACCATCAGCGCGCGGTCGGGATAACGGTGGGTCAGGCCTGGCACCGGAGAATCCTTCTCCTCGTGCAGAGGATCCTCCTCTCCGACGCTGCGATAGAGGAACTCGTCGACGCCCGGCACGCACTGCCGCAAAATCGGATCGCGCGGGTCGTCGGGGTCTATCAGCGAGAGGTAATAGGGCGTAATGCCCATGCGGAAATTGCGCAGCACCTCGCGCCTGATCTCGAGCTCCGACTCGGGAATGTGAACGAACTTGGCAAGCTCCTCGAGTTTGGTGATGCGGTTGCGCAGTTGCCAACGCCAGCTATTCCAGTCTGCGTTGGAGACCCGCGGGAACAGGGCAAACCGCCCCCTGCGTAAGGGGACAATGTCCTGTTCTGCAATATCTTGGCCCATTTTCTCCCTTCTCCTGAGCGCCGAGAGCGACCGGGCAGCACTGTGCTGCTCGCGCCTGCTCGGTGCGTGATCAATCCCCCAGAAATAGATTGGTATTTTCGTCTTTTTCGGCTGCCGCCACGACGGGCAAGGTGAAGCTATCTGTTGCATTAGGTATCATGTCTTATCTTTTACGCTTCATTTTACCAGATTTGAAGATCTTTTTTCAAATTTATTCACTTTTTTCGATTTCCGAACTCTTTGGAACCCTTGGCTCTATCCGTTGGCATTGGGCTTTTCGACGTGGCTAAGTTGATTTTCCGTCGTCGCTCTCCACTGCCGCTACATGGCGTGACATTATAAGTCTTTGTGGGTACAAGTCAAATTTTCCTAAAAAAGCCATTTTTCGTACAATTTGCTCGACCTTCTCGGCACAAGTGCCCATAGAATAAAATATTCTAGATTTACTTTAAAAAACGCAAAATTTTGACCAAGGCAGCAGAGTCTTTTTTTTCTAGGCTCTTCGTTTTTTTGCTGTCCGAGGTCAACTCGCACACTGTCGCTTGCGCCAGAGCACCACCCGAGTGACGATGGGCCGGTTGCCGCGCGGGGTCATCATGGTTCGCGAGGTCGTCGGGCGCTGGTCGGTCTTGGCTGGCGTCCTCGTTCTCGTGATCTCGATCGCGGCGACGACCGGAGCGCGCGCCCCTGCCGCCGCGATCGCGACGACGGACGATCGGGCCTGTGCTGAGATCATCGAGTCGCTGCGCGACGGCAAGACCTCGTCGGGGTCGAGCCAGATCCTGGGCCGCTCGGCGCCGCGTCTCAAGCAGGTGTGCCCGGCGGTCCTACCCGGCTCCCCCGACTGGCATGCCTGCCGCTGGCGACACATCGGGCGGCCCGCGCTCGATCGGCTTGACACCTGCCTGGAGCGGACGGCGATCGCGCGCGATGAGATCGCTCGGCGCTGCCTTGGCCACGCCAAGGGCAAGCTGCTGGCGCGAGAGGCGCCGGCGAAGGAAGTCGAGGCCGAGCTGATCGCACTGGGCCGGCAGGCCGGTGACGACGTGGCGCACTACTGGCGCGCGCGCCGGATCGCATCCGGAGATCCCGGTTCGGCGCTCGATCCGCGCGGAGAGGTCTCGGCCGGGGGCTACTTCGCCTACCTGAAGCTGCGGGCCGAGCAGAAGGAGTGGAGCGGTCCGTATTACCTCGGCTTCGCCGAGCGCTTTCCGTACGTGGTGCAGCCGCGCTCGCGCGTGCCGGCCTTCGACGGCGAGCGCCTGCAGTTCGAGGTCGAGGCGCGCGAGGTCGACCCCGCGT
>JAFGSX010000435.1 GCA_016934455.1 Deltaproteobacteria bacterium
CTCGCCGAGACGATACCGGCCGGGCTGCTCGAGCAACTGCGGCTGCCCGATCTGCGGACTTCGATCCGCCACCTGCACCGGCCGACCGACGATGACGAACTGACCGCCCTGGCCGAGGGACGCTCGTGCTACCACCAGCGGCTGGCCTTTGACGAGTTCTTCCATCTGCAGGTGGCGCTGGCGCAGCGCCGCACGTCGCGCCGTGCCAATCCGGCTCTGCCCGTACCGCGGCCGCCCGATCCGCAGGCGCTGGCCGGCGCGATCTTGCCGTTCGAGCCGACCGCTGCCCAGCGCCGCGTCATCGACGAGATCGTCGCCGATCTGACGGGCCCGCAGCCGATGGCCCGCCTGCTGCAGGGCGATGTCGGCAGCGGCAAGACCGCGGTGGCGGCCGTGGCCGCGCTGGCGGCGGCGCGCGCCGGACTGCAGGTCGCGTTTCTGGCGCCGACCGAGATCCTGGCCGAGCAGCACCGCCGCACTCTGGCCGGGCTGATGCCGCGCGCCGGCATCGAGGTCGGTGCGTTGACCGGCTCGACCCGGGCCCGCGACCGCCGCCAGATGCTGGCCCGGCTGGCCAGCGGTGAGTTGCCGCTCGTCGTCGGCACGCACGCGCTGCTGCAGCCCGACGTGGTGTTCTCCCGTCTCGGCCTGGTGGTGGTGGACGAGCAGCACCGGTTCGGGGTGCTGCAGCGCGCGGCGCTGGCCGAGCGGGGGCCGCTGATCGGGGACGGGCTTCGCGCCGTGCCGCACCAGTTGGTGATGACGGCGACGCCGATCCCACGCAGCCTGACGTTGACGCTGTACGGCGACCTCGCGCTGTCGGTGCTCGACGAGCTGCCCCCCGGCCGGACGCCGATCGCGACCGCGGTGCTGCGCCAGGAGGAGGGCGACCGGTTCTATCGCGAGATCGCGACGGAGCTGGCGACCGGCGGCCGCATCTTTGTCGTCTACCCTCTGGTCGAGGAATCGGAAAAGCTCGATCTGGCAAACGCCACCAGCGGCGCCGAGGCTCTGCGGCACCGGTTCCCGGAGGCCGGCGTGACGCTGTTGACCGGCCGCATGAAGGGCGCCGAGAAGGAGGCTGCGATGGCGGCCTTTGCCTCGGGCCGCAGCCGCGTCCTGGTCGCCACCACCGTGGTCGAGGTCGGTATCGACGTCCCGCAGGCGAGCGGCATGGTCGTCGTCAACGCCGAGCGGTTCGGGCTGTCTCAACTGCACCAGCTTCGCGGCCGGGTCGGCCGGGGGGCGCGCGCGTCGCGCTGCCTGCTCGTGCACGGCGGCGCCGGTGGCGTGGAGGCCTGGCGTAGGCTCAAGGTCATGGAGCAGACCAACGATGGTTTTCGCATCGCCGAGGAGGATTTGGCGATCCGCGGTCCCGGCGATCTGCTGGGCACGCGCCAGGCCGGCCTGCCGAGCTTTGCCTTTGCCGATCTGATGCGTCACGGGCGTTTGCTGGAGGAGGCGCGGCGTGCCGCGCAGGCCGTGGTCGAGCGCGATCCCGGTCTGGCGCTGCCCGAGCACGCGGCCCTGCAGCGCGCCCTGGCGGAGCAGTATCGGACCCGGCTGGCGTTGCTGCGAGGTGGCTGAGAGTGGCGACGATCGCATCCCTGGCAATGGCCACTGCGCTGGCCACGCTGGCGCCGCCGCTCACCGACGCCGAGGTGATCGCGCAGGCCCACTCCGACCGCGGCGAGATCGCGGGCTGGCTGCGCGGGACCGACGCCTGCCGCGCCGGCCGGGTGCCGCGCCGCATCGCCGAGCTGCTGCGGCAGCGAGGCGTCGACGCGCGTTTCCACAGCGCTGGGCACGGCGGAGGCTTCACCGTGGCGACGGTTGGACCCGCGGGCCGGCCGCTGGCGGCGTTGCTGGTCGCGCCCGCGGTGGCCTGCCCGCAGGCACCCGACAACGCAGATCTGGAATACGGTGCGACCGCGCGCGCGACCTGGCGGGCAGCCGCGATCATGACGGCGCTGACGGCGCTGGCGCGCGAGGCGAACCTGCAGCGGGGCGTACGCGCGCTGTTCCTGGGCGGCGACGCGGCCGGCGGCTGCGGCCGCGGCTTTGTCGACAACGCGCTGCCGGGATTGGCAGGCGGTGCACCCATCCTCGACGAGGGCGGCCTGCTGCTGGTCGCGCACCGGCCTCCGATTCTGGTGCTCGGTACCGCCTACCTGCAGAGCTCGGTCATCTGGCTCTCGGTGCGCGACGGCGAACGCGATCCCGCCGATCGACTCGATCGAGCGCTGGCGCTGTGCGACGGCTTTCAGCTCGACGCGGCACCGTCGCCAGCGGCCGCCGCGACCGTCGAAGCGATCGAGCGCTCGCTGCCGGGACGCGATCCGGCGCTGGCGCTGTACCGGGCCGCCCATTGCGAGCTGGGACCGCGGTACGGCAAGTCTCTGGCGCAGGTGCATTGTCTGTTGCCGCCGGCGATCACCACCCAGCGGGTAGCCTACGCGCTGTTCAAGCGCATCGCCGATCCGGCGCTGGTGATCTCGTACCAGACCGCTCGGCGGCAGCCGGTCGAGCGGGCCGTGCCGCCGGAGCTGATGGCGGCGCTGTCCCGAGCCAGCGCCGAGGCGCTCGACGGGGCGCCGGTCATCGCCGGGCTCGACCTGGTCGAGCGCTGCGGGATCGAGGCGGCGCTGGACGAACCGACCTTCGGCCTGCCGCTGTTCTCGACGACCGCGGCCGGTCCGCGCGACGTGGCGCTGCGCAACTTCGAGACCGGCGCGCTGCTGGCGCGGGCGCTGCTGCGCGCCGCTGCGCGCCAGCCGGCCGGGCACTGACAACGGCGTGTTTGACGTCGAGAACCCGGCGCCGGTAGCATGCGCTTGGTGGCCGGGTGCCGGCGCCAGAAGAGGCTTTACATGGTGGACGATCATCGGCGGGTCGAGCCGCGCCCGGTCATCACCGGATCGGGCATGCAGTCCGATCCCGAGCGCATCGAGGA
>JAFGSX010000436.1 GCA_016934455.1 Deltaproteobacteria bacterium
AGGTCTTCCATCAGCTTCTGCATCTGCATCTGCTTCAGCGTGTCCGAGGTCTGGTTGGGGTTGCCAAAAGCCCCCTCGGCCCCGCCAGCGCCGCCGCTGCCGCCGCTGCCGCTGGCGCCACCGCCGCCGCCGATGGCATTGCCGGCCATGCCGCCGACCTTGCTGCCGATCATGCTGCCGATCGGGCCGCCGACCATGCCGCCGAGCACGCCGCCGGCCATCTGGCCGATGCCGCCCAGCATGCCGCCGCCGTAGCCGCGGCGCCCGCCGCTGCCGCCCTCGCCCTGCTTGTCGCCGCCGCCGGCCAGCTCGTTCATCTTGCTGATGATCTCTTTTTCCTTCTTGCGGGCGTACTTCATCATCATCAGGAAGATAATGTCCTCGAACGACATGTTGTTCATGTCGATGCCCATGCCTTGGGCCAATTCCTTGATCTCCGGATCATTGGTGTCGAGGTTGGCGCCTCCGGTGCCGCCCGTGCCACCGGTGCCGCTGGTGCC
Organism: Deltaproteobacteria bacterium; assembly: GCA_016934455.1. Taxonomy (GTDB): domain Bacteria; phylum Myxococcota; class JACRCW01; order JAFGSX01; family JAFGSX01; genus JAFGSX01. Next base: position 501 of record JAFGSX010000436.1, read on the forward strand.
ACCCGACTTCGAGCTGCTGCCGCTGGTCGAGCTGCTCGAGCCCTGCTGCTGCTGCACGCCCTTGATCATGTTCTCGAGCCGCGACAGCGCGCCGTAGATGCCCGACAGCATCGGGTTGTTGGCGATGTCGCCGCCAAACGGCACGTTGCCCCACTGCGGCTTGGTGCGGTCGACCGTCACCTTGCCGTCGACGCGGCCGTCGAGGATGATGCGGCCGCCCAGCATCTGCTCCAGGTTGGACTTGAAGACCGGATCGGTCATGCAGGCCGCCTCGAGCGCCTTGCCGATCGCCTTGCCCAGTGGCCCCTTGCCGCCCAGCCTCTCGCGGCTGATGTCGCCCTTGTGGAAGCCGCCGCCGAACAGATCGCGCAGCTTGTCCATTATCTCGTGGGGACGGGGGCAGAACTGCGACGGTGGCAGGCCGCGGCCAAAGAGCCTGTCCATGTCACCCGACTTCATGCCGCCGGTCAGGTCCTGCATGTTGCGGGCGTAGCCGGCCCAGTCGCCGCGCGCGGCGTCGATCTGCGCTCCGATCATGTCGCCCAACGCATCGGGTAGGCCTAGGGCGTCGAGCATGCGATTTAGCTGCATGCCCTGCGAGCCGGCTAGGAGCCTCTCGATGCCCCCTCCACCTCCACCAAGTCCTCCAATCATGTTGTGCTCCTTTCGCGCCCATCGCGGGTCGCCGTGAAAGACACACTGACGCAACTTCCTTTATCGGTCAGCCGCGTCGGCTGTCGCTAGAAAGACAGCCGCGCTCTCGCCCAGTATCATAGCGCAATCGGTCGGCGCTTTGAAACCCGGCGGGAAGCCTCCATAAAAAGCACGGCCAATGATCCGTGGCCATGGCCAAGAGGCCGGGCCGGCGAGCCGCCGCGAGCGATCCGCTGCCGCGGCCCAACTCCGCGCTTGCCAGCCAGCGGCCAGCCAGCGGAGAGTAGAACCTTCGCCGCGTCGCACCGGAAGCGCGCGGCGCAGCGCGACCGGCCACCGCTGGTCGCGAGGAGACGGCGCCATGAGTTATCTGGTCCTGGCGCGCAAGTGGCGGCCGCAGCGCTTTGCTGACGTCGTCGGCCAAGACCACGTCGTGCACACGCTGCAGAACGCGCTGAACAAGGGGCGCATCGCCCACGCCTTCCTGTTCACCGGCGCGCGCGGCGTCGGCAAGACCACCGCGGCGCGGCTGCTGGCCAAGGCGCTGCAGTGCGCCCAGGGGCCCACCGCCGAGCCGTGCGGCACCTGCCGGGCCTGCCTCGACGTGACCGAGGGCCGCGCCATCGACGTGCTCGAGATCGACGGCGCCAGCAATCGCGGCATCGACCAGGTGCGCGAGCTGCGCGACGGCGTGCGCTACCTGCCGCAGGCGGCGCGCTTCAAGATCGTGATCATCGACGAAGTGCACATGCTGACGGTCGAGGCGTTCAACGCGCTGCTCAAGACCCTCGAGGAGCCGCCGGCGCACGTCAAGTTCATCTTCGCCACCACCGAGCCGCACAAGATCCCGATCACCATCCTGTCGCGCTGCCAGCGCTACGACTTCAAGCGCATCGGCCCGGGCGACATCGCGGCGCGGCTGCGCGCCATCGCCGGCACCGAGAAGATCGAGATCGACGACGAGGCGCTGCGCCTGATCGCGCGCGCGGCGCAGGGCAGCATGCGCGACGGGCTGTCGCTGCTCGACCAGGCGGTCGCCTACACCGATGGCGAGATCACGGCCCAGGTCGCGATCGAGGCGCTGGGTGTGATCGACCGCCGGGTCGTGGTCGAGATCGTCGACGCCGTGCTCGGCCGCGACCCCAACGCCGCGCTCGAGGCGGTCGGCCGTGCCTTCGAGACCGGCATCGACCTGCGGCAACTCCTGGGCGAGCTGGCAGAGGAGTTCAGGCACCTGGTGGTGGCGCAGGTGGTCAAGCGGCCGGAGGCCTTGATCGATCTGCCCGAGCGCGAGCTGGCGGGCGTGGTCGAGCGCAGCCGCACCGTCGACGGCGCCGACCTGCAGCGCCTGTTTGCCATGGCCACCGAGCACGTCGACGCGCTGGCCCGCGCCGAGAGCCCGCGCCTGGTGCTGGACGTGCTGGTCGCGCGCATGGCGTCGATGCCGCCCTACCTCTCGCTGGCCGAGCTGGCCTCGCTGGTCGAGCGGATCGCCGGCGGCGGGGGCGCGCTCCCGGGCAGCGGTCACGACGGAAGCCCGCGCGGCCGCACCCCCACCGGCGGCAGCGATGACCTCGGGCGCCGCGGCGCAACCGCCGCACCGGAGCGGCCAGCGCGCCCGGCTGCCGCGACATCGCCCCGGACAGCGGCGACCGCGCCGGCCACGGCGCGACCGGCCGGTCGCTGCGAGGTAGCCGACGAGGAATACGCCGCCCCCTGCGCGCCGACGCTGCTGCCCGACATCGATCCGCGCTGGCAGAGCGCGGTGGCGACGGTGCGCAGCCAGCATCCGGCGCTGGCCTCTTTTCTCGAGCACGGGCTGGTCATCGGACCGCGCGACGAGACTCTCGTCTTGCGCTTCGAGCAGACGTTCTACGCCGACGCGGTCAGGGACCAGGACAACCTCAAGACCGTCTGTGCGGCGGTGGCCGAACAGTTCGCCAATGTCCGCCGGGTACAGATCGAGGTGGGGCCGATCGCGCGGCACGGCAGCCAGGTCTCGATCGCCGAGGCCGAGGCGAAGATCGCGGAGCAGCGGCGCTCGACGCGGGAGAGCGAGGCGCTCAACAGCCCGACGGTCAAGCTCGCCGTGGAGATATTTGGCGGCACCGTGCTGCAGGTCAAAGAAGCGTGATTGCAGCTCCGCGTTGCCGCGATGCACGCCGGTCAGCGTGGCACCGGTAAATATGAAATCCGGTTGATTCGGATTGTATTGACCTGGGTCCCCGCGACCGCGGCAAGTCTTTTTCTCGTCGCTGACGCGCCGAAAAAAGCCTCGCCGCCGCCCCCCAGGCATGGTCGAATCAACCGGATTTCGATAACGTGAAACGCGCCTATGGGCGTTTGCCGACTACGACACCGGTCACGATCCGCATCGTGCACTCGCCGCCGTCGCAGGTGCGGTTGAGCGCCTCGGCCAGGGCCGAGATGGCCGCGGCCCGCGCCCGCGGGTCGTTGGAGCTGCGCAGCCAGTCCGGGAAAAAGGCGGCCTGCATCAGTCCATTGTCCATGAACATATAGCCGTTGGAAAAGACCAGCGCCCGCTCCTCGAGACCGACCTGAACGTCAACCAACCCGAGCTCGGCCTGGAAGATGCGCCGCAATCGCTCCGGCTCGTACAGGCCGCCGCGCTCCACCGCCAGGATATCGCGGCGCCAGAGGGCGCGGCCGACCGCCTGCAGCTCGTCGAGCGTGCCGGCCATCAGCGCGGTGGCGACGAGCTGGCCACCGGCGGCCAGCACGCGCGCCATCTCGCGCAGGCGCGCCAGATCGAGGTCGACGTCGCCGAGCGCCAGGTTGGCCAGCACCAGGTTGAAGCGGCGCGAGGCAAACGGCAAGAACAGGCTCTCGGCGACCACCAGGCCGCCCTGGGCC
>JAFGSX010000437.1 GCA_016934455.1 Deltaproteobacteria bacterium
CGGCTGCTCGCCCATCCGGACGTCCGCGTCGGGCTCCACCACAGCGGCCCGCTGCTCGAGTGGCTGCTGCGGGAGGAGCCGTCGTACCTGACCGACCTGGCCGCGCTGTGCCAACGCGAGCAGGTCGAGATCCTGGGCGGCGGCTTCTACGAGCCCGTGCTGCCCCTGCTCTCCGACGAGGACGGCCGCGGCCAGATCGAGATGATGACCGCCTTCACCGAGACCCATCTGCACACCACGCCGCGCGGGATCTGGCTGGCCGAGCGCGCCTGGGATCCCGATCTGCCGCGCACCCTGGCCAACGCCGGTGTGCAGTACGTGCTGCTCGACGACAGCCACTTCGAGGCGGCCGGAGTCAGCGCTCCCGAGGGCGGCGCCAGCGGCGGCTACTTTGTCACCGAGAAGGCGGGCGCCGCGGTGGCGGTGTTTCCGATCTCACGGCCGCTGCGGTACGCCATCCCGTTTCGCCCGCCGGAGCAGGTCATCGAGCAGATCGCCGACCTCGGCCAGCGGCTGGCCCAGAGCGATGGGCCGGCCGTGGTCACCTACGGCGACGACGGCGAGAAGTTCGGGCTGTGGCCGGGCACGTCGGAGCTGATGCGACGCGAGCGCTGGCTCGAACGCTTCTTCGACCTGCTCGACGACAACCGGCAGCGCGTGCGCACCACCACCCCGTCGGCGGTGTTGGCGCGCTACCCGTGCCAGGGCCGGGTCTACCTGCCCACCGCCGCCTACGAGGAGATGGACGCCTGGGCGCTGCCGACCGCCGCCGGACGGCGCCTGCTCGCCTGCCGCGCCGACGCCCGCAGCGCCGCGCCGGACTCGCCGAGCCGCCGCGCCCTGCCGTTCCTGCGCGGCGGGCTGTTCGCCGGCTTTTTGGCCAAGTACCCCGAGGCCAACCACATGCACAAGAAGATGGTGCAGGTGTCGGCCGCGCTGCACGAGGCCTTCGTCGCCAACCGCGCCGGCACCCTGTACGGCGATCGCCAGCTCATCGGCGACCGCCTGGCGACGGCGCAGCGCGCTCTCTACGCCGGGCAATGCAGCTCGGCTTACTGGCATGGCTGGTTCGGTGGCATCTACTGCGCCCACCTGCGCCACGCCGTGCTCGAGCGGCTGCTGCACGCGGAGCGGATGCTGGGCGACGTGCTGCTCGGCCCCGAGGAGCGCGCCCGCTGCGAGCGCACCGACTTCGACGGCGATCTCGCCGACGAGGCGCTGCTCGGCAACCGCCAGGTCAACGTCTACGTGGCACCGGCGCAGGGCGGCACCCTGTTCGCGTTCGACGACACCCGGCGCTGTCAACCGCTGCTCAACACGCTGGCGCGGAGGCCCGAGCACGACCACGACGAGGTGGCCAAGCTGCCCGCCGCCGAGCAGGCTCGGTTGCGGCGGGGCCTGGTCTACGACCGCGGGCCGCGCTGGAGCTTTCGCGATCGCTTCTTCGAGCACGGCGTCGGCGCCGAGCGCCTGCGCGACGATCCCGGGCTCGACCGCGGCAGCTTCGCCGACTCCCCCTACGCGCTGGTCGAGATGGCGGTGCGCGACGACATCGACGGCGGCGTCGAGGCCGTGCTGCGCGCCGACGGCACGGTGGGCACCGCCGCCGGCACCGCGCGGCTGCGCATCGCCAAGCGCTACCTGGTGCCGCGGCGCGGCGCAGCCGTGCAGGTGTTGTACTCGATCACCCATGAAGATGGACCACCGCTGGCCTGCCTGTTTGCGCCCGAGATCAACCTGGCCCTGCACCTGCCGGAGGATGCGCGCCACTACCTGCGCTGCGGCGACAGCCGGCTGCCGATCGACGCCGCGGGCTGCTGCGCCGAGGTGCAGGAGATCGCGCTGGTCGACGGTCGCCAGCAGGTGGCCACCGTGGTCAGCACCGAGGGCTGTCAGGGTTTTCTGCGGTACCCGATCGAGACCGCCGCGCGCCACGAGCATGGTTTCGTCCTCACCTTCCAGGGTGTCGCCCTGCTGCCGCTGTTCGCGCTCGACCTGCGACCCGGCCAGATCCTCGACCTGGCGATCGTGCTCGGCGTCGAGTCGGCGGTCTAAGCGGTCGTTGGCCGCCGCGGCCCCCGGTGGCGAGGCACGGTGAGCCATTGTGAGCTGTTGCAGCGGCATGCTATGGGATGGGACGGTTGGCGAGATGGACGGAACGGGCGGCGCAGCCGTCGGGCCGTCCAAGGAGTGGCTGGCCATGAAGATGGCGCGTGGCGTGCTGGCGGCGATGGCGTGGTCGGGCGCGCTGGCTGCAGCCTGCGGCCCGGAGCTGCCGATCGGCGTCCAGGCGCGGTTCGGCGTCCTGCCGCAGAGCCTGGAGTCCTGTCCGGCGGCGCCGGTGGACAAGCCCGATTACGTAAACGAGGTCGATCTCTTCAGGCTCAAGCTCACCGGTGACGGATTGAAGCAACCGCTGCTCCGCGACTTCGCGGCGAGCGACGCCAGGAGCGACAACGCGATCCAGCTCGACGGCGTACCGGCCGGCGATCCGCGCCACCTGCTGGTCTCGGGCCTGGTGGGAGAGAGCAAGAGCGCGCTGACGCTGTGGCGCGGAGCCCACCTCGGGTTCAAGGTCGAGGCCGGCAAAACCGTCGACGTGCCGGTGCTGATGACCAAGCTCTCGACCATGACCTGCACCCGGACCCCGCTGTTCTCGCCGCGGATGTTCGGGTCGGCGACCCCTCTGGCGGACGGCCGCGTGCTGGTCGCCGGCGGTTTTCACCAGAGCTCGGTCAACCCGACGACCTTTATCCGCGATTACGTGGCGACGGACACCGCCGAGATATACGACCCGTTCACGGGGACCTTCAGCGAGACCGGGCGGATGACCTGGACGCGCGGGCTGCACCAGGCCACCCGGCTCGGCGACGGACGCGTGCTGATCGTCGGCGGCGCCGAAAAGCTCCAATTCGATCCGGCCTACGCATCGGTGCCGAGGCCGTTTCCGCTCCAGCCGCAGCAGCTCGTCCCCTGGGTCGAGGTCTTCGATCCGGCCACCGGCACATTCACCAGGCTCACGCTCGACCCGGCGCTGCAGACGATGCTGGCATTCCACACCGCCACGACGCTCGCCGACGGAAGCGTCCTGATCGCCGGCGGCGGCCCCGACGTCACCGCGGCCACCAACGAGACGATCCTGTGCCGCGGCTCGGGTGCGGAAGTGGTGTGCACGGCCGGCCCCCGCATGGCGCGCCACCGGCTCGGCCACACCGCGACGCTGCTCGACGACGACCGCGTCTTTATGTGGGGAGGCGTCACCGACTCCAGCGTCGCCGGCATTTGCACGGACGCCGGCGTGACGGTCTGTCCGGAGTGGTACCGGCCGGAGCAGAATGTCTTTGTAGCGGTCGACCCCAACAACGTGGTGGCCGGAGCCGGCGACAGCAACAACGTCTTCTTTGCCTCGGCCACCAAGGTCACGACCGACATCGGAGCCTTCGTCATGATCGCGGGCGGGCTGCGACGCGACCACGCTCAGGAGCAGCCGCCCGACAATCCGCTGGTGTTCACGGGTCCGATTCGCGATGTCCGCCTCTATTCGCCCGTCGAGAACAAGCTCGGCGCCACCCAGGGCAACTACGACTTGCGCGCGGGCAGATTGTTTCCCAATGCGATCTCGCTGGCCTGGCTCGGCCGCGCCTACATCGCCGGCGGCTACAACAACATGGGCGAGATGCTGCCGGCCAGGGACATGGAGGTGTTTGACTTTCGCGAGTCCGGCATCCAGCCCGACCTCACCGCCGAGGGGCAGCCGGTGCTGCTGCGCCAGGCGCGCGGTGGCGCCGCGGCCGTGCACGTCGGCGGCAGCGCCGTGGTGGTGTTCGGAGGCGAGGACGGACAGACCGGCGGTAGCCGCACCGTCCTCAACACCGCAGAGATCTACACGGACAAGATGGAGCCGCAACTGTGAGCCGAATCGCACTCGCCACGACGACTGGGTTGCTGTTGATGCTCGGCGCGCCGGCGCTGCGCGCACAGGTGCTGGCCCCGGCGCTGGCGGCCTCGACGGCGCTCGCGCTGGCCGCCCAGGACGATTTGCCCGACGGCGACCTCGATTTCAGCGCCGATGATCTCGACGCCTTGGACGACAAGAAACCCGCCGACAAGAAACCCGCCGACAAGAAGCCCGGCGACAAGAAGCCCGGCGACAAGAAACCCGGCGACAAGAAGCCCGGCGACAAGAAACCCGGCGACGAAGACGTGGTCTCGCCGGTGGAGCCGGGACCGATCCCCGGAGACGATGAGGTGGTGGCGCCGCCCGACGAGCGCCCCGGCGAGGAGGACAAGCCGGCAGACGAGACCGCACCTACCGGGACCAGCGCCTGGAGCGACGACGATCTCGGGTCGAACGGCGAGCGGCCGCCGGTCGTGCACGAAGACCCCGAGGAGGAGGAGCGCGCGCGCGGCCGGGTCGGCACCGCCGACGAGGAAGACGGCGCGCTGACCTCGAACCCGCTGTTCTGGGCCGGTGTCGGCGGCGGCGCGCTGCTGGTCGCGGGCGCGGCGGTCGGCGGCGGCTTCCTGGTCTACTACCTGGTCAACATGAACAACGGGACGGTCCGGGTCACCTTCCAGTAGTCCGAGTTCCGGTCGATTGCGATCTCATCGACCCGGGTCCCCGCGACCGCGCCGTCGATCGTCAAACTCGCAGGTGCCGCCGGCGGAACAACCAGGTGCCGAGCGCGAAGTAGACCGCGGTCAGCGCGGCGATGGCGACGATCTCGAACCCGACGTCAGCGAGCCCACCGCCGCAGTTGAGGATCTTGTTGAAGGCGCGCACGCACAGGCTGGTCGGCAGAACGTCGTTGGCGTAGAGCTGGTGTCCCGCGATCGCCGCCACCTCGATCTTGGGCAGCGGGAACATGCACTCGCTGAAGAACATCAGGATGAAAAAAGGGAACACGCCGACCGTGAGCAGCTCGAACATGGACTTGAGAAAGGCCGCGGTCAGCACGCTCAGGGCCACCACGCTCAACGTCGTCACCGCGCCGACCACCAGCAGCACCGCGAGCGAACCGGCGCCGTGAAAGCCGCAGGCCCGCGCCGACAGATAGGTGAGCGCCAGCGCCACCACACCGACCAGCACCTGGTTGACCGAGACCGCGGCCAGCAGCTCGCCGGTGCGCAGACGCGACAGCATCAGCCTCGCCATGGTGCCCTGGTCGACCTCGCGGACCAGCGCGGTGGCGGCGGTGAACAGCACCATGATCAGCGCCAGCACCAGCAGCGCCGGCACCCAGATCTCGAAATCGTCGAGCGGCTGCGCCGCGCCGACCGACTGCACGGCGACGGAGAGCGGCAGCGGCGCCTGGGTGAGGTTCGCGGCGTAGGCAAAAGCCGTGTAATCGGAGAGCGCCATGGCCATGGCCGCGCGCGCGTTCTTCCCGTCGGCCAGGTAGGTCAACTGCGCCGGCTCGCCGCTGCGCCGGTCACGAAACGCGGCCAGGCGCTGCGAGAAGCCCTCCGGAATCCGCACCAGCAGGTCGGCGTCGCGGCTCTCGATCTTGGCGCGGGCGGCCTCTGCGTCGTCGACCGGGACGACGTTGAAGATGGGTTTGCCATCGGGATGCTGGGCCGAGCGCCATGAGGCGAGCAGACCCGCCGCTGCGGCCGGCACCCGGGATCCGCCCGCTGCGGCCACCGCGTCCTCGTTGGCGACCAGCAGCGTGTAGGCCGGCGCGGCCGCCACAAAGTAGCCGTACATCATGAAGACGAAAAACGGGCCGAAGACCAGGGCCAGGATCAGGACTTTCCAGTCGCGCAGGTTCTCCCAGAAGGTCTTCTTGAGATAGGCGAGGGTCCTCTCGAGACTGGCGCGGGCTCCGCTCATTCGCGCAACCCCCGGCCGGTCAGGCGGATGAAGACGTCCTCGAGGGTGGCGCGGCGCATCCGCAGTTGCACCAGGCCGAGCCCGCGCTCGGCGACGACCCGCAGCACGCGCGCCAGCAGCTCGTTGCCGCCCGCCGCGGCAAAGCACAGCGTCGCGCCTTTGACGACGACCGCCGGCGCCGCCGGCAGCTCGCCCAGCGCCGGCAACAGCGCGGCGGCCAGGTCGACGTTCAGCTCGAGCTCGAACCGGTCGCCCTCTCCCGCCTGGCGCTTGATGCCGGCGACCGTGTCCAGCGCCAGCAGACGGCCGCGGTCGACGATGCAGACGCGCTGGCAGAGCTTCTCGGCCTCCTCCATGTCGTGGGTGGTGATGACCACTGTCATGGCGCCGGCCAGCGCTCGCACGTAGTCGCGGACCAGCACCCGGCTCTGCGGATCGAGACCCGCCTGCGGCTCGTCGAGCAACAGGATCTCGGGCCGGTGCACCAGGCCGAGCGCGATGTTGAGCCGGCGCTGCATGCCGCCGGACAGCGTCCTGCCGAGCTGATCGGCCTTCTCCTGCAGGCCCAGGGCGGCCAGCAGCTCGGCCACCCGCTCGCGCGCCAGCGCGGCGGTCAGACCGTGGCTGCGACCGACGAACTCGAGCTGCTCCCGGCAGGTGAGCAGCGGCCAGAACACGGCGTTCTGCGGAGCCACTCCGATCGCGCTCGCGCCAGCGCCGCGGCCCGCGACCAGCGGCCGGCCGGCTATCTCGACGCTGCCGGCGTCGGGCCGCAGCAGCCCGCACATCATCTTGAGGGCGGTGGTCTTGCCCGCGCCGTTGGGGCCGAGAAACCCGAAGATCTCGCCGCGCCGGACGGCGAACGACAGGTCGTCGACCGCGACCAGATCGCCGTAGCGCTTGGTGAGGCCATCTGCCCGCAGCGCAATGCACTCGCCGCTGGTCGTCACCCCAGAATCCTCAGATATCACCGCACGTCGACGCCGTCGCCACCGCGCGCCTGGATCGCCTCGAGCGCGGCTTTGGAGCGGCGCCACAGGTCGGCGAAGCTGACCTCGCCCACGCCGTCGTAGCCGGCCACGCCGATCGAGGTTGTCGCCCGCACCCGCTCGCCCGCGACCTCGACCCGCAGCAGCCGCGCCTGGCCGGCGATGCGGTCGCCGACGCGCTTGGCACCCTGGGTGTCGGTGTGCGGCAACAGCAGCAGCGCCGTGTCGGGCGCCGAGCGCACCGGGATGTCGATGTCGCGGATCACGCGCAGGATCACGCTCGCCATGTCGGCGAAGAGAGGCGCCAGCGCGCGCTCGCCGTAGCGCGCCTTGAGCGGCGCATAGGCGTCAAACCCGACCAGCACCAGCCCGAGGGGAATGTGATAGCGGCTGGCGCGCTTGGCCTCGTTGGGAAGCACGCGTTTGAACACGCCCAGCGGCAAAAAACCCGTGTCCTGATCGAGGTCGGCGTTGCTCTCGTAGCGCTTCTGCTCCCGCCGCAGCAGCTCCTCGACGTAGTGGACCCGGTGCTGCAGCGCCGCCTCGCGCAGCAGCCCGCGCACCAGCGCGCCCATCGCCGGCGCCGGCGGATCGCCCACCACGAAGCTGTCGGCCTCGCACCGCGCCGCGACCTCTGCCGCGTCGCTGCTCCCCTCCGGAAAAACCAGCAATATCGGGAGGTTCTTGTTCGGCAACCCTTTGAGCGAGCTGCTCAGGTCGGCGCCCGAGTAGACCGGCGCTACGAGATCGCTGACCACGGCTTCGAGGTTGACGCCCTGGATCGCCTGCAGCGCGGCCGCGCCGTTGGCGGCGCTGATCACGCGCACCTCGTCACCGGCCAGCCCGCGCTCGACCAGCGGGCGCAGCGCGTTTCGCGGATCGACGCAAAGGACGGTTGTGCGCCGGCGCTCCTTCTTGCTCATGGCCATATCCCCGGCCCGGCTCTCGACATTTTTGCGGGGGGTGACTGTAGCCCACGTCCGCCGTTTGCCAAAACTTTTTTTGCAGCCTATGAACGGACACCTGTCATCGAGCGGAAGACGCCATGGCCACCCAGCCCAGCAAGCAGCTCGCAACCTTTGCCAACCCGAGCCCGGAGCGCGATTACCTGATCGCGTTCGAATGCCCCGAGTTCACCTGCCTCTGCCCGCTGACCGGCCAGCCCGATTTCGCGCACATCGCGGTCCGCTACGTCCCCGACGCACTGTGCGTCGAGCTCAAGAGCTATAAGCTCTATCTCTGGTCCTATCGCGACCAGGGGGCCTTTCACGAGAAGGTCACCAACACCATCCTCGACGACCTGGTGGCGGCGATCGCGCCGCGCTTCTGCGAGGTGACCGGCTCGTTCTTCCCGCGCGGCGGCATCAGCACCACCGTGGTGGCGCGCCACGGTGCCATGCCGTCAAATCTTGACGTTCGCTGAATCCACCCACCACCACAGCCAATCCAGCTCGCCGGGGGGCCGGCGAAAGGCCTTTTTTCTGAGCCTGCGAAGATAAAAAGACCTGCGCCGATCAGACGGGGCCCCAGCGCAAGTTGACGTCGAAAACCAGTCGCTGGGGTCACCGCCGACGCCGGAGCAGTACCAGCGCGAGCAGCGCCAGGGCGCCGAGCGCGAGCTCGCCACCGGCGGGCCGGCGCGCGCTGCAGCCGCAGTCCTCGCGCCGGACCGGCGCGGTGCCGCCGTCGCCGCCGCTCGGCTGGTTCGGTCGCGGCGTGCAGGTCGAGGTGTGGTCGGAGAGCAACGTGCACTGGTAGCCCTCCGGGCAGACGGTCCGGCAAGCCGTGCACTGACCGGTCACCGGGTCGCAGCTCTGCCCGCCGCCGCAGCCGACGCCGGAGCAGAGGTCTACCGTGCACTGTCCGGTCAGCGGATCGCAGACCTCGCCGCTGCCGCAGGCCGCGCTGGCGCAGCGATCATCGACGCAGGCACCGTCGCGGCAGATCTGACCGGCGCCGCAGGGCGGGTTGCAGGTCACCGGCACGCAGCGGCCGTCGCTGGCGCAGTACTCGGTGACCGGATCGCAGGTCATGGTGTAGCAGGGATCTTCCTGGCAGACGCCGATACCCTGCTCGTCGGCGCGGCAGCGCTGGCCCTCGGGGCAACCGAAGCCCGGGTCGAAGCAGTCGTAGCAATCGCCGTTGCGGCAGATCTCGCCGGGGCGGCAGGTGCCGGCCGGGCACATGTCGATGCAGATGCCGGTGGCCGGGTCGCACTCGAAGTTGGGAGGACACGGGTAGCTGTTGCAGTCCTCGCGCAGACAGAAGTCGCCCTCCGGCAGGGTGGTGCAGATGAAACCGCTGGGGCACGGTTGCTCGGCGCCGAGGCAGGGGGAGACGCACTGCGCCTGGTAGCACAGGTCCCCCGGCGTCGCGCAGATCTCGGTCGCCGGCTCGTCGACGTCCAGGTCGCAGTCGTCGTCCAGGCCGTTGCACAGCTCGTCGCTCGGTCCGAGGTAGCCGACGCAGACGAGCTCGCTCGCCAGGCACTGCACCTCGCCGAAGTCGCACTCGCCGGTGTCGCCCTGGGTCTCGAAGCCGGGATCGGTGCACGGACCGCCCACCCCGGTCAGCGTCGGATCCTCGGCGTCGACCAGGTCATCGCAATCGTCGTCGAGACCGTTGCAGATCTCGTCGCTCGGGAGCTGACTGCCGACGCAGGTCAGCTTGCCGTCGACGCACTGGAAGGTGCCCTCGCCGCAGACCCCGGCCCCGGCGCACGCCTCGCCCACCGGCAACCCGAGCGGCTCCTCGTCGATATCCTCGTCGCAGTCGTCGTCCAGCCCATTGCAGATCTCGGTGCCCGGGGTGACGTGCGGCGCGGTGCACAGCACGCCCAGACCATCGGGCGCACAGACGTAGACGCCGGTCGCCCGGCAGACGCCGAGCTGGCCGTTGTCGCAGGCGGTCGCCAGCAGCGCGAAGTCCTCGTCGGTCAGGTCGTCGCAGTCGTCGTCCAGGCCGTTGCACAGCTCGCTGCTGCCCAGCTCCTCGCCGTCGCACGGCCCCCATTCGCCGGCGGTGCAGACCGAGAGACCGGTGCGGCAGATGCCGGCGCAGCCGGTGCCGATGACGCAGCCGTGGTCGCCGCTGAAGCACTCCTCCAGCATGCCGTCGACCACGCCGTCGCAGTCGTCGTCCAGGCCGTTGCACTCCTCGGCCCTCGGATCGACCGCCCCGGAGCAGATCAGCACGCCGTAGGGGGGGACCGCCTCCGGGTGCGAATCGCAGATCACGGTGCCGGCGCGGCAGACACTGGGCGGCTCGCCCGGGATGCCGCAGGCCGCCCCGACGCCGACGATCTCCTCGTCGATCTCCTCGTCGCAGTCGTCGTCGACGCCGTTGCAGATCTCGGCCGTGCCGCAGGTGCACGACAGCCCCTCGTCGATCAGGCCATCGCAGTCGTCATCGAGGTCGTTGCACACCTCCTCGCCCGGCGTCACCGGCCCGGCGGTGCAGGTGGTGCTCCACAGATCGCGGCAGACGATGGTGCCGGTCCGGTAGCAGATGCCGCGCATGCCGTTGTCGCAGTCGTCGCCCAGCCCCGGGTAGTCCTCGTCGATCAGGGTGTCGCAGTCGTCGTCGACGCCGTTGCAGAGCTCGATCAGGATCGACTCGTTGATGATGCCGGCCATGGCGGCCGACAGCTCGGCCGAGTCGTCGGCGAAGATCGCCAGGCCGGTGCCGCCGGCGGCGGCGATGGCATTGAGATTCTGGACGATCATCTGGTCGGGGGTGGCAAAGCCGATCACGTAGACCTTGATACCGGCCGCGAACAGCGCCGCCGCCGCGCCGACCGGGTCGCCGCCGCAGGTCTCTCCGCCGTCGGTGACCAGGATCACGCGGTAGGGCCGGCAACCGGCGATCGCGTCGTCGGCGCGGACCGCGCTCAGGTAGTCGAGCGCGCTGCCGAGGATCCCGCCGAGCGGCGTGGTGCCGGTGCCGCGCAGCTCCTGGTCGAGGCCGGCCGGCGGCAGACCGCTGTAGTTGCTCCGGCCATCGATCCAGCGCACGAGGTCGTTGGGGTTGTCCGGGCCAAACGAGACCAGCAGGTCGCCGGCGTTGAAACCGCCGCCGCAGGGAGCCGCGCCCGCGCCCTGCCAGCCGCCCGAGCTCAGGCTGGCGTTGACGCCCGGGCAGGCGAACGAGACCGGCCGCTGGTGAAAGCGCATCAGCGCGTAGCTGACCTCGCCGAACGCGGCCACCACGTTGGCGAGGCCGCGCTTGACCTTGGATAGCCGGCTGTCGTCGGCCAGGCTGTTGCCGCAGCCGTCGGCCGCGCACTCGCTGCAGACCACGTCGTCGCCGGCGCACTCGAGCGTGCCGTCGCCGTGGGTGAAGGTGTTGCTGCAGGTGTTCCAGTTCATCGAGCCCGAGGTGTCGAACGCGATCAGCAGCCGCGCCTTGGCATCGTAGTCCGGGAACGGGTTGTCGATCTCGTCGCCGTCGAAGGCCGAGTGGCAGCCCGGGTCGTCCGGAAAATCGACCGCGCCGTCGCCGTCGTTGTCGGTGCCGTCCTGGCAGGCGGCCAGGGGCAGCTCGCTGGTGTCGTCGGCGCTGCTGCAGTCGGGGTCGGCCGGGTAGTCGGTCAGGCCGTCGCCGTCGTTGTCGACGCTGTCGCTGCAGGCGGGGTTGCCGGACTCGGTGTCGTCCATCGGATCGGCGCACGAGGGGTCGGCCGGCCAGTCGATCAGCAGATCGCCGTCGTTGTCGACGCCGTCGCTGCAGGCGGGCGGTGGGTTGTCCTCGCTGCCGTCTAGCGGCGACTCGCAGCCCGGATCGGCCGGGAAGTCGATCAGGCCATCGCCGTCGTTGTCGACGCCGTCGCCGCACACCGCCTGGGTCGAGCCGAAGCAGGCCAGCGAGCGCTCGCTCTCGTTCTCGTGCGGCGTCTGCGACTGGGCAGTCGCGCGCACCTCGATGCCGGCGAACAGCGGGCCAAAGGTGCTGGTATAGCCCGAAAAGCTCCAGCGGCCGCCGCTGGCCGTGGTCTGGCCGCGCAGGATGCCGTTGAAATAGATGCGGATGACGGTGCCGTCGGCCTCGCTGGTGGTGCCCGAGATGGTCGTGTCGGCGACGTTGATCGGGCAATCGACGGTCGGCACGGCCGAGCGCGGCTCGATCACCGGCACCACCGCGAGCTGGTCGAAGCGAGTGTAAAAATCCCCGCCGTAGCCGGTCTGAGACGCCCGGACCTCCATGGCCACGGGATACAATCCGGCGCCGACGCCGGACGGCACGTTGA
The DNA here is from genome assembly GCA_016934455.1 of Deltaproteobacteria bacterium. Classification (GTDB taxonomy): domain Bacteria; phylum Myxococcota; class JACRCW01; order JAFGSX01; family JAFGSX01; genus JAFGSX01. The sequence goes on from JAFGSX010000437.1 coordinate 12,068, forward strand.
CCGCAAAGGTCAACGATCGCGACTGATTGCTGCCGTAGGCGAGCGCCAGGTTGAAGGTGGGATTGTTGCTGGTGCAGTTGGCGCTGCACGCCAGATCGGTGCCGCCGACATTGACCGCGCCCATGGTCCAGCCCGACGGCAAGGTGAAGGTCAGCGTCTTGTAGGTGGGAGTGGAGGTGCCGTCGTTGCTCAACGTGCCGCTGAAGGTGGCGCTGCCTGGCGACGCGGCGTGACTCGCCGTCGGCGCGACCTCGGCGTCGGTGACCGTGATCGGCTTGGGCACCGAGATCACCTGGGTGGTGAAACCGGGACCTGGCAACGCATCCGACCGGTAGTTCGCAAACACCTTGTAGATCTGACCCTGGCCCGGGCCATTGAAGTGGATGGTGTAGGTGTACTCGGCCGACGGCGACAGCGAGAGCGGCCCCCATTTCAGACAGGCAAAGCCGCTGCCGTCGTCACATGTGCTCAAAATGGTCGGCGCCGGGGTAGGTGCATCGACCGAGACATAGGCGATCTCGCTGCCGGTGTAGCGGAGTCGAATGAACACGTTGGACTGCGGCAGGGTCGACAGGTTTCTGCCGTGGATGGTGTAGGTGAGCGCGCCGCTCGAGTCCACGATCAGCTTGTCCACGTCCAGGTCGAACAGCAAGTTGAGATAGACGCAGGCCGGCACCGGCAGATGGTAGCCCCAGGGCTGGTCCAGGCCGCCGGCGTCGGACGACAGATCGCTGCCGAAGACCTCGGCGCAATCAACGTCCTTGTCCATGACCGGGTCGAGCGGCGTGGCCAGCACTTTCAAAAAGACCTCGGCCCAGCCCACCTCGCCCACCCGCGCCTCGCCCAGGGCAAACCGCACCACCCTGGTGGTGACCGGCAGCGGGTTGAGAGGTGTCACGTCGCGGCCCAGCGCGCTGGCGTCGGCCAGCGCCCAGCCGGTGTCCGGGCCGCGGCCGGTCGGCGCCGCGCCGGCTCCGACGGTTGATCCGGGATAGAGGATGCGCTGCCACGGGCCGACCTGGGCGCTGTACTGGCCGGCCGTGATCTCGAACTGATAATAGGTCTGCGGGCCGGCCACCGGCGAGCCGTAGCGGTAGGGAGTCGCGCCGGCCAGGCCGCCCAGCTTGTTGACCTGGATCAGGTCCCAGTTGTTGTGCACCTTGTACGGCGCCACCGCGCCGACCAGGTCGTCGATGGCGTCGACGTAGCGCGGATTCGTCATGGTGAGGCCGATGTCGAGGGCGAGAAACGCATTGTCCGGGTTGCGATGAAAGCGGGTATCGCTCGAATAGAAGACGCCGGTGTCGCCGTATAGCTGAGCGATCGAGCCCTCGCCCATCCCCGAGCCGAGAAAGTCGGCGCTGGTGCAGCTACCGCCACCCGATCGGCAGCTCAGCAGCGAACGACCGGGCCGCCGCGGCGGGATGGTCAGGCCGTTCGGGTCGAGGATGCGCACGCCCACCACCTGGGTATTGGCCGGTACGTACTCGGTCAGCCAGGCCTGGATGCCGTGGATGTTGTTGTCCGGCACCGCCACCCACTTGTAGCGGAACGAGATGATGTCGCCCGGCCCGACCCGGACGTCGGTGGTGCCGCCGCCCGACGAGGTGCCCGACTCGGGGTCGATCACGGAGACCGTGGATTCGGGGATGGTCTTGGCGTTCATCACCGCGGCCACGCCGGCGGCGCGCGCCGGTGGATCGGCCACCAGCAGACAGAGCGTCGCCAGGGCGACCGCCATCGACGGCTGCATCATGCGCTGGGTCTTCATGGTCGCCTCCTTCATGGCTGGTCCGAGCAGCAGCGGAACCCGAGGTTGCCGTAGCGATAGCTGGCCTCGGCCGCCACGAAGTCGAAGCGACAGGTCAGTCCGTCGGCGATGCTGTCGTAGCTGCCGCCGCGCACCCGGTAGCGCACCGGCGACGACGAGACCTGGGTGCCGGTCCACTCCTTGAGGTTGCCGCTCAGGTCGTAGATGCCGCTCGGGGTCTGGCACGGCGCGCCGTTCGGACAACCGTACGGGCGGCCGCTGACCTGCGCCGCGTCGAGGTCGGGGCTGACGCAGCCCGGGCTGTAGTCCTTGCCGTTGCAGGCGTCGGCTAGATAAGTCGCGCCGTAGGGGTAGATATTGTTCGCGTCGCCCTGGCACGCCTGCTGCCACTCGGCCTCGGTGCACAGGCGGCGGCCGGCGGCGCGGCAGGCGGCGTCGGCCTCGGCCCAGCTCACGTTGCGCCACGGCTGCGTGCCCGGCTTGGTGCAGGCGCGGTGGCCGGCGCTGCCGACGCTGCCGGCGGTGGCGTCGGGCCGAGACGCCTCGTAGGCGTAGATGTAAAAGTCGAGGCCGCCGCCCTGCACGTGCACCACGGTGTCGGTGGCGCCGTTGTCGATGTCGCCGTCGCAGTCGTTGTCGAGGTTGTCGCAGACCTCGACCGCGGGTGAAATGCCGGGCGTGGTGATCTGGCACCGGACATCGTCGTGGTTGTCGCTGCAGACGAAGGTCCCGGTGCCCTGGCAAACGCCGTGCGCCCCCTCCTCGGCACACGGCGTGCCGGCCATCGGGTAGCTGTCGTCGGCCATGCCGTCGCAATCGCCGTCGACACCGTCGCACAGCCGCTCGTCGGCCACCAGGTTGCCGCAGGCGTCGACCTCGGCCGGCGCCTGGTAGACGCAGCGCCAGCGCACGGTCTGGTCGCAGCCGGACGCGGCGGGCCCGGCCGGGCCGCAGACCGGCACCGTGCCCTCGCAGGCGCCGGAGACGATGCAGAAGTTGGGCGGCGCGATCAGGTTCGGGTCGGCGGCGTCGACCAGGCCGTCGCAGTCGTTGTCGACGCCGTCGCACACCTCGGGGGTCAGGCTCGGGCACGCGGTCTCGCAGCCCGGCTGCAGCGGATCGCGATCGGCCCAGCCCCTGAGGCAGGCGCGCACCACGCACTCGCCGTTGAGGCAGCCCTCGATCGCGTTGGGCAGATCGCAGCGCGTGCAGGTCGGTCCGCAGAAGCGCGGGTCGTTGAGCTTGTCGAAGCCCTCGTCGACGCCGCCCACCCCCTCGCCGTCGCAGTC
>JAFGSX010000438.1 GCA_016934455.1 Deltaproteobacteria bacterium
AGTCGAGCGCCGCCATCTGGCCGAACACCTCGCCGCTGCCGCAGCGCCGCAGCACCAGCAGGTGGCCGTCCGACGTCAACCGCCACAGGCGCGCGCGACCGGTCAGCAGCACCAGGATCTCGGGGCAGGGGTCGCCGGCGCAAAACAGATCGCTGCCGCCGCGCACCCGGCGCTCGACGCCGGTCGCCGCCAGCGCGCCGAGGTCTGAGGCCGGCAGCGCCGACAACACCGCCGACCGTCCGAGCAACTGCGCTGCGTCGGGCACCTTTGCCATGGCTCGCTCAGTCTTGATGCATGCCGCGCTCGCGCGCGGCCGCTCCGGAATGCTTCCAGGCGGCACCGGCGTCGGGAATCGCGGTCTGCGGCGGGCACCCGAGCGCGAGCAGAAGCAGCGCCTCGAGACCGCCGGACAGCGTCGCGCTGACGGTTCGCATGGCAGGCACCCGCGAGCGAAAGAAGGCGATGTTCTCGCGTCCGGCCGCGGCTGGCAAGCTTGACAGCCGAAGGGTGGTCGATCACGATCGCGGCTTTCGAGATGGACATCTGTCTCGCCGCGCACGGCGACACAGCGCACAGAAGGGAGCGACCGTGGACCTCGGACTCACCGGCAAGGGAGCGATCGTCACCGGCGGCAGCCTCGGCATCGGCCGGTCCATCGCCATCGGGCTGGCGCGCGAGGGCGCCAACGTCGCGGTCAACTACCGCAAGCACGACGACGAGGCGAAGCAGGTGGTGGCCGAGATCGAGAAGCTCGGCCGCAAGGGGCTGGCCGTCAAGGCCGACGTCTCGTCGTATGCCGACGCCCAGAAGATGGTCGCCGACGTGATCAAGGCGTTCGGCCGGCTCGACATCATGGTCAGCAACGCCGGCATCACCTGGGACGGCCCGGTCTGGAAGATGAGCGAGCAGCAGTTCGACCAGGTCCTCACCGTCAACCTCAAGGGCTGCTTCAACTACAACAAGGCCGCGGCGCTGGTGTTCAAGGAGCAGCGCTCCGGCAAGATCGTCAACATCTCGTCGATCAACGGCCTGCGCGGCAAGTTCGCGCAGAGCAACTACGCCGCCAGCAAGGGCGGCGAGATCGCGCTCACCAAGTCGCTGGCCAAGGAGCTGGGCCGCTTCAACGTCAACGTCAACGCCGTGGCGCCGGGCATGGTGCTGACCGACATGATGAAGAACATCCCGCAGGAGTTCCAGGCCACCGCGCTGGCCGAGACCGTGCTCGGCCGCTTCGCCACCCCCGAGGACTGCGCTCACCTGGTGGCCTTTTTGTGCTCGGACCTGTCGCGCCACATCACCGGCGAGGTGATCAAGATCGACGGCGGACAGTACATCTAGGTGACAGGTGACAGGTGACAGCCTGTAACCTGTAACCTGTTCCCTGATACCTTTTCCGGGAGGTTACATGTCTCGCGTTGGAGTCATCGGAGTCGGACACGGGCGCTTCGGCCGCCGCTCGGACGCCACGGTGCAGGAGCTGGCGTTCGAGGCCTTCCGGGCCGCGCTGCAGGACGCTGGCATCGAGCGCAAGGAGCTGGACGCCTCGATCATCGCCGCCGTGCCCGAGTACCACAAGCAGCGCTCGGTGGCGGGCGTGGTGCAGGAGTACCTCAACCTCAATCCGCTGCCCACCTGGCTCACCGAGGCGGCCTGCGCCGCGGGCAGCGCGGCCGTGCGCACCGCCTGGATGGCGATCAAATCCGGCCTGCACCAGGTGGTGGCGGTCATCGGCTGCCAGAAGATGACCGAGCTGGCCACCGCCGACATCCTGGCGCTGATGGGCCGCGTCGGCGAGGTGCAGTGGGAGTCGGTGTTCGGCACCACCTTTCCCGGTTACTACGCCATGTTCGCGACCCGCCACATGCACGACTACGGCACCACCCACGACCAGCTTCTGCAGGTGGCGGTCAAGAACCACCACTACGGCGCCCAGAACCCCAACGCGCTGTTTCAGAAGGAGGTCACCCTCGAGAAGGCGCGCGAGGGCGAGCCGGTGGCCTCGCCGTTCTGCGTCTACGACTGCTGCGCCAACGCCGACGGCGCGGCCTGCGTCATCCTGGCCAGCGAGGATCGCGCGCGCGCGCTTAGCAAAAAGACGGTGTGGCTCGACGGCCTGGGCTGCGCCACGGCCAGCATGTCGGTGCTCAGGCGCCCCCACCTGACCGGGTTGCCGTCGGCGGTGGGGGCGGTGCAGCAGGCCTACCGCATGGCCGGGGTCACCGCCAAGGACATCAAGGTGGCCGACGTGCACGACTGCTTCACCATCGCCGAGATCATGGCCTACGAGGATCTGGGCTTCTGCGAGAAGGGTCAGGGCGGCCGCTACATCGAGGAGAAGAGGTCGTACATCGGCGGCGGCGGCGTGGCGATCAACGTCGACGGCGGGCTCAAAGCCAAGGGCCATCCGATCGGCACCACCGGCGTCTCCATGACCTACGAGGTGGTCAAGCAGCTCCGCGGCGAGTGCGGACCGCGCCAGGTGCCCGACGCCGACATCGGATTGACCCACAATGTTGGCGGCATCGGGCAGTACTGCTTCGTCCACGTCTACAAGAGAGACTAGGAGACCACCATGTTCTCTTGGTTCGGTCGCGTCAGCTTCGTCCCGTACACCAAGGTGCAGGACTTTGCGGTCCACCTCAAGGCGGGCCGCATGATGGGCAGCCGCTGCCAGCAGTGCGGCCACAAGACCTTCCCGCCGCGCGCCGACTGCCCGCAGTGCCTGAGCGGCGATTTCGAGTTCGTCGAGTACAGCGGCCAGGGTACGATCTGGACCCACACCCAGATCGCGACCGCGCCCACCGGCTTCGATCGGGACGTGCCCTACACCTGCGTCGTGGTCGAGCTCGACGAGGGCGGCCGCCTGCTGGCCTGGAGCGGCGAGACCCTGCCGCAGCAGAAGGTCAAGATCGGGATGAAGGTGCAGGTGGTGCCGCGCATCTTCGAGGACACGCCCGACATCCGCGTCTACTACACGGTCGAGCAGCCGGGCACGACCTGGGGCAAGTCGCCCCCGCCGCACCTGGGCTGACGGCCACCGCGTGGGCCCGGCCATCGGGCCGAGTCTTTCTCTCCTCGCGCGGGGCGACGCTCAGCGGTGCTGCCACGCCGGCTTGCGTTTCTCCAGAAAGGCAGCCAGCCCCTCGTTGGCGTCGTGGGTCTGCATCAGCTCGTCGAGGTAGAACTTCTCGACCGCGTCCATCTGGCTGCGCATCGTCTGGTTGAACTGCCAGCGCGAGGCGCGCAAGGCAAAGCGCAGCGACGACGCGCTCTTGGGCGCGATCTCGCGCGCCGCCCAGGTCTCGACATCGGCCAGCGGGTCGTCGGCCAGGCGGTCGACCAGGTGCAGCGCCAGCGCCTCGTTGGCCGAGACATTGCGGCCGGTGATGTTGATGTCGTCGGCCGCGGCCTGGCCGATCTTGAGCGGCAGGATCAGCGACGCCACCGGCGGCAGCACCGCGAGCTGGATCTCGGGCTGCGCGAACACCGCCTCGGGGTGGGCGACCACCCAGTTGCAGAAGGCCGCCAGCTCGAGACCGCCGCCCAGGCAGCGGCCGCGCACCGCGGCGACCGTGGGCACGGCCAGCTCCACCAGCCGCCGGAACATGCCGTGAAACACCGTCAGCATGGCGCGCGCCTTGTCGCCGACGTGCTCCTCGACGCTGGCGCCAAAGCTGAAATGGCTGCCCTCGCCGGTGAAGCAGATCAGCCTGAGGTCGTGGCGCGGCTTGAGCTCGTCGAGCAGGGCGTTGATCTCGCCCATCATGACGCTGTCGAGCACGTTGCCCTTGGGCGCGTTGAGCACGACGCGCAGCGCGCTGTTGTCGAGAAACGGTTCGGTGCGGATTTTCGAGTACGACATTGAGTCCCCTTGAGCGACCTCCGGGGGCCTGTCGCCGGTCTTCCCCGTCGCTACATTAACTCGAGGGGCTGTCGGCCAGCCCCTCGGCCGTCGACAGCAAGTCTCGACGGCCTTCACCCAAGCAGCAACTCCTCCGACCGGCGCCACCCCTGCGGTCGCACGGCAGGTGTGATCTACTTTTTGTACTGCGGCGAGATCTCGCGGATCAGATCGTCGTCCCAGCCTCGGCCCTCTGCCAGCCGCCGCCGCAGCGTTATATAATCGACCTCGCGGCCGGTCTCCTTGGTGCCCTCGTTGAAGGCGCGGAAGCCGGCCTTGGCCTCGGTCATCATGTTGAGGCCGAGCCACTGGCGGTTGGCCTCGCAGTTGCTCTGCCAGTACTCGAGCTTGAGCTTGCGCATGCTGCCGATGGTCATCATAGTGCAGTTGGGAAAGGTGAGCAAAAGCTGGCCGGCGAACTTCTCGACCGTGTCGTCGAGCGAGCTCAGATCGATCTGCCCCTTTTCCATCATCGCCTTGCCCTGGTCTAGCTCGGCGCCGGTTTTCGGCACGCCGTAGACGATGCGGCCCATGTCGTCGACCATGCGGTCGGTGATCACGGTCGGGTTGGGCACGAACTTGCCGTCGACCTTGAGCACCGGCACCGCGTCGTGGATCAGCCCCGCGTACTTGGCCTGGTAGGCGGTCCAGAGCTCGCACAGGGTGCCGCTCCACATGGCGCGCTCGATGCCGACGTACAGCGGCAAGAAGTCGGTGGCGCCGCCGATCGGCGCCGAGCCGTGCTTGGGGCCGGCCTGGCCAAAGCGCGCCAGGTCCGAGGCGATGGTGAAGTCGGTCGCCATGCCCATCTCCTGCCCGCCGCCGACCCGCATGCCGTTGACGCGGCAGATGACCGGCTTGTCGACCATCAGGATGGTCGTCACCATGTCGTTGAACAGCCGCATGTACTGCATGTACTCCTGCGGATTGCCGGCGTAGTACTCGGCGTACTCCTTGGTGTTGCCGCCGGTGCAGAACGCCTTCTCGCCGACCGCGGTCAGGATGATGCAGTTGACGCTGCGGTCGTCGCTGGCCTTGCGCAGCCCCAGGATCACCGACTTGACCATCTCGGTCGTGTACGAGTTGAACTGCTTGGGATTGTCGAGCCAGATCCAGGCGTTGTGCAGTCCATCCACTGGCTTAAGGTCCGGGGTCTTGGCCGGCCGCAGCTCGTAACGGACACCGCTGAACTCCTTGACGTCGACGAGATCGTGGTTCTTGAGCATCGTAACCTCCTAGGGTTTCGCCTCGTTTTTGCTGTCGTACGTATACCAGCCGCGGCCGGTCGCGAGCTTGAGCGCGAGGTCGATGTCCTCGACCGTGGCCACGCCCTCCTCGACCAGCCGCATCGCCTCGATCGACGACGGCAGGTTGACCCGGTTGACCACAAAACCCGGGACATCGCGCTGCACCGGCAGCGGCCGCTTGCCGAGCCGCTCGACAAAGCGCTGGCCAGCTTGCCCACCGACCAGGCGATGTTCTGCCGGGCGCGGGCGAGCGCGGGCTCGTCGATGTCGACGAGCGTCGCGCGCAATCCGGCCTGGGCGCAGACCTGGGCGATCCCGCTGCCCATGGTCCCGGCGCCCACGATGACGACCTGCTCGATAGCCAAACCCTACTCCCTCAGCAGATAGGAAGGGATGTCATCGGCCCGGCGCGCGCCGGACTTGATCTCCTGAGTGACGATCAGCGCGGTGAAGAACAGGTTGAGGTCGACGCTGACGTTCTCGAACATCGACCCGATCTTGGCGATCTTGCCGTTGATGGACTCGATCTCGGTCAGCGTGCCGCGCTGCAGGTCGGCCCACATCGAGGGCAGGTGGTTGCCTCCCTCGTCGAGGTAGCGGAGGCAGACCTCGTGCGCATCCTCGCCGTAGTTGTAGCCGACGGCGGCCGCGACCGACAGCCCCTCGCGGATCAGCAGGCTGGCCAGGCTGCGCGTCTGCGGGTAGGTCATGGCCTGCTGCATGGTGATGCCGACGTTGGCGCACAGCGCGTTGAGCGCCGAGTTGAGGATGGCCTTGTAAAAGGCTTTTTTCTTGATCTCGTCGGCGTCGACGGCCTGCGTGGTCAGCCCGACGCCGGAGAGGATCGCGGCGATCTGCTCAAACCGGTCCTGGCTCGACGCCTCCAGCGCTCCCAAGTGGATGGGCGGCGTGAACCAGTGCATGGTCACGGTCCCGGTCTCGGGCGAGAGCCCGCCGGCGTAGTTGACGATGCCGCGGCCGACCTGCTGGCGTGGGAAGACGGCGGCCGACTCGTCCTCGGCGCCGATGCCGTTCTGAAAATTGATGACCAGCGTCTCGGGTCGGAGCACCTCGGCGAGCTGGGGCAGGATCGAGCGCAGCATCCAGGTCTTGGTGCAGATGAAGACCGCCTCGGGCCGGCGATCCTGGAGCTCGGCGATCGAGCCCAGCACCGCCGCCGGCCGCACCGAGAGGCTCTGCTTGCCTTCGATCACCAGCCCGCCGGCCAGGATCTGCTGACAGCGCTTGGGCGCCACCTCGACCACCAGCGCGTCGCAGGAGGCCGTGGCAAAATTGGCCGCCAGGATGGATCCGACCGGACCGGCCCCCACGATCGCGATCTGCTTCTGCATCGACTCGTCCTCGTGCGGGCCGCGCGCCCCTCAAACGCAGGTGCCCGGCGCTTCGATGTGCCGCCGATCGATAGCGGCCGCAGCGAAGAAGGTCAACAGGCTGACCAGCCAGGTGAGGTAGATCGGGTGCGGCAGCAACCTCCAGCCGGGGGGTGCGATCAGCCAGAGCGCGAGCGCCAGCATGGTCGTCGCCAGCGTGGCGCTGGCCGACGAGCGGCGACACAGGCGCGGGCAGTAGATCGTCATCAGCGCGATCAAGGCGTAGGCGCTCGATATGGACAGCCCGGTGAGCAGCACCTTGAGGATGCCCTGGACGCTCAACGCCAGCAGGTAGGTGATCACGCCGCCGCCGCTGCGCTCGGTCAATTTCTGCGACCACCAGGTCAGGGCGAACAGCGCACCGACGTAGAGCGCGACCACCGACAGTGGAATCCAGTGAGCCATCGGTTTGTCTTTTGCCACCCGAGTTCGATCGAGGCGACCGTAGCGCCGGGATTCCCTGCGGTCCAGGGCCGACACTTCGCGCGGCGCGGGTTGCGGTATGATGCTGCTCTGTGTCCGACCCGGAGGGGCCCATGGCAGAGATCAGGGTGGTGCGCAGGCCGGTGCGCAAGCACTACCGCTTCAGGTAACCCGGCTGCGATGGATGCGGCGCGCGCGCTCGGTCTCCTGGTCTGCTGCTGCAGCACGCTCGGCTGCGTGCGCGGTGGTTTTGACCAGCCGGACAGGACATCCATGCCTTTTGACGCGGCCCGGCCCGACGCCGAGCGGACCGAGGTCGGAGCGCGCGACACCGGCACCGCCCGTGCCGACGCGGCAGACGCTGGCATGCCCGACGTCGACACGGCCGACGTCGACACGGCCGACGCCAGCGCGGCCGACGCGGCGGGCGCGGACGCGGTGGTCGCGGACGCGGCGGTCGCGGACACGGCGGTCGCGGACGGAGCGGGCGCGGTGTATGAGATCGACCTCGACTTCACCGGCGCCGACGTGGGCGGCGTGCTCGACTGCAACGGCGTGGACACCGGCTTCGCGCTGGTGCTGCCCTCGCCCAACGCGGTCTGCGACGACTCGGATCCGGCCTGCGACGACGGGCGCTTCCCGTTCAATCCCCTGGCGCTGTCCTACTACATCCCGGGCAATCTCCTCGTCGACACGGCCCAGCAGATGCTCGTCATCACGACGACCGACGGCGACAACATTCTCGGCATCGACGACCAGGACAACGCGCTGGTGCGCGAGTTCGACGCCTCGCGACCGTTTGTCCTGTGGACGCGCATCATCGCACCGCCGCTGCTCGCCGACTGGCCGGACGCGGACTTCGAGGGCGGCGGCGTGCTGTGGGCGTTGGACGCGAGCAACTACCTCAAGGTCGTGGTGGCCCACAACTGCGACAACATAGGCGGCTGCTGCATCGGCATCCAGTTCGGAAGCGAGCTCGGCGGCTCGTGGAACGGCGGTGCTGTGGCCACCAACCCGGAGCTCGCGGTCACCCCCGGCTTCTCGACGCTCGATCTCTTTCTGGCCGGCGACCAGGTCACTACGAGCGACAGCAGGGTGGCCACGGCCAGCTACGCCATCGACGAGGGGAACGCGATTCTGATCGAATCGCGCTCTGACATCCCGGCCGCCCTGTTCGCGGCCAGCGGGATCTACGGCGGCATCCTGGCCACGCACACGCCCTACACACCGCCCGACGGCGGCACCGCCCTGCGCGTCTCGTTCGGGTTCTTTCGCCTCGAGCGGCCGTGAGCGGCGCCAGGGCTAGCTGATCTTGATCCGGACGTCGACCGCGACCGTCGGCGTGCCGCGGGGATGGGCAAAGATCGGATTGAGGTCCATCTCGGCGATGGCCGGAAAGTCGGCGACCAGCCGCGACGCGCGCAGCAGCAGATCCTCGAGCGCATCGAGGTCGACTCCGGGCTGACCGCGCACGCCCTCGAGCACGGCAAAGCCCTTGATGCCGTGCAGCATCTCGCGCGCGGCGGGCCGCGACAGCGGAGCCACGCCGACCATCACGTCCTTCATCACCTCGACGAAGATCCCGCCCAGGCCAAACAGCACCAGGCCGCCCAGGCCAGCCGCCGCCTTGGCGCCGACGATCACCTCGCGGCCGGCCGGCCGCTGCTCCATGACGACGTAGGTCGGCTGCTGGCCGGCGAAGCGATCGTGCATCTTGTCGAACGCCGCCTGCAGCGCCTTCAGGTCGCGCAGGTCGAGCGCCACCCCGCCCGCCTCCGACTTGTGAACCACCGCCGCCGCATCGACCTTGAGCGCACACGGGAAGCCGACCCTGGCCGAGGCCGCGGCCAGCCCATCGCGCGACGTCACCGCGGCCAGCCTGGGCACCGGGATGCCGTACGCGGCCAGCAGCTCGAAGGCGTCGGCCTGCGGCAGAAAGGCGTCCTGGCCCGCGAACCGCTCGACGACGGCCGCCGCCGCCTCGCGCTTGACATCGAGCTCAGGCGCCGCCTCGCGCGGCCGGCTCTTCAGCTCGTGGTGGCGGGCGCCCGCGGCCAGGGCGCGGATGCCGTCCTCGGAGAACTCGAACACCGGCACCCCGCTCTGGCGCAGGTTGTGGATCAGGTCGCGCCGCTCCAGGGTCTCGATCGCCATCACGACGGGCTTGGTGGCCTGGCTGGTGGCCTCCTTGATCCGCCGCGCCACCGCGTCGAGGTCGACGAACGGCGCGGTGACCATGAAGATCTGCACCATGTCGACGCCCGGCTCCTTGAGCAGGGTGTCGATGGCGGCGTAGAAGTGATCGGCGTTGGCGGTGGCCACCACGTCGACCGGATTGTTGAGGCTGGCCTCCGGGATCAGGCTCTCCTGGAGCCGCTGCTTGCCCTGGTCGCTCCAGGTCGACAGCTCCAGCCCGAGGTCGACCGCCTCGTCGACGGCGACGATGCCCGGGCCGCCGGTGTTGGTGATCAGGCCGATGCGCTTGCCCTGCGGCAGCGGCTGCAGCGAGGCCGCGACCGCGGCCTTGATCAACTGGTGGGTGTCCTTGAACTCGACGCAGCCGGCCTCGCGGAAGATGGCGGTGGCCATCGCCGCCTGGTCGACCAGGGTGCCGGTGTGCGACGCCACCGCGCGCGAGCCGGCGGCCGAGCGGCCGGTCTTCATGGCGAAGATCGGCTTGCGCGGCGTGATGGCCGACGCCACCTCGAGAAAGCGCCGCGGCTCCTTGAAGCTCTCGACCACCAGCATGATGGCCTTGGTGCCGGGATCCCGGCCGAAGTACTCGAGCAGCTCGGGCATGGTCACGTCGGCCTCGTTGCCGTACGAGCTGTACATGCGGTGGCCGAGCCCGAAGTTGTGCAGGTGCAGGTTGAGCATCTCGCCCACGCCGCCGCTCTGCGCGATGATCGAGATGTTGCCCGGCTTCATCGGGCAAAAGGTGAAGTTGGCGTAGAGCGAGACCGCGGGATCCGAGTTGTGCACGCCCTGCGAGTTGGGGCCGTAGATGCGCAAACCGTGCTGGTGCGCCAGCGCCACCATCTCCTGCTCGCGCTTGAGCCCCTCGGGGCCCACCTCCTTGAAACCGGCGCTGTGGACGATGGCGAACTTGACCCCCTTTTTGCCGCACTCCTCGATCACGGTCGGGATCAGCTTGTGGGCCACCGAGATGTTGACCAGGTCGATCGGGTCGGGCACGTCGAGCACCGACTTGTAGGCCTTGAGCGAGTGGATGTGCGTCGCCTTGGGATTGATCGGGAAGATCGGCCCCTGATAGCCGTACTCGAGCAGGTTTCGGATCACGATCTGGCCGATCGAGAACGGGTTGTTCGAGGCGCCGATGACGGCCGCCGCGCGCGGTTTGAAGAGCCCGTCCAGCATGAGAGCCTCCTTGGCCGTGGCCACTGCCGATCACCCCCTGGCGAGCTGCACCCTTGTTATTGAGCGCGCGGGCGAATGTCAAACCGCGCGGCGGGCGATCAGCGCCGCGCCGAGCGCGCCCGTGAGCTGCGGCTGCGGCGGCACGATCACCGGCCGGCCGATGCGCTCGCCGAGCAGCGCGCCGACGGTCGGGTTGTGGGCGACGACGCCGCCGGTCAGCACCACGTCGCCACCGAGCGGGTCCATCTCGATCACCCGCTGCACCACCGAGAGAAAGGCGCCGCGCACGATCTCGGCCACCGGCACGCCGGCGCGCAGGTGCGACAGGATCTCGGTCTTGGCGAAGACCGTGCAAAAGCTCGACAGCTTGACCGCGCGCTGGGTGCTGGCGGCGAGCTCTTCCATCTGCTCCAGCGGCAGCGCCAGCCGCAGCGCGATCTCCTCGATGAAGGCGCCGGTGCCGGCCGCGCACTTGCGGTTCATCTTGAAGTCGAGACGCTTGCCGTCGGCGGCGAGCCGGATCACCTTGTTGTCCTGACCGCCGATGTCGACCACGGTGATGGCGCGCTGCGCCCAGTGGTAGCAGCCGACGCCGTGGCACTGGATCTCGGTCGACACCTCGTCGGCAAACCCCACGTTGCGGCGGCCGTAGCCGGTGGCCACGGTGCGCTCGACCTGCTCGCGCGCCAGGCCGGCGCCGGCGAGCGCCTCCGCCAGCGCCTGCTCGGCTGTCTCCTGGTAGTCCACCCCCGACAGCCGCACGTCGCTGCCGGCGATGTCGCCGCCGCCGTCGAGCAGCACCACCTTGGTCGCGCTGGCGCCGACGTCGACGCCGCAGAAAAACACGGGCGGACTATCGCTCGATGCGTTGCTCATCGACCCGAACTCGGACGGCGGGGGGCCGGGGCGAGGCTTTTCGAGGAACCTGCGACGAGAAAAGACTTGCCCCGAATAGCGGGGCCCCGCCGAAAATTGGTCCACAAGGCAGTGAGCAGCGCCACCCGCCGGCCACGATTTCCTGGCGCGAGCAGCACCATCAGCTCACCTGCTCGATCAGCGCCTCGAACTGCGTGCGCGCCTGCTCCTCGGAGTAGAGCCGCAGGTCGTTGAGGTCGCCGTTGAAGACCACGTACGGCAGCTCGAGCTTCTGGGCCAGGCGGCCGGGCAGGCCGTAGCGGTTGTTGCTGTTGTTGGGGCAGGTCTTGGCGTCGTGGTAGATGAAGCCGTCGATCCGGTAGTCGCGCGCCATCCCCTCGAGATAGCGCTCCTTGTAGGCCTCGGAGCGAACGATGAACAGCTCGGTGTAGGCGCGCGCCATGCCGAGGAACGGATCGGGCTCGGCCAGCGGCTCGAAGATCCAGCTATTGCAGTAGGTCGACGCCACCACGCAGGCGCGGTTCTCGGCGAACAGCTCGGCGTGCGCGCGCAGCTTGCCCCACACCGGCATGCCCTCCCAGAAGAAGCGCAGCTTCTCCCCGTCCACGGCGCCGTTGTTCTGCTCGATCCGCTGCTGCAGCTCGGCGTGCAGGGTCTCGTAGTAGCCGATGGCGCGATCGTCTCCGCGCAGCACCACGGCCGGCCCCATGTGGATGGTGCCGTCGAAGAAGGTGATCGGCGACGGCACGTTCTCGGCCGCGCGCAGCACCTTCTTCCAGCCCAGGGTGCAGCGGTACGACGACGCCACCACCTCGCGCAGCCGATCGATGTCGAACTTCTGGCTCGACACCTGCTCCAGCGCCGGGATCAGCCCCTTGAGCTGGACCACGATGTCCTGCACCTGCTCGGACTTGACCTCGCCCACGCTGCGCGGGGTCTCGACGCCGATCAGCGGCACGTCGAACTCGCGCTGGTAAAAGGAAAACCAGTCCTGCACGTCGCGGCACTGGTTGGTGTTGTAGACCAGCACGTCGGGCCGCGGCACTGTCTTTATGCCAAACGCCTTGGTGAGCGGGGTGTTCTTCTGCAGGTAGGAGCCGACGTCGCTGGTGCAGTAGGAGCAGATGTCGGGCGAGTAGCCGACCGCGTTGGCGGCCGGGATCAGGTCGGGCGCCAGGCGCGAGGTGCCGAGCATCGCGCCGTGGTTCTCCGGAAAGTAGACCCCAAACCCAAACGCGCGCAGCAACTCGGCCGGGCCGACGCTGGTGCACCAGGCGACCTTGGCGCTGTGCGTGTTGGCGGCCTGGTCGAGCTCCTTGAAGTACTCGGCCATGAGCTCGTTCATGGCGGCGGTCGATCCGATCTTCTTGATCAGCGATTTCCTCTCTTCGGCCACAGGCCACCTCCCCGCGCCAGCGCGCGGTCTCGGGTCGCGGCGGCGTTCAGCCCGCCGTCGGCCGCCATACAGAACCAATTCGCGCGGCCGCGTCAAGCCGCGCCGCCCGCGGCGGGCTCACCGGAAATCCCTGCCCTCGGCGAACCGCTGCCGCAGCACGCGGTGCAGGATCTTGCCGGTGGAGGTGCGCGGCATCTCCTCCGCCGGGATAAAGCGCACCTGCTTGGGCACCTTGTAGCGGGCGAGCCGGCCGCCGCAGAACTCGACCAGCTCCTGCTCCGTCGCCGCGCCGCCCTGCTGCAGGATGACCACCGCCAGCACCGCCTCGCCCCACTTCTCGTGCGGCACGCCGATGACGGCCGCGTCCAGCACCGCCGGGTGGCTGCACAGCGCGTTCTCCACCTCGGACGGGTAGACGTGCTCGCCGCCGGTGATGATCAGGTTGTTCTTGCGGTCCACCAGGTAGAGAAACCCCTCGGGGTCGCGATAGGCCATGTCGCCGGCCGAGAACCACTCGCCGGCGAAGCTGTGCGCGGTCTTCTCGGGATCCTTGAGGTAGCCGTCGAACATCATCGGCCCGCGCGAGTAGAGCTCGCCGATCTCGCCCGGCGGCACCGGCCTCTTGTCGCCGTCCAGGATCACCACCTCGTCGGTGCCCACGCTCTCGCGCCCGATCGAGCAGGGCTTGGTGAGCTGCTCGTCCGGAAATAGCACGCTGACGATGCCGGCCTCGGTCGAGCCGTAGCCCTCGTACAACTGCACTCCGGGCAGCAGCTTCATGATCGCCTTCTTGTGCTCGACGCGCGCCGGGGCCGAGGAGCAGAGCAGCTTCTTGATGCTGCTCAGGTCGTACCTCGAGAGCTCCTCGTCGCCGAGCGCCAGGATCAGGGCGTAGTGGGTGGGGATGAGCGAGATGAAGTTGATGCCGGCCTGCGCGACCGTCTGCAGCATGCGCCGCGGGTCGAAGCCCAGCGCCGGCATGACGCAGGTGGTGCCGCCGACGTAGGTGAAGGTGAAGGTGAAGAAGGTGCTGTTGACGTGGCACAGCGGCATCACGTTGAGCACCCGGTCGCCCGGCCTAAAGTCGAAGTCGACGGCGTTGATCAGATAGAACGAGACATACGACTCGTGCGAGCGCAGCACGCCCTTGGGCCTGCCGGTGGTGCCCGAGGTGTAGAGCAGGATCCAGGTGTCCTCGGGCCGCACCCGCAGCGCTGGCTCTCTGTCCTCGCCCGAGCCCAGCAGTTGCTCGTAGGCGAGAAAGCCGTCGCCGCGCTCCCCCACCATGATCTGGCGGCCGGACGGGATGCCGATCGCGTCGCGCGCCTTGAGATAGGTCTCGGCGAACTGATCGTGCACCACAAAGGCCTTGGCCTCGGCGTGCTTGGAGATGTAGGCCACGTCCTCGGCCGTGAGGCGAAAGTTGATGGGGTTGATCACCAGGCCGGTCTTGGCTGCGGCCAGATAGAGCTCGACGATCTCGATGCTGTTCTCGAGCAGCACCGAGAACCGGTCGCCCGGCTCGAGGCCCAGCCCCAGCAGCGCGTTGGCCAGCTTGCAGACGCGGCGGTTGGTCTCGGGATAGGTGAACTGCCGCTGCCCGTCCATCAGGCAGATGGTCTGCGGGTACTTGCGGGCGTTCATCTTGAGCATCTGCCCCAGGTTCATCCACTTGGCGCCCATGACGACCTCCCGCCAGATCAACGCGCCGCCGGTACCTCTCCAGACCGAACTCGGCGCGCTATCGCGTGCCATAGAGACCCAATTCGCGGGGCGGCGTCAAGCCACGAGGCGCGCCCCGGGCGAGGCCCCACCGAGAGCGGGTTCGAGTCGAGTGAGCGGAGGGTCTAGGTGCCGGGGCCGAGCGCCGCCGCGATGCCCTTGGCGATCTCGCCGTAGAGCGAGTCCTCAAGAGCCTGCCGGGCCGGCAGGTCCGCCGGGTCGGCCACCATCTCGTCCCAGTGGGGCATCTTAGGCGCGACGTGAACGTGAAGCTGCCGCACCGACACGTGCTGCGGCGGGTTGATCCAGGACTCGGTCGACGACGGCTTCTGGGGGAGCTGGAGCAGCGCGCTGCCGACGATGCTCGCGAGCTGCGCCAGCTCCTTGATCGTCGAGGCCGGCAGATCGCACGGCAGCATGGCCTCTTGCTTGGGGATGATGAGCGCCTTGGGCAGCGGCGCGAACCGGTCGGCGATGATCATGAACCGGTTGTTCTCCCACAGGATGCGCTCGTTGGCCCGCGCGGCCCGGTCGCCCCGCGCCAGCGGCATGAAGGGATCCTTGCAGCCGTCGATGCGCGGCCGGTGCAGATCGACGCTCGCCTCGACGGCCTTCTTCCGCGTCGCCGCGTTGCGATCGTACATCGCCGCGAACTTGGCCCGCAGGCCCGGCAGCTTGGCCTCGAGGATGGGCCGGCGCGCCCGGGAGGCGACCTCGTGGAGCTCGCGCTTGCTAAAAGTCTGGCCGGGTGCCGCGCTCGCCATGAGCTGCTCGAAGGCCTGATCGACCGCGGCCTTCAGCTCGGGCGCCAGGCTCTCGCGCGCCGACTCCTCGATGGCGGCCTGGACGGTCGCCTGGCGCCAGTCCCCCATCAGATCGGGAATCGGCGCGGTCCGGGTGCCGTAGATGGGCCTGATGTCGGCGAGGGGAATGTCGCCCAGGCGGTCGGGGGCGTCGTTCGCACCGCCGGCGTCGCGCACCGCTCCGGCCCGGTCGACCCTGGCCGCGCCACCGCCGTCGGCGGCCCCCGGGGAATCGATCGGTCGACGGCGCGCATCGTTGGGGTGAATCGAGATCGGCATGAGGTTCTCCCTTCACCGGAATCCCGCAAGAATAATCTCCCGTCCGGCAAAAGGCAACGCGCGCCCCCGGCGTTGGCCGGATCGGCTCGCGCCGTGCTACGATGACCTAACCTGTTTCGAGGTTGCCATGGCGATCGCGCGATACCTGCTCGGCGGTGTGCTGGTCGCGGGTCTCGCCGCGGCGGGCTGCCCGCTGGAGCCGGAGATCGATCTGCGCGACGGCGCCGCCGGGGACGCGGGTGGTGCCGACGCCGGGGCCGGGCTCGACGTCGGCGGCGATGCCGGCGGCGGCGCCGATGCCGGCGGCGGCGCCGATGGCGCGGCGGCTGACGGCGCGGTCGATTTCTGCGCCGGGCGTTCGGACGCCACCTGGTGCGACGGGCAGTTCCTGGTGACCTGCCAGGGCGGCACCACGCTGTCCCGGGTCAACTGCGAGGCCGGCTGCGTGCCTGCCGCCGGGCAGACCGCGGCGCACTGCTCGACCGAGCCGGTTTGCATCGACAACCCCGACGCGACCAGCCCGTCGCCGCCGATCGAGGTCTGTAATTACATGGACTGGTTTCTGTCGGCGGACGGCTACTATCTGGTCTCGCAGTTCGGCACCACCAGCGACGGTACGACGTTTGGCCATTCCACGAGCTGCGGCATCCTGCAGAACCACTACGATTTTTACGAGTGCCAGTACGACGTCCGGGTCGGCGAGTGCAAGGGCGCGGCCTACGACATCCCGTGGATCCAGGGACACGTGGACTATGACCACGACTCGGTCATCGCGGCCGTCGACCAGCACGCGCCGCAGGCCGTGCCCTTTCCCGAGTACTTCTACGTCGCCGGAGCCCAGCGCTTTCACTGCGGCAGCCTGCTGCGCGTGACCAACATCGCCAACGATCGCTGCGTCGTGGTCTACGTCGAGGACGGCGGCCCGGGCGCCACCTACGAGGACGTCGGCTACGGCGAGCGCCGCATCCTCGATTGCTCGCCCGCGGTGCCGCGCTTCCTGGGGGTCCAGCACCTCGGCTGGGCCAACTCCGATCTGCTCTACGTGGAGTGGGGCCAGCCCGGCGACGTGCCCGGCCACCCCTGTCAGCGCTGCCAGTCGCAGCCGGCGGCCTCGGGTTTCGAGGGCGGCGACGCACCCTTCGATCTCAACGACATGATGTCCCTCGAGTGCCGACCCGCGGGTTGCGGCGATGGCTTCTGCGCCTGCAGCGAGGACCACGCGGGCTGCCCACAGGACTGCGCCGCGGCGCTGGTGGCCGCCACCGGCACCACCGTGGTCGACGACGCCGCCAGCGCCTTCAAGCGGTGCGGCAACGCGAGCTACTGGAACTCCGAGACCGTCGGCTACGGCGGCGGCCTGATCTGGACCCACACCACTGACGCCGCGACGGTCGACAACTACGCGGTCTGGGAGCTCAGCTTTGGCGCGGCCGTCACCTGCCAGGTGGAGGCCTACACCGCCGCCGCGTTCGCCCACAGCGAGCTGGCCGGATACCGCGTGCGCCACGCCGGGGGCGAGGACCGGGTCGTGGTCGATCAGACCGCCCACGACGGCTGGAACCCGATCGGCAGCTTCGACTTCGCGGCGGGCGGCGGGCAGTGGCTGCGGCTCGACGACAACACCGGCGAACCCTACGCCGACCGGGTCACCATCGCCTTCGACGCGATCAGGCTGATCTGCCAGGACTAGCATGATGACTCGACCGATCTCTCTCCGCGGTCATCGCGAAAGCGCTCTTCGCGCCGGCTTCTGGTTGGGCGTCGTCCTCATCGCGACGGTCGGCTGCGAATGCACGGTGCCAAGAAATATCGAGGACAGCTCCGCGGATTCCTCCGTCGGAGACGGTCCGGCAGACGGCTCAACTGACGTCGCCAGGGACGGTTGCGCCGACGGTCCCGACTCGGAGGCGAGCAGCGAGCGACCGGTGCCGCCGCCCGAGCTGCTGGATCTGACGATCCTGCACCGCATCGAGATCGAGTGCGCGCCAGACTACTTGGCGCTGCTCGACGTCAACGAAGACCAGCGCATCCCTTGCCGGGTGGCCATCGACGGCATCGGTCTCGAGAACGTCGGGATCCGAAAACGCGGCGGGCTTTCGACGCGCCGGCC
>JAFGSX010000439.1 GCA_016934455.1 Deltaproteobacteria bacterium
GCTGGATCTGGTGCGGGTCAAGGGCAAGGAGCAGCCGGTGGCCATCCACGAGCTGCTCGGCAGCGCCGACTACCAGATCGCGCGCTACGCACAGGGCGAACGATACGCCGCGGGGCTCGGCGCCTACCGGGCCGGCCGCTTGGGCGAGGCGCGGGCTGCTTTTGCGGCGTTCGCGGAGGCCAATCCCGAGGATCCGGTGGCGCGCCTCTACCTCGAGCGGTTGACGCAGCTCGGCGACGCGGTCCCGGCGGACTGGGACGGCGTGTTCGTGCACACCAGAAAGTGAACGCGGCGCGGTCGTGGATCAGACGTTCGGGTCGTCGCCGGCGCCGGGCCAGACCTTGCCCGGATAGCCACCCAGGGTCGACCAGGACGGGATCTGGGTCTGCTTGCGCTTCTCGAGCGGAGCCGGGTCATTGGCCAGGTCGCGCACGATGCGAAACAGGTGGCGGGCGGTGACCCGGATCTTCTCGATGTTGAGCTTGTCGAGAGTGTCCTGGTTGGTGTGGTAGCTGTCCGGGGTGGCGCGGCCGTGCAGCATGATCGACGGGATGCCCATGTTGGCGGTCACCCGGTGGTCGCTGCGATCCCACCAGTGCTCACCGTCGTCGAACTGGTGGCCGGGCTTGAGCGACGTGCCGTACTCGCCGGCCAGCCGTATCGCGCGCCGATAGAGCGGGTTGTCGTCGGCCTCGGATCCGCGGCCGCCGCCGAAGCAGAGCAGCTCGTCGGTGGCGTTGCGGCCGATCATCTCGAGGTTGACCGCGCCGATGATGCGATCGAGCGGCACCGGCGGCGCCAGGCAGAACGCCTCGGTGCCCTTGAGCCCGTCTTCCTCGGCCGACGGGATGAGCACGATCACGTCGCGCCGGCAGGGCCCGGATTCCTGGATCGCCTGCGCCATCTCGAGCACCGCGGCCACGCACGAGGTGTTGTCGTTGGCGCCCTGGTAGTTGCTCATGTCGCGGCCGCGGCGCTGGTAGTCGAGCTTCTCCGCCGCCGACAGGTTGTCGAGGTGCGCGATGACCAGCACCGCGTCGCGCGGTTCGGGGCCCTGGCCGTCGAACCTGGCGACGACGTTGTAGCTGCGGCTGACCTTGTTGACGAAGCGCTCTTCCCAGCGGAAGGCCTGCAGGAAGGTGCGCTGTCCGTCCTTGCTATCGCCGAGCGGCTTGGCGCCGTACGAGGCGAGCTTGTCGGCGACCCACTGCGCCGACTTGATGTACTGGGGGCCCCCCGCCTCGCGCACGGACAGCTCGGGGTCCGTGCACAGCGGGGTCAGGTCGGCCAGCAGATCGGCGTCGGTGATGCCCTGCGTCGCCTTGCCGGTCTGAACCTCGGCGGCGAATTTCTCGGCGCTGTCGAGGCGGCTGCTGCGCAGCTCGCCCATCACCTCGAGGAACAGGCTGCGCACGGTGTTGGCGCCACCCGGCGCCGTGCTCACCGGCTGCCGGCTCGCGCCGAGGCCGAGCGCCGCGGCCCGGTGGTCGCGCGCGGTGCCGCCGCCGTCCACCCGATCGCCTCTGGCCAGCTCGATGGCGGCCTTGATCTCACTCTCCTGCAGCACGCCGTCGCCTTTCTCGGCGCCGCTGCCGAGGCTGTCGATGGCTGCTCCGAGCTTCTCGGCGGCAGCGCGTTTCTCGGGAAACGCCGCCGGCAGATCGCTGCGTGGAATGTTGCGCACGGGCATGGTCGTCCCCTGTTTCTGTTCCAGGTAGGTCGCTCATCCTATCCGGGCGCGGAGCGATTTGGCGCCGCCTCGGCCGCGGACAGCCGCCGCTTGTGTGCCTGGGCGGAGCTGCTATGTAATCCACGCCCGGCGTCAGCCCGACCCGTCTTCGCCGCGGACCGAGCATGAAAATCGTCGATGCGATCTGGCGGTTGTTCGTCTCGCTCAAGCTCACGGCGCTGCTGCTGGCGCTGCTGATGGGCGGCGCCTTCGTCGGCATGTTCATCGATCAGACCGCCGGCCAGGAGCAGCACCTGGCAGCGCTCGAGGGTCGCGAGCTGGCGAGCTGGCTGTTCACCGCCTGCGAGCTGTACGACGTCTTCGGCTCGTGGTGGTTCGTGCTGCTGACGCTGTCGCTGTCGCTCAACCTGATCGCCTGCACGCTCGAACGATTGCCGCGGCTGTGGCGCGATGTCTTTCGCGGCGCGCGGGATCTCGACGACGAGCACCTGACCGCGCTGGGGCACTGCGCCCGCCTCCACGGGGCCTCGTACGATCGGGCCGCGGCCGCTTGCCGCGCCGTGCTGCAGGCGACCGCGGGCCGCGTCACCGCCTTCCAGCGGGCGGACTCGCTGCTGCTGTTTGCCCAGCGGCAGCGCAGCGCCCGCTTCGCGTCGGTGGTGGTGCACCTGTCGCTGCTGATCATCCTGTTCGGCCACACCGGCGACCAGGCGCTCGGCGAGGACGGCACGCTCGCCATTCCCGAGGGCGAGGCCAGCCGCACCATGTTCCAGCGCGGGCCGGCGGGGCTGACCCGGCGTCGACAGCTCGACTTTACCGTCCGCTGCGACGACTTTCGCTACCAGACCTTTGCCGGTGGACGGCCCAAGGACTACGAGAGCGATCTGGTTGTGCTCGACGGCGAGCGCGAGGTGGCCAGCAAGACCATCCGCGTCAACGATCCGCTCGATTACCGCGGCTACAAGCTGTACCAGAGCAGCTACCAGAGGATCCCCGGCGAGGAGCAGGTACATCTGCTGGCCGGCGCGCGCGGATCCGAGCTCAGGGAACACCGGCTGGCGATCGGAGAGCGGGTCGAGGTCGCTCCGGCCACGTCGGTGGTGCCGATCGAGGTGGTGGAGCAGCTCGGCGATCTCGGCCAGGCGCTGCGCCTGCAGCTTGTCAAGCCCGACGGCTCGGTCGAGACCTTGACGCTGCTGCAGCGGCTGCCGGAGCTGGACGCCCGCATGCGCCAGGGCGAGCTGGAGTTTCGCTATCTCGGCGCCGAGCCGCGTTTTGCCACCGTGCTCTCGGTCGGCCGGTCGCCGCTGGCCGGACTGGTGTTCGCCGGGTTTGCCCTGCTCATGCTCGGCACTGCCATCGCCCTCCTGCTGTCGCACTGCCGGTACTGGATCCGGGTGCGGCGTCTGGACGATGGCCAGGCCGAGATCCTGGTCGCCGGGTCGGCCAAGCGGCACCAGCCCGCGTTCGCCGGCCAGTTTGGAGCGCTGGTCAGGCGACTCGAGGCGGCCTGCGGCGATCCGGGCGCCGGGGCGGCGCGAGGTGACCGATGAGCAGCGCCACTCTGTACGGCGTCGCGTCGCTCGGCTACCTGATCGCGCTGATCGCCTACAGCGCGCACTTCGCGATCCAGCGCGACCGGGCGCGGCGGATCGCCACCGTCGTGGCCGCGGCGGCGTTCTTGGTCCAGACGCTCGGCCTGGCCGCGCGCTGGTACGAGGCCGGCCTGCACGAGGTCGCGGCCAAGCAGTCGGCCGAGGGCGTCGTGCTGCAGGGCGCGGCCTACCTGGCGACCCTGGGCTCTCATCCGCCCTGGTCCAACCTGTACGAGATCATGGTGTTCATGAGCTGGGGCATCGTGCTGGTGTTCCTGATCGCCGACGTCAAGCTGCGGCTGCGCGGTGCCGGCATCCTCGCCATCGGCGTCGCGCTGCTGGCGTTCGGGATCGCCTCGCTCAGCCTGGACGCCACGGTTCAGCCGCTGGTGCCGGCGCTGCGCTCCTATTGGTTGCACTTTCACGTCTTCTCGGCCTCGATCGGCTACGCCGCCGGCCTCATCGGCGCCATCGCCAGCCTGCTCTACCTGGCGAGCGCCGGCGTCAACGCGCACAAGGTCGCCTTCGGCGTGCAGCTCGTGATGGCGATCGCGATCGTCCTGCTCGGCCGCGGCGCGACTCTGCTGACGACCCTGGGCTACAGCGCGCGCCTGCTCGCGACGGCTCCCGGCGGAGAGCTGGTCGCCGCGCAAGCTGTCGCTCCGAACGGTCACCTGGCGCCGGTGTACGGCGCGATGCCGGGGGTGGGCCCGCTGCTGCTCGCCAATCTGCTGCTGGCGATCGCGGCGCTGGTGCTGCATTGGCGCGCCTGGCAGGTCGGCGGGGGAGCGGCGCAGCGCAGCGCGCGCCTCGCCAGCATCGCGTCGACCGCGCTCTTCACGACGACGATCGCGCTCATCCTGGCCCTGGATCTGATCGGCGTCGCGGGCAAGGCCGCGGCGTGGTCGAGCTCGCAGATCCAGCCCGGGCCGCCCCATCGATTCGGCCTGGCCTCCAACGCCTGGGACCTGGGCCTGTTTTTGCTGGTCTGGATCGGCGGCCTCTACAGCGCCGTCCAGTTGCTGATGCCCGAGGCGCTGCGCGTCCGGCTGCCGGAGGCCGCCGTGCTCGACCGGCTGGCCCATCGGGCGGTGCTGGTCGCATTCACCTTCGTCGGGGTCCTGATCGTGACCGGCGCTGTCTGGGCCCACTACGCATGGGGTCGCTACTGGGGCTGGGATCCCAAGGAGACCGGCAGCCTGGTGATCTGGTTCGTCTACGCCGCCTATCTGCACGCGCGCATCACCCACGGGCTGACCGGCGCACCGTCGGCGGTGATCGCGATCCTCGGCTTCTTCGTCGTGCTGGCCGGCTTCCTGGGCGTCAACCTCGGCTGGTTTTCGGGCGGACTGCACTCGTACGGCGCCGGTTGACCGTGTAACATCGGGACATGCCGGAGGGACGCGATCAGTTTGTCGTCGAGGACGCGCGCTTTTCGCTGAGCGTCGGCGATCCGCGCGCGCTGCCGCCGCCGCTGCCGCGCGAGCTGTGCGTGGTCGGCCGTTCCAACGTCGGCAAGTCGTCGCTGATCAACCTGCTGCTCGAGCGCCGGGAGCTGGCGCGCACCGCGCGCGCGCCGGGCCGCACCCGGCTGGTCAATTTTTTCTCGGTGCGGCTGCGGCGGGCGCGGCTGCGTCCGTGCGAGCTCAACGTGGTCGATCTGCCGGGCTACGGCTTTGCCAGGCTGTCGGCGTCCGAGCAGCGGCGGGTCGAGGCTCTGCTCGGCGCCTACCTGTCCGGCGGCCGCGGCCAGGGCGCGGCGCTGCAGTTGATCGACTGTCGGCGCCAGGTGGAGGAGCTCGACGTCGACATCCAGCGGCGGCTGGCCGGGGCCGGCTTTGCCACCGTCGTCGCCGCGACTAAGATCGACAAGCTGGCCAAGAGCCGCCGCGTGGGAGTGGCGCGGCGCCTGAGCGCGGCCTTTGTCGGCGCCCCGGTCGTGCTGACCTCGGCCGCTGATCGGATCGGGCGCGCCGAGCTGTGGAGCGAGCTGTGGCGGGCATTGCGCTTGTGACAGTCTGCCTGGGGCCGCTGCTGGTCGGCGTCGCTCCGGCCGCGGCCAGCCGGGCCGATCGCGAAGCCGGGACCTCCCGGCCGGGGGAGGAGGTGCTGGTCGAGGCGCTGGTGGCGACCGTCAACCAGACCGTCATCACCTGGGGCGAGGTCGACGCCGAGGCGCGCATCATCCTGCTCCGGCGCGGCGGTCGGCTCGGCGCCGGGCGGCCGGTCGACGACCGGTTGCGGGCCGCCGTGCTGCAGTACCTGATCAACCAGGAGGTGATCCTGGCCGAGGCGCGCCGGCTGCAGCTCTTTCAGATCTCGGACGCCGAGATCAACGCCGAGGTCGACAAGCTGATCAAGCTGTTCGACGGCCCCGATGAATATCAGCGATTTCTCGCCCGGCACGGGTTGAGCAGCGGCGAGGTGTCGGAGATCGTCCATCGCGACCTGCGCGTCGACCGGTTTCTCAAGAGCCGGGTGCGCATGGTATCGCGGCTCGACGCCGATCTGGTGCGGCGCTACTACAACGAGCATCC
>JAFGSX010000440.1 GCA_016934455.1 Deltaproteobacteria bacterium
ACACCAGCCTGATCCGCACCGCGGACGCCGAGAGCGTGCGCCTGATGTCCGAGCTGGGCACCACGCTGCCGCTGCACCCGGTGCAGCTCTACGAATCGTTCGGCGAGCTGATCATCTTCCTGCTGCTGATCGTGATCCGCTCGCGCAAGTGGTTCCACGGCCAGGTCACGCTGTCCTACTTCATCCTCTATCCGATCCTGCGCTCGGTGTTGGAGCTGTTCCGCGGCGACCCCGAGCGCGGCTACCTGATCCCGGGACTGCTGAGCTGGGGCCAGGTCACCTCGATCCTGGTGGCGCTGGTCGCGATCGGGATCATCGTCTGGCGGCGCGTCAACATGAATCGGGCGATGACGGCGTAGCGCTCAGGACGCCTGCTCTTTCTGTCTGACCAGACGCGGCTGCAGCGCGACCTTGCCGGCGGCGATGCGCACGTCGAAGCGCACCTCCTCGCAGCCGCGCTCCCGCTTGAGCTGCGCCGCGACGTCGTCGAGCAGCCTCTCGAAGGCGGTAAAATCCAGCTCGTCGGTCGGCTCGCCCAGCCGGCGCTTCTCGCTGACATAGCTGTCGAACAGCTCGCGTCGCTCGACGCCGGCCTCGGTCTGAGCGGGCTCCTCGGGGCCGGAGAGGGCGGCGACAAACGAGACCTTCGAGTCGCGCTCGGCCGCCGCCGCGCCCGCTCCCTCCTCCGTCGCGGGCGCGACCGGTTCGACGGCGGTCGAGGCCGGAGCCGGCTCCTCGATCGGCGGCACCAGCTCGACCTGGCCGGAAGGCATCGGCGCGGCCACCGCCTCGGCTGCTTCTCCTGCTGCCTGCTGCGCCGCCACCACCTCGTCCGGCGGGCCCGAGATCTCGGTGTCGTAGGTCTGCGGCACCGGAGCGGTGGGCGGTGAAAACGCGTCCGGCGGTCGCGGCCCGTCGCGTATGGTCGGCTCGTAGGCGGCCGGATCGCCGCGCTGGTGCACCCGCACCGGACCGACCTCGTCTCCGTAGTCTACGCCACCGCGGTCGTCGTCGGCGCTCTGTGCCCGCAGCTTGGGACTGGACGCATCGGCTGGCCGGACCACGCGCCGGAAAGCCGGGGTCGCCGGGTTCTTGCCGTCGTCCTCGTCGACATGGGAGAGCACCTCGTTTATGACGCGGCTCAACTCGATCACTGTCCGCCCGCCGCGCACTGGCACCCGGTGGTCGCGACGGCCGGCCAGGTAGGCGCGCACGCTGCGCACGATGTCGCCCAGCAGCGCGAGATGCGCGGTCAGCGAGATGAGGACGATGACGGTGAGGCCGACCGCGGCCGCCGCATCGACCGCGGCGATCGCGCGCAGCGTCTCCTCGCCCACCAGCCCGGCCAGCAACCGGAGCTTGATGGCGAGACCGGCGGCCAGCACGGCCACGATGATCACGCATATGCGCAGCCTCATATAGCCAGCTCCTAACCTGCGCTCGCGGCGTCGCGACCTCGTTCGTCGGCCGCGGGGTGCGACGCGGCGGACGGAGGTGGCGACGCGTTCGTAGGGATGACCGACGGCGGCGATTCGGTACCCCCTGCCGCCGCATCGAGATCGAGCGGGTGATCCCGCAGAAACGACTCGAGCTCGCGCCGGCCCTGCTGCCCAACCGAGAAATTGCGACCGGTGATGCGGCGCAGCGCCTGTCGCGCGGCCGCGCTGACCTTGCCATTGCGGTCGGCGAGCGCGTTTCCGAGCGCCTGCAGGTAGCTCGTCCCCTCGCGCCGCGTCCCGGCAACCTCGCAGGCCAGCGCCCGCACCCGGGCGTCGCGGTGACGCATCAGCGTCGACAATTCATCGCGCGACGGCCGGCTGGTCAGCGCCGATCGGTACTCGACGATGCTCGATGGCAACAGCAGCATCAAAAACACCACGCCCAAAAAAACCTGAAACAGCGCCCGCCCCGATGGATAGCTCCTAAAATGAACCAACCGATAGCGATCGACGGCGTAGACCAGCAAGAACAGGCCAAAGAAAAAAGCCGGTGCCAGCAACCACAGCGGAGCGAGGGTGTTCGCGTCGACCCGGCGCTGGATCTCGGGCAGGCCGAACAGCGTGACCAGCGCGCTGACCACCAGCGCCAGGTACAGCACCAGCCGCAAGAACCAGGCTGCTTGAGCACTGCTGACTCTGGCGACCGGCTGTCTCATCGCAAGACGTCGCAAGAAAAAAACATCGTCAAGCCGCAGCTATAGCACGGCAACACCAGCGCGCAAATTCGAAAGCATGACGGGATCGGCGGAACCGACCCAATCATTGGATGAGGAGTACGAGATCCGGTTGACCCCTCCTTGCCCTGGGGGGTGGCGGCGCGGCTTTTTTCGGCGCTCCAGCGACGAAAAATTGCTGCTATCGCGGGAACCCGGGCCAACGCGATTCGAGTGAACCGGATTTCGTATCCCATATATAATGAGGATGAAAATGGAATGGCATCCGCGGGCATCGCTGGTCCAGCGCGTCGCAACCGGCGGCGCCTTGCTCGCGCTGGCCGGGAGCGCGCTCGCCGACGGCGAGACCACGCAGCCACCTCCTTCGGCCAGCGCCGATCCGATCGTCTTCGGCAGCAGCGGCTCGACCGACCAGGTGGCGACCGGCACGGCGATGGCGCCGGCCCCCAGCTACCGCCACCGGATGCTGCTGCTCAACGAGTGGTCGCTGCTCGACGCCGGGCAGATGATCGCCAACGGGCCTTACTCGGGGCTCGAGGGCAATCGCTTTGCCCTGCGCCTCAGCGGCGGGCTGCTCGGCCTGAACCTCGCGCTGCCCCGCCTGCTCTCCGCCGCCATTGGCGATCCGGTCCTGCCGGGCACCGAACCCGGCGTCGGCGGCGACCGCGACGATCCCAAGCGCGATTACCTGCGCTGGCGGGTCGGCAAGGACGGCGACGCGCTGCACCTCGAGCTCGGTCTGCTGAGCACGACGCTTGGCCACGGCTCGAGCGTGCGCCTGTACCAGAACACGCCACAGGGCGCGCCGCTGGCGATCGGCCTGGCCGCCGAGGGCCAGCTCAACGGGGGCGGCGCGGTGCTGCTGCTCGGCGACGTCTTCCGGCCCCAGCGCTTCGTCGCCGGCCGGCTGCGGGTCAAGCCGCTCAATGTCCTGCTCAGCCCCGACTCGGCGCTCCAGCCCGAAGGCCTCGACATCGATCCCCGCGGCGAGCTGCTGGGCCTGCTCATCATCGGCGCCAGCGCGGCAGTTGATTTCGAGGCGCCGGTTACCGACGCCGCGCTCGACGCCGACGGCAACCAGGTTCCCGGCCGCGCTGCCCGCCCGGTCGGCGCCTTCGGTGTCGACGTCGAGATGCCTCCGATCGACCTCTGGCTGCTGCACGTCAACCCGTACCTAGACGGGGTGATGCTGATGGGCCGCGGCGACGGGCCGGGATTCGGCGTGCACCCCGGCATCGCGCTCGGGACCGACGCCATCGGCCTCTTCTGGCAGCTCGGCTTTCAGTATTTTTTTGGCACCACCGGCTACAAGCCCTGGTACTTCGACACCCGCTACGCCTTCGAGCGCACGCGCACGGTCGCCGACGGCGCGCCCAAGGCGTCGCAGCTCTCGCCGGCCGTCGCCTCGCACGGCTACACCGGCTCGCTGAGCGCGCAGCTCGCCGAGACGATCACCGCCTGGGTCGAGACCGGCGACCAGATCCCCTTTGACCTGAGCAGCCATCCCAACTACGGCCGCTTTCGCCTCGGCGCGACCGCCGGTCCGTCGATGGCCAACGTCACAGTCTCGTTCGCGCGCGAGGGCTGGCGCGACTACGGGCGCCTCTTCTCCGAGGATGGACTCAGCGCGCTGGTGGTGCAGGGCAAGCTGAGCCTGGCGGTGGTGGCGCTGGTGGCGCGCTACTCGTACAGCGTCGAGCGCAACATCGACACCGGCGAGCGTTTTCGCGACCAGGGGTTCGACGTCGGCACCGAGCTGGGATTTTCGTTCTAATCCCTCTGCTCGCTTCAGTTGGTCCCGTCCGGCAGGGGGCCGGAGAAAGGCTTTTTTCGGCGCACAGCGACGAC
>JAFGSX010000441.1 GCA_016934455.1 Deltaproteobacteria bacterium
GCGGCTCACCCGCGTCGACAGCGCCACCTCGCCGAAGTCGATCGCGCACTCGCTGGTGCCCGCCCCGCCCAGGCACACGTCCAGCTTGATCCGCGGCGCCAGCTCGACGAACACCGGATCGCACATGTCCTCCTGGCACGCCACCACTGCTGCCAGCCCGGCCACCGCCACCAACCTTGATCTTTTACGACGCTGCATGTGTCTCAACTCCATTGAAGTTCAGACCGCCACCGCGGGCCGCGTGCGCACCTGGCCCGGCGCGCGCGCCCCGGCGTTGGTCTGCCAGATGAGGGCAGTTTGCCACAGCTCGGCGCCGCCTGACAACGACCGTCTCGGCTGCTGGCGGCCCTGGCACAGCGCCCCTGGCAAGGCGGCTCACGAATTGTTTGGCGGCAGACGAAAACACTTATAATGTACGTTTCCAAACCAGATCAGCCCCAGCGAAGACAATGCCGGAAAAGAACGTTGTCATCATCGACCCCGACGCTACCTACGCCCACAGCGTCGAGCATCTGTTCGCAACGCAGGGTTTTCAGGCCACTGTCTGCAACGACGGCGATCAGGCCATCGACGTCGTCAAACAGTCGGGGCCACAGCTCATCATCCTCAACGTCGAGCTGCCGCGGCAGAGCGGCTACTCGGTCTGCAACCGGCTCAAACGCAGCGCCGAGCTGAAGCAGATCCCGCTCATCCTGACCAGCTCCGAGCAGACCGCGGACGCCTTCGAGACCCACCGCGGCCAGAAGAACCACGCCGACGCCTACCTGCTCAAACCGTTCGAGCTGGAGGCTCTGCTCGAGCAGGCGCGCAGCGTGGCGCCGACCCTGTTCGGAGAGGCGGTCGCGGCGGACGATATGATGGCCGCGCCGGCGGCCGATGACGACGACGAGATCCTGTCGATCGAGGAGCAACCGCTGGCCGCGCCGCAGTCGGCCGGCCCGCCGCCGATGCCAGCGGCGGGCGGCAAGCGACCTCCGCTGCCGGCCGGAGCGCCGCCACCCCTGCCCGCCGCGCGCCCCCCCCGCACCGAGCGACCGCGGCTGCCGACGCTGGACGAGCTGCTGGCCGCCAGCCGCGGCGACGACGAGAAGCCCAAGCCCGCGACCGCCGCCGCCGGCCTCGAGGGCAAGCTCGAGTTCCTGCGCGAGACGCTCAAGCGCAAGGAGTCGGATCTGGCCCGGGTGCGCGAGCTGTGGGCGGCTCGCGACCGCGAGATGACCGCGCTGTACGACAACCTCGACGGTCGGCAGCGCGAGGTGAGCGAGCTGGAACGGCAGCGCGACGGCCTGCGCGACGAGCTGTCCAAGGCCATCGATCGCATCGATGCCCTCACCGCCGACGTCGCCATCGCCGACGAGCGCGGCCGCCGCCTCGAGCGCGAGCTCGCCGCCATGGGCGAGGAGATCAACCAGGCGGCCAGCGAGCACGAGCAGGCGACCGGCGAGCGCGACAACCGGATCACCACCCTCGAGAGCGAGCTGGAGACCGAACGCGAGACCAACGCCCAGGCGCGCGCCGAGGCGGCGCAGCGCATCGGCGATCTCGAGGGCGAGCTCAAGCAGGTGCGCGCCTCGGCTGCCGAGTCCGAGCAGGCCGCTCGCAACGAGCTCGACCAGCTCACCGAGCACCTCAACCAGGTGCGCAGCGAGCTCGAGGAGAAGACCGCCACACTCGAAGGGCTGCGCCAGCAGCTCGAGGAGCAGAGCAGCGCCCGCGTCGACGCCGAGGCCGCGCTGGCCAAGGCGCGCGCCGACATCGACGAGACCACGCGCCAGCTCGGCGAGTTGAGGCAGCAGAGCGACGAGAGCGCGGCCGAGTCGGCCACCCGCATCGCCGAGCTCGAGAACGCGAACCAGGGGCTCGAGAACGATCTCGGCGAAACGCGGACCAAGCTGGCCGAGACCGAGTACCGGGTCTCGGATCTCGACGCGGCTCTGATCGAGGAGCAGGCCAAGGTCTCGGATCGCGAGCGCGACCTGAAGCAGTTGCACCGGCGCGGCACCGACCTCGAAAGCAAGCTGGCTGAAGCCCAGGCCGACGCCGAGGCCAAGGGCAAGGATCTCGAGGCCACCCGCGGCGTGCTGACCAAGCGCGACGAGGAGCTCAACCAGACGGCGGTCGAGCTCGAGCAGGAGCGACAGGCGCACGCCGAGACGCGCACCTCGCTCGAAGCCGATCTGGAGCAGACGCGCGAGACGCTCGCCAATCGCGAGCAGCGGCTCGACGAGCGCGAGCACGTCATCAAGGAGCTGCAGCAGACCCGCGACAGCCTGCTCGACCGCGTCAAGGAGACCGACGGCCAGCTCAAGGCCGCCAAGCAGGCGCACGCCGAGGAGGCGCAGCGGCTGAGCCAGGAGCTGGCCCAGAAGAGCGAGGCGCTGTTCCAGTTGCAGGCCGGCCACAAGTCCTTCGAGGAGGCGGCGCAGGCGCGCGAGCAGCAGTTGACCGACGAGCTGACCCAGGCCGAGCAACGCTATCGCGAGCTGGAGGAGGCGCACCGCGAGCTCAAGGGCAAGACCGGCGAGATCGACAAGGCGTACCGGACACTGCGCGCGCGGCACGAGGAGGTGGATCGCCAGCGCAACGAGTTCTCGACCCAGTTGCAGACGCTGGAGGTCGACCTGCGCGGCGCGCGCGAGAGCAGCTCGA
The DNA here is from genome assembly GCA_016934455.1 of Deltaproteobacteria bacterium. GTDB lineage: Bacteria > Myxococcota > JACRCW01 > JAFGSX01 > JAFGSX01 > JAFGSX01. The sequence continues at coordinate 2,650 of JAFGSX010000441.1, forward strand.
CCCGAGATCGCGAGCTGGCCACCGCGCGCCAGCAGATCGCCGATCTGCAGGACGAGCTGCAGCAGCTACAGAGCGAGCACGCCGATGAAAAGGCGCGCCACGCCTCGACCCTGTCGCAGTTCGAGGAGCAGACTTCCTCGCGCCTCTCGTCGCTGGAGCAGGATCTGGAGGCGGCGCGCGTCGACGGCGAGAGCCTGCGCGGAGACCTCGGCCGCGAGCGCGAGCGCGCCCAGCAGCTCGAGATCGACGTCGGCGAGGTGCGCGCGCAGCGGGCCGAGGAGGCCAAGCTGCGGGCCGAGGCCGAGGAGCGGCTGCGCAGGCTGCAGCAGAAGCTCCGGCAGGCGGCCGACCAGCTCGAGCGGATGGAGAAGGAGCGCACCACGCTGCGCGCCAACGTCGAGAAGCTGGAGGAGATACGCAACGGGCTGCAGAGCAACCTCGACGAGCAGCGCAAGCGCGCGCACGAGGAGGAGGTGACGCTGCGCTCCTCGCTCCGGGACGCGCAGAAGAGCGTCGCCACCACCGGCGACGCGGCCAAGCGACAGCTCGCCCAGTTGAGCCAGGAGCGCGACCGGCTGCAGGCCAAGCTGACCGAGGTCGAGGCCCGCGGTGGCGAGCAGGCGGCCGACCTGCAGCGACAGCTCGAGCGCGCCAGCCAGCGCGCCGAGCAGCTCGAGGTCGAGTTCAAGAAGGAGAAGCAGGCGCGGGTGCAGGAGCGCGCGAAGGCCGCGGCAGCCGAGGAGAGCTACAAGTCGCGCCTCAAGGCGCTGGAGACGCGCCTGACAGGCGAAGGCGGCGCCGGCGACGCGGTGCTGCAGAAGCGGCTGCAGGAGCGCGAGGAGACGCTGCTCAAGACGCAGACCGAGCACAAGGGGCTGCGCGAGAAGTACAACCAGCTCGTCGAGAAGTACAAGCAACTGCAGGAGAAAGCCAAGGCCGGTGCCGCCCCGGGCGGCGGCGAGGAGATGGCCGCGCTGCGCAAGAAGTACAACGAGCTGGTGACGCGCTACAAGGAGCGCGAGGGCGAGCGCCGCACGCTGCAGGAGGAGCACCAGAAGGTGCTCGATCAGCTTCAGAAGACCAAGTCGGCGCTGCGCGAGGCGGTGTCCCACAACGCCAAGGCCGGCGGCTGAACCGCGGCCGCGCTACTTCCTCCTCAACGCCAGGGCGCTGTCCACCAGCGCCAGCACCTCGTCGAACTTGAAAGGCTTGGGCACCAGCAGATCGATGCCCGCGTCGTGCATCTCGTTCTCGTCGACGCTGGCGCCCCAGCCGGTGAGCAACCCGATCGGCATCCCCGGATCGAGCTTCTTGATCTCGCGCGCGACGTCGAAACCGCTCATGCCCGGCATGCCGAGGTCGGTGAACACCGCGTCGAACTGACCGCTGCGGAACCGCTCGAGCCCAACCGGTCCGTCCTCGGCCACGACCACGCCGTGCTCGGCCGTGGCCAGGATGTCGGCCAGCACCTCGCGGATCGCCTGCTCGTCGTCGATGACCAGGATGCGGGCGCCGGCGCTGCGGCTGGCCGGCGCGGCCCGATCCGGCGGCGCCGGCTCGGCCTGCCGCTCCTCGACGGCCGGCAGCTCGAGGCGAAAGACCGTGCCCACGCCCTCCTCGCTGGTGACCACGATGGTGCCGTTGTGCTGCTGGATGATGCCGTATGACACCGAGAGCCCGAGGCCGCTGCCGCGCGACCCCTTGGTGGTGAAGAACGGGTCGAAGATACGGCTGCGCACCTCGGCCGACATGCCGACGCCGGTGTCCGACACCTCGACGTAGGCACCGCCGCCGCAGCGGCCGCTGGTGATCCAGAGGCGACCGCCGCCGGGCATGGCGTCGCAGGCGTTGTTGATCAGATTGGTCAGCACCTCGCGCAGTTGCTGCGGATTGCCCCAGGTGCGCGGCGTCTCGCCGCACTCGACCTGCACGTCGATGTGGATGCCGTCGCGCGAGGCGCGGTCGAGCCAGCGCGGCTGGGTGTACTCGACGGCCTCGCGCACCACGTCGGCGATGTCGACCCCCTGGTACTCGGTATCGCTGCGGTGGCGCGAGAACTCCTGGATCCGGCGCACCGTGGCGGCACCGTCGAGAGCCGCCCGCTCGATCACCTCGACGTTCTTGCACAGGCTGTCGTCGCGGAGGCAGCTCTTGAGCAACTGGGCGCGGCCCAGGATGGCGCCCAGCACGTTGTTGAAGTCGTGCGCCACGCCCGCCGCCAGCTCGCCCAGCGCCTCGAGCTTGCCCGCCTGCACCAGCCGCTCCTGGGTGACCTGGAGCTGAGCCAGCGCGCTCTCCAGCTCCGAGAACAGGCGCGTGTTCTTGATCGCCACCGCCAGGTGGGCGGCCAGCGTGTCGAGCGCCTCGCGCACGTCGTCGTCGACCGCCGACTCGCGCGTCCACGACAGGTTGAGGGTGCCCACCGGCGATCCGTCGACCACGATCGGCACCGCGGCGAAGGTGCGCAGCCCGAGCTGCACCAACTGCCGCTCGTATTCGCCGCTCGAGTTGACCGGGTCGATCGCGACCTGCTGCTGGGACTCGATGGCCAGGCCCATGGCCGAGTCGATCCGCGCCACCACCGCCTGCGACGGCTCGACC
>JAFGSX010000442.1 GCA_016934455.1 Deltaproteobacteria bacterium
GCTCGCCCGCCCCGCGCTCGCCCGCCCCGCGCTCGCCCGCACCTGCGCCTGCCCCGCGCTCGCCCGCGCCTGCCCCGCGCTCGCCCGCACCTGCCCCGTCGCCGGCCAGGGCGGCAGCGTCTCGACCCGTCGCGAGCGCGGCCCCACAGCGACCCACCGAGCGCCACCCGGCGGAGCAGGCGGCGGCAGCCGTCGCCTCCCGCGCGCGTCCGGTCCCGGCACCGATGCCGGCGCCAGAGCCGGCCGCCGAGGAGCCCTGGAAGTCCCAGGCCGAGGACGATCAGGTGGTCTGGTACCTGGCGCAGCGCGGGCAGCAGTCTCCGCCGCTGACGCGGGCGCGCATCTCGAACATGATCCGCAACCGCGAGGTCAACGATCGCGCCTACGCCTGGAACCAGACCCTGCCCAACTGGCAGCGGATCACCGAGCTGCGCGCCTTTGCCGCCGATTTCGAGTGGCTGCGCCAGCAGGAGGCAGACGGCAAGGTCGTCGATTTTCAGAAGCGCGTCGCCGAGCTCAAGCGGCAGCAGAACCGGGTGCAGCGGCAACAGGCGGTGGAGGCGCTCGATCAGATCGCGGATATGGTGCAGACCGCCAAGCCGGTCAGCGCGGCGCCGGCCGCGGTCCCGTCCCTGTCGCCCAAGGCGATGCCGGCGTCCAGCGATCTGTCCGGGCCCGACGAGTGGACGGCACTGACCCCGCACGGCAAGGCGCGGGTCAGGCAAGGCCTGGTGACAGCTTCGCCCGAGGCCCGGCACGCGCCGGGCCAACCGCCGGCCCAGGTGTCGACGAGGACCGAACAGGAAGACGAGGCCAGCTTCTTCGATCCGTCGTCGGTCCAGAGTCTTGGCGATGCGGCGGTGATCGTGACCGATCCCAGCCCCGAGGTCTCGGCGCGCATGCGGGCGGCGGGCATCCCGACCATCAACGCCACGCCATTCGATCCGTTTGCGTTTGTCCCCGACGTCCCCGAGTCGAAGGAGCCGCCGCCGCCGCGGGAGAGCACGCGCGTCTTCCTGCAGCGGGTCGGTCTCAGCGGCCGCCGCCGGCTGGTCAAGATCGTGGCCGCGGCTGGTGTGGTCGTGCTGTTGCTGTCGGTGACCATCGCCCTCGACGTCTTCGGCCTGGTCCGGGTGCCGATGCTGCACGGCTACATCGAGAGCATCAAGGAGCGGCGCGCGGAGGTCGCGCTCGACGAGACCGAGCTCGAGGAGCGGCTGACCCGCGAGGAGCAGGACACCATCAGCCAGGCGCTGCGGATCGGCGACCTGGCGCTGGCCGACAAGGTGCGGCAGCAGGCGCGGCACCGCGCAGGCAGGAAGAAGACCGGCAAGCCGCACCCGCTGCCGGATCTGAGCGATCAGGTGCGCGGCGGCGGCAGCGCGATCGACGATCCGGCTCGCCGCGGCGGCGGACAGCAGCAGCAGATCGAGCTGTCGCAGGCCGACAAGGAGGCGCTGGCCGGGCTGGTCAAGCGCGGCGACACCAAGCAGGTGGCGATCCAGATCAAGCCCGGCCTCAACGAGATCCGCCTGCCCAAGCGCCACCAGGGCGGCCTGACCTCGAATCAGATCGGCGTCGTGGTGTCCGAGAACCAGGAGGGCATCAAGCGCTGCGCCACGGCCGAGACCAAGTACGGGCTCGAGCTGCCGCCCGCGATCACGGTGGCGATCAAGATCGACCGCAGCGGCGCGGTCACCCACGCCGTGGCCAACGAGGCAAAGTACCGCAACTCCCAGCTCGCGCGCTGCCTGGTCTCGATGGTGCGCAAGTGGCGTTTTCCCGAATTCACCGGCGAGCCGATGGAAGTCGAGATCCCGTTCAAGTTCGCCACGACCATGTGACAGCGGTCGCCGGAGCCCAGCGTGATGACCGAGTCACCGCTCGAGATCGCCTGGCTGGGGCGGGTCGGCTATGCCGCGGCCCTGGCGCTGCAGGACGAGCTGGTCGATCGCCGCCGCCGGGACCAGGTAGCCGATCGGCTGCTGCTGCTCGAGCACGACCCGGTGCTGACCTTTGGCCGCCGCACCGGCGCGCGCCACCTGCTGGCCGACCGGGGCGAGCTGGCCGCGCGTGGCATCGAGCTGGTCGAGACCGACCGCGGCGGCGACATCACCTACCACGGCCCGGGGCAACTGGTCGGCTACCTGATCCTGCGGCTGGTCGGATCCGAGCGCAGCGTGCCGCGGCTCTTCGAACGTCTCGAGCGCGGAGTCGTCGACACCCTGGCGAGCTACGGCATCGCCTCCTGCGGTGGCACGCGGCGACCGGCCGACGCGACCGCGGCCGCGCTGCAGCTCGCCGGGGTCTGGGTCGGCCGCGACAAGATCTGCGCGCTCGGGCTGCGGCTCTCGGACTGGATCACCAAGCACGGCCTGGCCCTCAACGTCGACCCCGAGCTGTCGGAATTCGAGCTGATCGTGCCCTGCGGCCTGGCCGACCGCGGGGTCACTTCGATGCGGCGGTTGCTGGGCGCCGCCCCGCCTGCGGCGGAGCTGCGGCAGCGGCTGGCCGAGGATCTGGCCGGGGCCCTGGAGCGGCGCCCGGTCTGGCTGCGCTCTTCTTCGCTTGACACCCTTTTTCGGCCGCCCCTATAAAGCCGTCTTCTGTTGTCCGAACCGCGTGCCGAGGCGGCCGCGGAAGGGTTGGCCATGAGGACGCACAGCGCAAAGAGGGACCAGATCGTTCGCAAGTTCTATCTGGTCGATGCCACCGGCCTGATCGTGGGCCGCACGGCGAGCAAGATCGCTTCGATCCTGAGGGGCAAGAACAAGCCCTACTTCACGCCCAACCTGGACACCGGCGACTTCGTCATCGTCGTCAACGCCGAAAAGATACGCTTCACCGGCAAGAAAGAGCACGACAAGGCGTACTATCGCCACACCAAGTACCCGGGCGGCATCAAGTCGACGACACCAGAGCGGCTGCGCGTCGACAAGCCGGCCGAGATCTTGAAAAAGGCGGTCGAGGGGATGCTGCCGCGCGGCCCGCTGGGGCGCACCATGTTCCGCAAGCTGATGGTGTACGCCGGACCAAAACACCCGCACGCCGCGCAAAAACCCGAACCGCTCAAGCTGTAAGGAGAAAAAGATGCCCGAGAAGTTCTACGCCACCGGTCGCCGCAAGGACGCCACGGCTCGCGTCTGGGTCAGCGCGGGCAACGGCGAGATCATCGTCAACCAGCATCCGATCGAGCGCTACTTCGGCCGCGAGACCCTGCGCATGGTGGTGCGGCAGCCGTTCGAGGTGACCGAGCGCATCGACAAGTACGACGTTCGCATCAACGTCTGCGGTGGCGGCCTGGCCGGCCAGGCCGGCGCCATCCGCCATGGGCTGTCGCGGGCGCTGTGCAAGGCCAGCCCCGATCTGCGGCCGGCCCTCAAGAAGGCCGGCTTCTTGACCCGCGACGCGCGCGTGGTCGAGCGCAAGAAATACGGTCGTCCCGGTGCCCGCAAGCGGTTCCAGTTCAGCAAGCGCTAGCCCTTCCCCAGCAGCAGAAAAGCGCCAAAAACATGCGGATTGCAGACCGCCTGTTATAATTTACTTTAGCGCGGGCAGCGCGGCCGCGCGCATGGCATTGTGCATTGGGACATGGAGCGGTTACATGTGGCGGTTCCCGACAAAGCTCTTCTCTTGTCTGCTCGCGGTGGCATGCGGCCTGGGGGCATCCTGTCCGGCGCTGGAATACGACGCCAGCGACGCGGTGCTCGAGATCACCCCCGAGGGCGCGACGCAGACTGTGCTCGCCCACGAACCGGGACGCTCCGAGGTGCGGATCACCCCGCCCGCGGGCGGCCGTTTCACCGCCTCGTTCGTCTATCTGGAGCCGCGGGCCGAGGTGGGGATCACGCTCCAGGACAGCACCGACGACGCCCAGCGCGACCTGGTCTTTCCGCTCGCCGCAGAAGACGGCGCGCTCGTGATCCAGTTCTCGGACAAGAAGTTCGGCGCCGACGTGGCGGCGGCCCAGGGCACGCTCACCGTCGAGCGGCTCGATTCGGACGGCGAGAGCATCAGCTTTCGCGGCATCTTCCAGGGCACGCTGCTGACCAGCGCCGGCGAGCGCGCGGCGGTCGACGGCTTCATCGACGCCCAGTACGCGGCCTCGGGCAGCGAGTGACACGCGCGGGAGCGCGCAGTCAATACAGCGAGTGCGCCAGCAGCCAGTCGAGCAGCGCCGCGGCGTCGCCCGGGAAAGGCACGTGGCCGGCGCCCGCGATCTCCTCGTAGCGCACCTCGTGGCCGGCGTTTTCCAGCTCGGTCCTGGTCTGCCGCGCCAGGCTGATGGCGTAGTCGTTTTCGCCGATGGTCAGAGCGATCGGGATCGGCCGCGCCGCGTCGGCGACCAGCGACGAGCCGGGCAGCGGGTTGGCGGCCGCGACCACGACCGCGGCGGCCAGCGAGGACGCCTTTTCCATCGCGCCGCGAAACGCCAGGTAGCCGCCCTGCGAGTAGCCGAACAGGTGGACCTTGCCGAGCGACACCGAGCTGGTGCCGATGAGGTGGCGGTAGACGGCATCGATCAGCGGCAGGTCGATGTTGCCCTCGTCCTCGGTGCGGTAGGCATCCCAGTCGATGTCGGTCAGGGTCTGGTTGCCATAGGGAAAGGTCTGCGCGATGCCCTGCGGCGCAGCCAGGATGACGCCGCGCGCCGCGGCCGCGCTGGCGAGCCCGGTGCTGGCCAAAAAATTACCGGGCGTGTCGCCGTTGCCGTGCAGCGCGATGACCAGCGGCCGCTGGTTGCTGAGCACCTCGTTCGGCACCACCAGCAGCACCTCGCGCATGCTGCCGGCGACGCTGAGCTGCAGCGTGCTGCTGCCCGGCGTCAGCGTGCCGACCACCGCGCTGTCCTGGCCCGGCGCGCCATCCCGCAGCGCCAGGTCCCAGCCGCCGCTCCAGTCGCTGCCGGCGGGGCGATCGCGCCCGCCGCCGTCAGAAGTCTCCGGGCCGCCGTCGCGCATCTCGACGCCGGGGTTGCAGGCGGCCCCCCAGGCGAGGGCGCACGCCGCGATCGCAAGGCAGTGGCAAAGGCGCATGGCAACAGTCTACCATCGCCGGGCCGGGCATGGCAGGGCGCCCGGAGGAGATGCCCATGAAGCTCGAGCGTCCCGCCGCTGCAGCTCTGATCCTGAGCGCCGTGCTCGCCTCCTGCCGCGGCCCGGCGGCGCCCGCCGCGCGCCCGGCCGTCGATCTGGCGGCCAGCGCGCCGGCGACGACAGCGGCGTCGAGCGCCACCCCCCTCGAGCAGCGCGGCTACCTGCTGCTGCGCGACGGCTCGCTGCACATCGACGACGGCACACCGATAGCAGGCCTGCACGTGCGCGGCACGCTGCGCGCCGGCCGGCTGCAACCGGCCGGCGGCGTCGAGGGCGAGGGGCCGCTGGGCGAGGCCGGACAGCCCGGCTGGATGGAGCTGGCCGATGGCTCGTTCCACGGCGACCAGACCGCGCGCCCGCCGTTCAGGCCTTACCTGCGCGGGTACCGCACCCCCGACGGCGAGTTCAGGCCGTCGACGCGGACCGTCGTGTACTGATACCGATCCTCGTCGCTTGACCGCGGGTCTACGCGACGGCAAGGTGCAAGGCATGGCGCAGCCGATCATCGACGCCGTGATCAAGCTCGGCGGCTCGGTCGTCACGGACAAGGGCAGCGACCGGTTGACGGTGCGGCGCGACGTGGTGCGGCGGCTGGCCGAGGAGATCGGGGCCAGTCACCTCGAGCGGCTGGTGCTGGTGCACGGCGCCGGCAGCTTTGGCCACCGCATCGTCAAGCGCACCGGCATCGACCGCGGCGTCGAGATGCCGGGCGCGCTGGCGGCCTGGGCCGAGACCCAGCGGCTGCAGTACGTGCTCGCCGCCGAGGTGGCCGAGATCTGCATCGGCGCCGGCATCCCGGCCATAGTCTGCCAGGCCTCGGCCTCGGCGCGCCTGCGCCGGGGCCGCCTGGAGTCGATGGAGGTGGAGGTGGTGCGCGCGATCCTGCAACAGGGCGGCGTGCCGCAGCTCTACGGCGTGCCGGCGGTGGACGCCGAGCAGGGCTGCGCCATCCTGTCGGGGGATCAGATCGCGCCGTTCTTGGCGCAGCGGCTCGGCATCGGCCTGGTCATCCACGGCACCGACGTCGACGGCGTGTTCGAGTCCGACCCGGCGCTGGGGCCGACGGCGCGCGTGCCGCGCATCGGGCGCGGCAATGCGGCGGCGGTGCTGGCCGCGCTGGGCGGGTCGGCGCACGTCGACGTCACCGGCGGCATGCGCGGCAAGGTCGAGAGCCTGCTACAGTGGGCGCAGCACGGGGTGTGCGCGCGCATCGTCGATGCCACCAGGCCGGGACGGCTGGCTCAGGCGCTGGCCGGCGAGGAGGTGGGCACGCTGGTGCGCTGGGAGGAGCAACCATGAAGATCATCGTCGCCATCACCGGGGCCACCGGGACCGTCTACGGCGTGCGGCTGCTGTCGGCGCTCAAGGCGGCCAAGGCCGAATCGCACCTCATCGTCTCCAGGCCGGCCGAGAAGGTGATGGCCATGGAGACCGAGTATTCCCTGGACGGGGTGCGCGAGCTGGCCACGCGCTGGTACGAACCCGACGACATCGCGGCGCCGATCGCCAGCGGCCAGACCTACTGGCAGGCGATGGTGGTGGCGCCCTGCTCGATGCGCACGCTGTCGGCCGTCGCCGCCAGCCGCGCCGACACCCTGATCTCGCGCGCCGCGGACATCACCCTCAAGGAGCGGCGGCGGCTGATCCTGATGCCGCGCGAGACGCCGCTGCACCTGGGCCACCTGCGCCAGATGGCGGCGGTCACCGAGATGGGCGCGATCGTGATGCCGCCGCTGCCGACCTTTTACGACAAGCCCAAGAGCATCGACGATCTGATCGACAACACGGTCGGCCGCGTGCTCGACCTGCTCGAGGTGCAGCACGACCTGACCCGGCCGTGGCAGGCGGTCTGATCGACAGCAGCCAATACGTCACGGCGTCGCGCACTGGACCGAGCCGGCGACGTTGCGGCACGAACTGCCGGTTGGACAGCAGGCATATTTGGTCCCCGTTGCCCAGGTATCTGTGCACAAGACCGGGGACAACGGATCACTGCAGACCTCGCTGACGACGCAGCGGTTGAGCCCGGAGGTGTTGGGGTAGTCGCAGCAGCCATTGGCAGACCCGCTGCCGTAGACCAGGTCCACGTTGTTGTCGTTGCAGTAGGTCCCCGGCGGGCAGGGCTGCGAGCTATTGGCAAGGCACACGCAGTGATACGGCCAACCTGACCGGAGGCACTCCTGGCCCCCGCCGCCACCGTTCGTCGGGCACCCCCAAAATAAGGTCCCCCCATCCTGCTGCGTGCCGTAGCTGGAGCAGGGGCAGATACCTTCTTGGCAGTGTTCGAACTGGCAAACCGTGCCACAGGAGCCACAAAACGGCTCGCCGCTCGAGAGATCGACGCAGCCAGTCGCGCAGCAATCTAATTCCGTAACATTGTCCTCGCCATTACATGGGCTGTAGTTGCTATTTCGGTTCCCAGAACAGCCGCAAATATGGTTGGAGCATTTGTTGGCGATGACACGCCCGACAGCATAACCGGAGTAGACCGGGATCCGGCAGTCCAGATCTTCTTCGCAGCCGCACTTCCCCAGGCCGCTGTTGTCGACGGCGATGCAGAACGGCCCGCCGAGTTCGATATCGCACACGCCGCCCAGCCTGCCGCAGTTAGATCTGGACTGCGCCACGCAGGCATGGGTGGCCGGGTCGCACAGTCCGTAGAGCTGGTATCCGGGCAGGCCGGGCCTCGCGGTGGCGCCGCATTGCTCCAGCCCATCCGCATTGCAGCCGCACGTTCCAAGCTCGAAGTTTGCCGCCGTGATCGCGCCGCCGTCGGGCAGGATGCAATGTCTGCCGAGGGGACCACTGGACCCGGCGCCGAGCTGAAAGGCGCTGCAAGCGAGCCCACCGCGGCCGGTGGGGTCCGGCGAGCATCCGCAGTGCTGGCTTGCCGCCTGTTCCAGAGCCAGACAGCCGCCATTGCAGCAGACCTCGCCAGCGCCCAGGGCTAAACAGTCGCCGCTGCTGCGGCAGCCGACGCAGGTCGCGCTGGCAGCGTCGCCGCCGTCGGGCCCGGCGCACACCTGGTCGACGCACGCGGGATCGATTCCGCAGCGCGGCTCGCCGTCGGCGCAGCGCGACGAGAGCGGAATCGGCCCCCCTCGGCCGGCGTCGCGGTAGATGATCGCGGGCTGGCCGCAGGCGCCGCAGTGCGACGGGTCGGTCTCGAGGTCGGCGCACTCCCCGCCGCAGTTGCGGATGGTGGCGCCGGTCTGACAGCAGAACGGAATGCCGCCATCGTTCAGGGAGTCGGGCAGGCATTCGGGCACATCTTCCTGACACACCCTGTCATGGCATAGGCAGGCAAAACTCCCATTGCCTCGGTCGAAGCAGGTGGTCGGCGCCGGACAGGCACCGAGAAAGCAGGCACCGGCGTCGAGACCGCGCCGGTCGACGGCCGCGACATCGCCCGCGCCGGCGTCGATGCTGCGGCGATCCGGGTTGCCGCTCTCGCCAGCCGCGGCATCGCCCGCGCCGCCGTCGCCGACCGTCGGCACGCGCGAGCACAGCCTGCGCTCGTCGCAGCGGTAGCCGGTGGGGCAGTCGAGGTCGGACTCGCAGGTGGTGTCCGTACTGGTGGCGCAGTTGCAGGAGGGAATGACCGCCGAGGGCAGCCCGGTCAGCGCCAGAGACCAGATCGCAGCCCGGCAGCGGGTCGCGCGACAGCGTCGCCGCCGTCCGGTCAGGGTCGAGTTGACAAGATCCCGCATCACAACAGGCACCAGTGGCTTCTCTGGCTCCTAACAGGCGCCATGATAGCACAGGCGGAGGTCGGAGTGCTGCGGGCCGCAACGCTGGCCCAGGCTGCCATCGCGGGTCAGAGCGAGCCCTCGGCCTTGCAGCGGCAGCCGATGCCGCCCTTCTTTTCGAGGGTCTTGGCGGTGAGCTCCGGTGGCAGAAAATAGGTGTGCAGGCCCGGGTTGAGCTTCTTGAGCTCCGCGGCGAACGCGTCCTGGAGCGCCGGGTCGCCCCCCAGCCCGACGAAGAACTCGGTGCCGTTGGCGCCCTTGCCGCGCTCGCCGTTGAGAAAGTTTGCCGGCGGCGAGATCTTCGTCTTGGGAAACACGCCGGCCAACCGCACCACGCTCAGGCCGGGGATCTGCTGCAGCTCGGCCGCCGCGAGATCCTCGAAGGGCAGGACGCAGTCGCACCACATCTTGATGTCAAAACGGGCGGACACCAGCTCGTCCTCCCATTTCTTGAGGCGCTTCTGGTAATCGGCCTTGGCTGCCGCGTCCGCGCTCGCCGGCGGCGGCTCGGGGCGGCTCGACTCGTGGGTCTTCTCGAGATGCTCCTTGAGCTGCCTGGCCGAAGCGCGCGCGTCGTTGAGGATCACCACCCCGGGCCGGGCAAAGAGCATGCCCATGTCGAGGTGAAAGGCTCCGGGCTGCTCGATCCAGTGGACATCGGCGGCAGCCACCCCCAGATCGCGCGCGACCGCCTCGGTGACCTCGTCCGCGCTGACTTTTCGGCCGAGATCTCTCTCCAGCACGGCCTGCGAGATGACCTGGCTGTCGCGTCCCACCAGGGCATAGAGACCGCCGTCGGGCTTTTTACCCATCAGCACGTTGCCGCCCTCGAGGTAGGTGAGACGCTCGGAGAGCGGGCGCTCGGTGGCCACTGCCCGCGCCGCCATCAGCAGGTCGGCGCTGGATTCCCACACCGAGCCCTGCATCGGTATCAACATCGCCTGAAACGAGACCTCCCAGGGTTCAACGTGCAGGTGCTGGCTCAAACGCTGGGCGCGGCCATCCTCCATCAGCTTGCGGATATCGAGCCCCTTGAGGGGGGCAGAGATGGCCACCTCTCCCGGCCGCAGGTGGCCCGAGGCATCCAGTCGATCCGGCGCCACCTCGCCCTGGTCCTCGGTCCAGGCCGTAAAATCGACCCCGGCCTGCTGCATCCCGCGCAGCGGCGCCAGCGAGATGACGTCGGGGTATTTTTGTCCGAGATCCTGGTACTGCTGGCCCGCGGGAACTTGCACCACCAGACGGAATCCCTCGGACCTGGCGACGAGGGCCATCTGCTCGACAAAGGCACGGTCGAGATCGTCGGCGCAGACCATGTGCATCGCCCGGATCGTGGCGCTGCCGTCCTCGGGCAGCGCCCGCGGGCCGGGCGCGGTCGTCGGCGCGGCGAGCCCCTGCGGCCCCAGCGCGGGGTCGGAGCGGCGCTCCAGGGTGGCCCGCTCGAAGGCCGAGATCCCGGTCGCGATGTCCAGGGCCGGCGCCGCGCGCATGTTCGCCATGCGCACGCCGAGCGGGGAAGCTGGCGAGGTGGTACCGCCGGCTGCCGGGGTGATTGGCAGGTGCGAGATATCGAGCCCGGTGGTCCTCTCCACCGCGGTCGAATCATGGTGCGACAGAAGGTCCGACGGTGTGGCGCCGGCCGGATCGCCCGCGTCGCCGGATGCCGGCCCCGGGCGGTCGGAGACACCAGCGCCCGACGCGGAGCTGTTCCCCGGCGAGTCGATGAGGGCACCTGACGAAACGCCTGGGGTGCTGATGGGCCGCGTCGGCATGAGAACCTCTGCTTCGGTCGATCGTCCTGTGGACCTCAAATGTACTAGCACCACCCGGGCAAATTTGCAGAGCGGCGGTCGGAGCACGGGATGCGCGCCGGATGGCCGGCTCTCGCCGTTGTGGTATAGATGTCGCCGATGGTCGAGATCGGCCTTGAGAAGCTGTCTGCGGTCGCGATCGCGGGGGCCCTGGTGCTGGCGCTCGCGGGCTGCGACATCGCCACCGCCCTGCTCGGCGGCGTGGGGTTGCCCTGCGACAGCGACGATTCGTGCGCCGAGGGGCAGCTCTGCATCGGCCGCGAGTGCCGGCAGACGTGGGCGTGCCACGCCGACAGCGAATGTCCCGGCGGCTACTACTGCGATAGCCGGCGCTGGACCTGCAAGCCGACTTCGACCCCGCCTCCAGACGCCGCCGCCGCCGACCAGCTCGCTCACCCGGACGCGGCCAGCGATCGCGCGGTACCGTCGGACGCCGCTCTCGATGCCGGCGCTGACGACACCTGCCCGGCCGACACCGCGGCCGCCTCGGATGGCACGCCCGCTGACAGCGCCTTACCGGACAACGCCGACCCGGACAGCGCCGTCCCGGATGCCTCGGTCCCTGACGCCTCGGTTTCTGACGCCTCGGTCCCTGACGCCCTTGTCCCGGACACCGCGTGCCCCGGGGTCCTGTGCGACGGCGGCTGCTTTTCGACCGGCACCTGCTGCTGGAATTCGGACTGTCGGCTGCCGACCTCGGAATGCACCGAAAGCCATGTCTGTCTTGGCAAGGTGCGCCTGCAGCAGGACGTCGACGGAGAGACCGGCGTGCGAGACACCCACCTGGACAAATTTTTCCCGGACAGCAACTACAAGACGAGTTCCATGCTGTCGGTGCGGTGCGTCCCCGACATTGGCGGGTGCGTGGTCGACAAGGTCGCGCTTGTCAAATTCAGAATACCCGAAACCTTCGGCGGTGTCAGTGTCTCGGTCAACGACGCGCGCCTGGCCCTCTACCCGGGGAGCAGGAGTGGGTCGAGCTGGCTCGAGGTCTCTACCTATCAGATCCTTCGAGACTGGGACACGTCAGCGGCGACCTGGGATCTGGCAACTAGCCTCGGACACTGGAGTGTCGCTGGTTGCGATGGAATTGGCTTTGACCGGAGCGAAGTGGCCAGCGACACAGTGCTGTTGACCGCCACGGGACAGTGGTTCGAATGGAAGATCACGGACCTGGTCCAGTGCTGGATGGACGACCCGACCACGAACCATGGCGTTCTGCTCAAGCCGACCGCCGCCGATGACATCGTGATGTACGACCTGTGCAGCTCGGACACGGGGACCATCGATCACCATCCCGTGCTCGTGATCGATTTCGTGGAGCGCTGAACCAGCGCCGGCGACCTGTGCTCCAATCGCGGCGGGCATGCGGGAGGGAAAAATGCGTTCACTGCGCACCGTGGCGGGCAGCGCGGCTGGGGCTTGCGGCGGCATGGCGGTCGGCCTGCTGCTCGGGTGGTGGATCTTCGGCCGCGCTGCGGCGACCGACGTCGACGCGGCTGCCGCGGAGCCAGCAGCGGATCGCGCGGCAGCGAGCGCGGCGCGCCCGGCAGCCGGCGCCAGCGCGGGCAGCGCAGCGCCGGGGCTCGCCCGCGGACGCGCGGTCGCGACCACGCCCGCAGCAGGCCAAAACAGATCCGGCGCATCCGACAGCGGAGCGGCGGCGCAGGTGGCGCAGCTTCGCGCGCAGCTCCGCGAGCTGGAGGCACAGCTCGAGTCGGAGCAAGCGCTACAGCAGGAAAAGCAGGGCACGCCGGCCACGGCGCCGGCCGAGCTGGCGGCGCGCTTCGATCCGGAGAAGGTGCGCACCGCGCTCAACGCCAGCCTGCGCGAGCTCGGGCTCGACGGCGAGGTCAACGCCGTCGACTGCGGCGAGTACCCGTGCCTGCTGGTGGGCGAGCTCAAGGGCAAGCACTTCAGCCGCGAGGAGTCGGAGCGGCTTGGCCAAAGCGCGGCTCTCGCCGGCTACCAGCAGGACTCGCGCCTGAGCTTTGGCACCTCGCGCCGCGAAGGCGATCGCGTGGTCAATCAGTTCGGGATAGCGATCTACCCCAAGCACGACGACAAGCAGGCAGAGGACAACATTCGCAAGCGACTGCACTACCGGTTTGGCGAGCTGTGCGCGCACTGAGCGCACGTCCACTCATGGCGGTGATCACCTTACTGACCTTTCGGTCCTGCAATGAATCAATGGCTCCGGGTCCTGTCGCCGGCTTTCCCCGTCCCCCTGCGGGGACTTCCAAGGGTCGTCTCGAGGGGCCTCGACGGGGGCCCGCTGATCGGCGTAATACGCTGACGACACCTGCCCGGCCGACACCGCGGGAACCACTCCCATCGGTGCAAGGCGAATCGCGCCAAAATCCTTTTGCTCGCGTGCGATCAATCCTTACACTTGTAGGGATGTCGCGTCCGACTTCGAACCGCGCGCGCTCGCGCCTGGCGATCGTTGGCGTCCTCCTGCTGACGCCCGCCTGCCTCTTTGGCTCGCCGACCGAACCGGCGCCCGACGACCTCGACGGACTCGCCCGCTGGCTGTGGGTCAACTTCCTGGCGGCCGACGCCGCGACCATGGCCGATGCCAGCTCCAAGCTCCATGTCGCGGCAGACTTCGATGGCATCTCCGAGCCCAGGCGCGGCCTGCTCGACGACCTCGCCAGCGACGATCTGGCCGCGGTCGAAATGGCCGACCGCGATCCCAGGCCGGCGCAGGGCATGTACCTGATCAACCTGCTCGGCTGCACCCTGCCGCAGCTCGAGGCGGTACTGCTCGACCCCGACCAGGCGGCGATCCAGCCGCAGATCTACCAGGTGTATCAGCGCACCTACCTGACCGACGTCGAGGCATTTGACCAGCGCACTGCCAGCGTGGTCTCGTGGGAGTACTACTACGAGGCGCAACCGATGCCGGCCGCGCGCTACGGCGCGCACCCGCGCGCAGATCTGCGTCACGTCGGCGCCAGCCCCGGCGTCGACCTGCCGCACGGCCCGCTGCTGGTGCAGCGGATCTGGCTGCCGCAACCGGCCGAGTACTTCGACACCGACGCCAACGTCTTCGACCTGGACTTCCAGATCGCGGTCTACTACGAGGCGGCGCCGGGACAGGTGGCCAAGTTCTACCCGTTTTGGCGCCACATCGCGTTCACCGCCATCGGCGCCAGCACCGACGACAACTGGATGATCGACGCGGTGCTCGACGGCGAGGTCGAGTGGGACCGGCGCCTGGTCGAGGCGTGCGCCGCGCACTGATTTCTCTCGGTCCCAAAGCTCTGCGACTGGGGCCCGGGGCTCTGTCCCCTGATCTCTTTGGCCACCACACCGAAACGATTCAAGCCGATTTCTTGTGAGATGGCCTCTACTTGTTGTGGATCTGCATGTCTGGCAGACCGGCCAGGTAGCTGCCATCTGGCAGATAAGAATCAAGCCCCGAAACACCCTTGAACCTGGTGAGCAGCAGAGCCAAACCTACTCGCTTTGAAGCATCCGAGGTCGCATTCGAGCCCGTCCAGTCGGCATGCCCAGCCTCGAGAAAGACGGCCAGGTGAGCGGGCGCGGGAGCGCCCCGATAGAAGTGCTCGGCCCAGAGGTGCTGATCGGGCGTGACCAAGGTATCGCGCGCGGCCAAGACCAAAGTCTCGGCCCGGATTTTGTACATCAGGCCAGAATCCGAGACACCGCGTTCGGTGTCGCAGTTGGGAGCGACCGGCCACTGGTTGCACGCGCTCGGGTTGATGAAGCACGGTGGCCCGCCGCCGTTTTGCGGGTCATACCCGATCACGATCTTGATGCGCGTGTCCTCGGCAGCGGTAAAAAAGGCGAGCTTGCCGCCTTGCGAGTGGCCTGCGGTCGCGATCTTGTCCAGGTCGATCTTGCCTGCGAGCGGGCTCTGCACCAGCGCCCATTCGATGGCCGCGCGGACCTCGCCAACGTTGGCGGGATTATTGGCCTCGTCGAAAAAGCCAACCTGCGCCGGGGTGACGCCCAGCACCGCGATGCCATGGCTCG
This sequence comes from Deltaproteobacteria bacterium, assembly GCA_016934455.1. Classification (GTDB taxonomy): domain Bacteria; phylum Myxococcota; class JACRCW01; order JAFGSX01; family JAFGSX01; genus JAFGSX01. Next base: position 14,659 of record JAFGSX010000442.1, read on the forward strand.
CGAAGTGATCGATGAAGTGCCGGTAGCTCCGGTGCGTGGTGCTGAAGCCGGGCGTGAAGACCACCAGCGGGAATGGGCCTGGGTCCGGATTGGCGCCATCCGTCGACGGGGCGTATGTGGTGACGCTGTACGAGTCGCGCGAGGAGTCCGGATTCGGGAGCGTGGCGTCGACCGCTAGAATGGCGAGCGGCCCCAGAGCGATCGGATCACCCGTGAAGATGGGTCCAGACGGCACGACTCCGAATTCGGGATGCACGGTCCCGTTGTGCACATCGAGGTCTGTCCCACATGGTGCGGTGGGGACAGGCGGGTCGCCCGCATCCGCAAATGCGGTGTCAGTTTGGCGCAGGTCAGTGGCCGCACCGTCGGAGCGTGTGGCATCCCCCAGCGCGGCATCGCGCCGCCCCGAATCCGGTATCCCGCTCTCCACTCTTCTCGCGTCAGAGATAGACGCCGCATCTACTCCGGCGTCGGCAGCGCCATCGCGAGCCGCGTCGTGCGGTGGCGTTGAGGAATCCGCTTCGCCGTTCACCGACGTCAGGTCCGGGCAGGAAGAGAGCCCTGCACTGACGACCAAGGCGAACAGCAACATCCAAGGCGTTCTTGAGGATTGGACTTGCATTGCGCTCCTCGCTGTAAACCGATGATATCAAAGCCGCGTTTTTTTTTTCAATGTCGGCTGCAAGCGTTGACGCCTCTACGCGGCCGCAGCCGCGCACGAGGTCGTTTGAGTCAATATCGAGGGCTCTGCCAGCGCCTCGCTCGCCTCGCGCTCCATGTTGCGCACGGCGCCCAGGCTGGTTGCGCTGCTCATCGCAGACGCGGGTCCATCCCCGCGTGCGCGGTGGCTTCGGCCGTGAGCCAGACTCGATCAGGTTTCAATCCACCCCCCGACGAGAAATCGGGGGGAACCGCGGTCGCGAAACCTCTCGCCAACGCAGGCAAAACTGAACAAACAACGCGAACCCTGGCCGCGGCCCGAAAGCAAACTGGCCGATCGAGCCGCCGTCCCATGCTTTTTCAATTTGTTTCTCGATGGTTATCACCGCGCGCGAACCTTCCTCGAAGCGCCCAACTGGCTGGCATTCGCGGCCAACGCCGATCCAGA
>JAFGSX010000036.1 GCA_016934455.1 Deltaproteobacteria bacterium
AAACAACCCGCGGATCGTTTCCCGAGCGCGCAGGCGTTCGAGGAGGCGCTCTCCGACTACCTGTTTGCCCGGCACATTCGCTGGACCAGGCGCCGCGTCTCCGAGGTCATCAGCGCGCTGTTCCCGGCCGACTGCAAGCCCCTCGAGCTGCCGCCGCCCTCACCCCGGGCGCCGCTGCCGGTCGACGTCGATCTGCTGGCCTTTCAGGATAATACGACCAAGCCGATGCGCTCGCCGCGCGCCTCGCCGGGCGAGATACCGCCGCCGCCCCCGACCGACTTCAGCGAGGTCACTCCGTGGAGCGAGTCGATCGAGCTGCATCTCAAGGACCTCGTCATCGACGACACGGTCAAGGTGGCGCTGCTGGCTCAAGAGAGCGACGCCGATCGATTCTACGTCGCGCGCCGCGGTCGCGCCGAACCGACGCCGGCCACCGTCGATCAGCTCATCGATCTGCTCTCGGCCGCACCCGCCGACGTCACCGGGGTCAGCCTCTTCGCCAAGCCCCGGGTCGATCTCGCCCTGCTGTCGCGCCTGCTCTACTGGGATGCGCTGGTCGGGCTGACCGAGCCGGACACCAGCCCCACCGTCGCGCGCTCATTCGACGAGATCGGCATCACGCAGCTTCTCTACCAGATCTCGATGCGCCGGGTCAGCGGCCTGGTCGTCATCGAGAGCGAGCCCGAGCGCAGACGACGCTTCATCTACCTCGAGCAGGGCATACCGCAGTACATCGCCAGCGACGACGCGCGCGATGGCGTGTTGCCGGTCATGAGACAGAACGCCTTGCTCGGTACCCAGAATCTCGGCGACCTCCTCGAGCGGGTGCTGGCCGAGCAGATCTCGCTCGACTGGGCATTGATGTCGTCCTCGCTGCGCGAGGAGGCGGAAAAGGTCGAGCACGTGTTCTCGGCCACCATCCGACTCCGCCTGTTTGCCGCCTTCGCCTGGCGCCACGGGCAGTTTCGCATCTATCCCAATGCGGCGCCGCCGGTGCTGCTGGCCGTGCGCATCCCGCCGCTGGTCGACGTGCTGGTCGACGCCGTACTCCATGCGATCCCGCCCGAGATCATCCGGCAGCGGCTCGCGCCGCACGAGCAGAAGCCGGTGCGCGTGGAAAAGCACAGCCTGCCCCATCTGGCGGCGCTACATCTCAAGGGCGACGAGAAGGCGGTGGCCGACCTCATAGACGGCAAGCGCACGCTGGCCGCCATCGTCAAGCGCCGAGCATCGCGCTCGGTGGACGGAGAGGAGACCGCGCTGGCGGTGTTCTACGTCCTGGCCGAGACGCGCATCGCGCGATTCGGGTGATACCGAATCAATCTGATACGACCCTATTGTGGGGTTCCGCTTTCCCACACAAGCAGATAAATCAGATCCAAGCGCCGAGACCTCGTGCGCGTTCTTCAGCCCCCTTCCCCGGCGCCCAGCAATTGGTGCATCAGGTGAGACTCGCGCTTGAAGAAACCCTCGGTGTGAAAAGTGTCATCCAGCTTGAACAGCTCGAAGTCGAGATGGTGGCACAGCTCATGGACAAAGGTGCGCAGAAAGGTGCGAAAGGCGACCGGCTGCCGGCGCTGCGCGGTGCGCATCCAGACCGTGATCTGGGCCGCGTTGTCGTCGTCGCCGGCCTGATACAGCCCCTGCAGCTCGCCCCAATCGTCGGCCGGCCGCGCGGCCAGGGTCTTGAGCTGCACCGGAGCCACCCGCAGCGCGGCGGTCATGGCGTCGCACAGCCGTTGCAGGGCGCGCTGCACCGCGGCCCGGTCGTCGCGGCTGAGGGCCTGGGCCACGGCATCGACCTCTGTCGAGAGGGAGCCGGCCCCGGGCACCGGGATCTCGACGATGGCGTCGCTGCGATCGTACGTGCGCTTTTGCGCCTGGCCCAGATTCTGATAGTAGGCGAACGGCATCGTGACAGCGTCCAACGGCTGTTGCAGATTCAGCATAGCACGGCCGCGCGCAGTCCAGAGCCAGAGCACGAGGTGCCCGCTGCAACCGCTGCCGATCGACCCGCTGCTGCCCCAGATCGCGGACGTCGTGCGCCGCGAGCGCCGGCTGGTGCTGGAGGCGCCGCCCGGCGCCGGCAAGACCACGCGCGTCCCGCCGGCCCTGCTCGGCGCGCTCGCCAACGCCGGGCAGAGCGTGCTGGTGCTGGAGCCGCGTCGCCTCGCGGCGCGGCTGGCGGCGCGCCGGGTGGCGGACGAGCGCGGCGAGACACTGGGCGGCAGCGTCGGCTACCAGGTGCGATTCGATTCCGCGCTGTCGCCCGACACCCGGTTGCTCTACCTGACCGAAGGGCTGTTCAGCCGGCGCCTGCTGGAGGACCGCGACCTCGCCGGCGTCGGATGCGTGGTGCTCGACGAGTTTCACGAGCGCCATCTGCACACCGACCTGGCGCTGGCCTGGGTCTGGCGCCTGATGCAAAGCGCACGGCCCGACCTGCAGTTGGTGGTGATGTCGGCCACGCTGGAGAGCGGGCCGGTGGCCGCCCTGCTCGACCGGGCGCCGGTGCTGCGCGCTGCCGGCCAGCGTTTCGAGGTCGCCATAGAGCACCTGCCCGAGAGCCGGAAATCGCTCGCGCTGCAGGTGCGCGCCGCGGTCGCTCGGTCGCTGCGCGACGGCCTCGACGGCGACGTGCTGGTCTTCGTTCCCGGCGCGGCCGAGATCCGGCGCTGCCTCGAGGCGCTGACGGAGCTGGCCGCCGCCAGCGGTCTCGAGCTGCACGCGCTGCACGGAGACCTGCCGCCGGCGGAACAGGACGCCGCGATCCGACCTGGCGCGCGGCGCAAGATCATCGTCTCGACCAACGTGGCCGAATCGTCGATCACGGTCGCCAACGTGGCGGTCGTGATCGACAGCGGGCTGGCGCGCATCGCCAGCCACCGGCCGTGGTCCGGCCTGCCGGCGCTGGAGGTGAGGCCGATCGCGCGCGCCGCCGTCGAGCAACGCACCGGTCGCGCCGGCCGCACCCGGGCCGGCCGCTGCCTGCGCCTGTACGGCGCCGCCGATCTGGCGACCCGGCCGTCCCACGAGCGCCCCGAGATCGCGCGCAGCGATCTGAGCGAGCTGGCCCTGACCGTGGCGCAGCTCGTCGGCCGGGCCGATGACAAGGCGTTGAGCTGGCTCGACGCGCCACCGGCTCCGGCCTGGAGCTCCGCTCTCGATCTGCTGCGCCGGCTCTCCGCTCTCGATACCACCGGTGCCCTGACCACCACCGGTCGCCAGCTTCTGCGCTGGCCGACGCACCCGCGCATCGGCCGGCTGTTGCTGGAGGCGCACCGCCGAGGCGTGTTCGAACCCGCCTGCGCGATCGCCGCGCTGCTCGGCGAACGCGACATCGTGGCGCGGCGCGGGCTCGAGCGGCGGGCGGCGGCCGCCGCGGTCTCGGGCTCGGACCTGATCGACCGCGGCGAGCTGCTCGCGGTGGCGCGCGGCGCGCGCTTTGCCGAGGGGGCGCTGGAGCGGCTGGGCCTCGATCCGGCGGCGGTGCGCACGGTCGAGCGGGCGCGGCAACAACTGCTGTCGCTGCGGCCGACCGGCGAGCCAGCGCGCGCGAGCGCGGACGAGCGCGAGCGCAGGTTGCAGCAGAGCACGCTGGCGGCTTTTGCCGATCGCGTGGCGCGGCGCCGTCCCAATACGCGCACCCTCGTTCTGGCCAGCGGCGGCGAGGCGCTGCTGGCCGAGGAG
>JAFGSX010000443.1 GCA_016934455.1 Deltaproteobacteria bacterium
CCCGACGCTGCCAGGCCCGACGCTGCCGTGCCCGACGCTGCCAGGCCCGACGCTGCCGTGCCCGACGCTGCCAGGCCCGACGCTGCCGTGCCCGACGCTGCCAGGCCCGACACCTCTGCGTCCGACCTTCCTTCGCGCGATTCGCCTGAGCTCGACGGCGCCTCGTCGCAGGTCACCATCGAGGTCAATGGAGTGAGTTACGCAGAAGGGCGCCCGATCACCTGTCTCGAGCTCTATTACCGAGTCGATACCATGGCATCGCCGGAATGCCGCACGCCGGAGTCATTCGAGCTTGGCATGTATCAATCGCCGGTGTTGGATCACTGGAGCCAGGTCGATTTTAGCAGCTATTCAACGTCAGATGCCCTCGCTGCCAGGGATCTCGACGTCAACCCCGGCGACCGCGTGCTCGTGCAGGTGGTTGCGCACGCCGGCGTCGACTGCCCGGGCGTTTCTGGCGATCGCCCTCGCGTGCTGGCCTTTGGTTGCGACTACGTGGACATCAATAGCTCGCAAATCGTCTACGGCATCGACGACCTCGCGTTGATCGACACCGTCGAGTGGAATCCGAGCATCTCGTCCGAGAACCCGGGGCCAGAACGGCGCGCCTTCCACGCGATGGCTGCATTGCCTGCGTCCGGCGAAAAACAGGAGGTACTGGTCGTTGGCGGATTGAGACCAGATCCGAGTTCATCCGTGGAGACACCGGTCCTGACCGACGAGACCTGGATCTACATCCACCCCACTGCTACGTGGAAACCGGTTGAGTTATCACAAAGCCACCCCGACCCGCGCGCCGGGGCCGCGCTGGCTCCTTTTTCGTATATGTCGATGTCCGTGACCTACCATGGGGCTTTGCTGTTCGGCGGTTGGGGTGAGAGGGAGAGGCAAGTCAATTTCTACAATGACCTGTGGTTCTTCGATGCTGACCAGCACCAATTCGTACCGATATTGGATCAGGGATCGATCGTGCCCGAGCCCCGCGCTGGCCACGCCATGGTCGGGCTCGATTTCAGTTTCGACCTGCCCGGGGAGTTCATCCGCGTCGACAACTCTGTCCTGCTGTACGGCGGCTACCAGATCAACGAAGGCAATATCCAGTATTTCGATGGCTTTTGGCTCCTTCGCAATACGCACAACGGGGATATGTCCTACGCGTGGCACAGGATCGATGTGACCGGCGTCGAGATCGGCAGGCGCGCTTTTCTGGGCATGGCCGTGCACCATTCAACCCAGGAAAAACCGGTTATCTACCTGCTCGGTGGCTCGATGGAGGAAGAATCACCTGTTCTGGTCCGCTGCCCATTCGATCTCGCAGCGGGTGATCCGAACATGTCCATCCCTTGCGAGAGCGTGCTGTGCCAAGATCAGCCTACACCGCGCATTCAGATCGGAATGTTTGAGATGCCGACCACCGGTGAGGAGTCGCTTCGCCTCATGACGTATGGCGGTCTATACAACTTCGCCATGCCAGAGCTATTCAGTTCGACCTTCGAGCACGAAGTACCCACGACCGGGGGTCCAGCGTCTGCCTGCGTCGGTGCGGTACAACTCACCAACGATAGCGACAACTGGCCCTCTGCTCGGCGCGCCTATGGCATGGCCGCTCTCCTCGACGGCCAGGTGTTGCTGTTTGGCGGCAGCCAAAAGCCGCCGTCGAGCGGCAGTGCTTTTCCGTATCTGCCGGACGCGGAGAGCCTGACCGACGAGGTGCATCTTTACTTCAATCCCTGACCCGGATTCCCATGGTCTACCGCATCGTCGTCGAGACGCAGCCCGGACAGCGCGATGTCCGCGGCGAGAAGGTGCGCGAGCAGATCGCGCTGCTCGGCGTCGCCGGCTGCCGGGCGGTGGCGGTGGCGGATCTCTATTTTCTCGCCGGCGCCCTCGACGACGACGACGTGGCGCGCCTGATCGATCGGCTGCTGTGCGATCCGGTCAGCGAGCGCGCCCGCTGGCGCCACCTGGATCGCGATCGGGCGCCAGCGGAGGGCGGAGCCTGGACCGTCGAGGTGGCGCTGCGGCCAGGTGTCACGGACAGCGCGGCCGAGAGCCTGCTCGCCGCGGCGCCGGTGGTCGGGGTGGCCGGCCTCGCCCGAGCCGCGACCGGTACCCGTTACCGGATCGCGGGCGATCTCGACCGCGCCGCGTGCGAGCGCATCGCCAGCGACCTGCTGGCCAACGGCCTGATCCAGCGCTGGTCGATCCAGCGACCGATCGCTCCTCCCTTCGTGGACGCGCTCCCGGCGGCGGCAGAAGTCGAGACCGTGCCGCTGCTGACCGCCGCCGACGCCGCGCTGTGTGCGATCAGCGAGCAACGGCGGCTGGCCCTTGATCTCGACGAGATGCGCGCGCTGCAACAGCACTTTCGCGTGCTCGGTCGCGAGCCGACCGATGTCGAGATCGAGACCATCGCCCAGACCTGGTCCGAGCACTGCAGCCACAAGAGCTTTGGCGCGATCATCGAGTACGACGAGCTGGACGCGCAGGGGCAGCCTGTCGCCGACCGCCACGCGGTCGTCGACTCGCTGCTGAGCAGCTTCATCCGCGCCGCCACCGAGCGGCTGGCGCGGCCTTGGGTGCGCTCGGCCTTTGTCGACAACGCCGGCGTCATCGCCTTCGACCGGAACCGCGATCTGGCGTTCAAGGTCGAGACCCACAACCACCCGTCCGCGCTGGAGCCCTTTGGCGGCGCCAGCACCGGCGTCGGCGGTGTGATCCGCGACGTGATCGGTGTCAGCGCCTGGCCGATCGCAGCCACCGACGTGTTGTGCTTCGGTCCGCTCGAAGTGTCGTCGGACCTGCTGGCGCCGGGTGTGCTGCATCCGCAGCGGGTGGCCGAGGGCGTCGTCTCCGGCATCGAGGACTACGGAAACAAGATGGGGATCCCGACGGTCGCCGGCGCGGTGCTCCACCACCCCGGCTACACCGCCAATCCGCTGGTCTTTTGCGGCTGCCTGGGCATCCTGCCGGCGGCTGGTCTGCGCTCGGCTCCACAGCTCGGTGACCGCATCGTGGTGCTGGGCGGCCGCACCGGCCGCGACGGGCTGCGCGGTGCCACCTTCTCGTCGCTGCGGATGGACCGCGAGACCGGCCCGCTGGCCGGCAGCGCGGTCCAGATCGGCCATCCGATCCACGAGCGCCAGTTGCTGGAGGCGGTGATCGAGGCGCGCGACGCCGGACTGTACCGCGCCATCACCGATTGCGGTGCCGGCGGTCTGGCCTCCGCGGTGGGTGAGCTGGCGGCAGAGGGCGGAGCCCGGGTGCAGCTCGATCGGGTGCCGACCAAGTACCCGGGGTTGGCGCCGTGGGAGATCTGGCTCAGCGAGGCTCAGGAGCGCATGGTGCTCGCGGTTCCGGATGCGGCATGGCCCCGGCTGCAGCAGATCTGCGACCGCCTCGACGTCGAGGTGACCGCGATCGGCCGCTTTTCCGACGACGGGCAGATCGCGCTTCGCTACGGGGAGCAGGTGGTCGGCCGGCTGGATACCGCCTTCCTGTACCGCGGTCAGCCGCGGCGCCGCTTGCGCGCCACCTGGCAGCGGCCGCGATGGCCCGAACCGGCGTTGCCCGACACCGGCGACCTGACCGCCGATCTGCTGGCCCTGCTGGCGCGGCCCGAGACGCGCAGCCCGGCCCGGATCGTCCGCCGCTACGATTGCGAGGTGCAGGCCGCGACGATCGGCCGGCCGCTGATCGGCGTCGGCGAAGGGCCGGGAGACGCGGCGGTGATCGCGCCGATGCTGCTGTCGACGGACGATGGCGACCGGTCGCGGCGTGGTGTCGCCATCGGCATCGGCATCAATCCGTTCTACGGCGAGATCGATCCCTATGCCATGGCCTGGGCTGCGGTCGACGAGGCGCTGCGCAACTGCGTGGCGGTCGGCGCCGATCCCGATCGGGTCTCGCTGCTCGACAACTTCTGCTGGGGCGACCCGCGGCGGCCCGATTGCCTGGGCGGGCTGGTGCGCTGTGCGCGCGGCTGCCGCGACGCGGCGCTGACCTACGGCGCGCCGTTCATCTCGGGCAAGGACAGCCTCAACAACGAATTCGTCGGCAGCGGGGGCGAGCTGCAGGCGATCCCGGGCACGCTGCTGATATCGGCGCTGGCGGTGATGCCGGACGCGACGCGCAGCGTTACCAGCGACCTCAAGCAAGCGGGTGATCTGATCTACGTCGTCGGCACCACGGCTGATGAGCTGGGCGGCTCCAGCTACTGGCGGCTGCACGGCGCCATCGGAAATCGCGCGCCCCGGCCTCCGGCCGACGGACCGGCGCTGCTGCGCGCCGTGCACCGGGCCATCGCCGACGGGCTGGTCGCTGCCTGCCACGACTGCAGCGAGGGCGGGCTGGCCGTGGCGCTGGCCGAGATGTGCATCGGCGGCCTGCTCGGCGCCGATCTCGATCTGGCGAGGGTGCCGCGCGCGGGGGTCGATCGCGATGTCGCGTTGGCCTTTGGCGAGTCGCTGAGCCGCTTTGTGGTCGAGATCGCGGCGGCGGACGGGCCGGCGTTCGAGCAGCGGCTGGCGGCGCTGCCTCACGCCTGCGCGGGCCAGGTGCGGACCGATCAGCGCATCGTGATCCGCGGTCTCGACGGCCACCCGGTCGTCGACACCGATGTCGCAACGGCCGGTCGCGCCTGGGGCGCCGTCTGATCAGGCGTCCTCGTCCATCAGCAGCGCCACCAGCTCGCGCATAACCTCGTCGTCGGGGCGCGCCGCCAGTGCCACCCGGGCGTGCGCCAGCGCGTCGGCCGACTCGCCGGTCCGGTAGTGCAGCATGGCGAGCGAGGCGTGCGCCTCGTACAGCGTCGGCGCGCGCTCGAGCGCGCGGTGGAGCACCTCGCGCGCGTACTCGAGGC
>JAFGSX010000444.1 GCA_016934455.1 Deltaproteobacteria bacterium
CGGGTCTCGTCGGCGTAGACGTGCAACCGCTTGCCGTTGCGCAGCGCGTAGACCACGGTTCCCAGCGCGGTGCCGACGCCGGGGGCGGCCAGCGCGCCGGTGTTGCAGTGGGTGAGCACGCCGTCGCCGTCGCGAAAGAGCTTGAACGCGTGCTTGCCCATCTGCTCGCTGGCCGCCAGCTCCTCGCCGTGAAGCTGGCGCGCCGTCTTCTCGAGCGCGGCGATCAGTGCGCGCGCGTTGGCAGCCCCGCCGTTGATCTCCCGCCGCATCCGCGCCACCGCGTGCATCAGGTTGACCGCGGTCGGCCGCGTCGCGTCCAGCCTGTCGGCCGCCGCATCGAGCTCGGCCTCGAGCTCCTGGATGGTCAGCGCCCGGCTGTGGCGCGCCACCGCGCACAGGCCGTAGGCAGCGGCCACCCCGATGGCCGGCGCCCCGCGCACGCGCAGCGACCGGATCGCCTCGACCATGTCGTCGACCTGAGCGAGCCGTAAAAACTTCTCCTCACGCGGGATCAGCGTCTGGTCCAGCAGCAGCAGCTCTCCGCGCTCGGCGTCGTAGGCGACCGCCTGAAACGCGCACTGCGGCCGGGCGGTCACCGGTGCTCTCCTCGCCATCGGGTCGTCGCCTCCGTGCCGCAGCGCGCCCTCAGGCGTCGAGCCTGCGCCGCAGCAGCTCGTTGACCTGCTTGGGATCGACCTTGCCGCCGAGCCGGCGCAGCACCTGGCCGACCAGATAGCCGATCACCTGCTTCTTGCCGGCGCGGTACTTGTCGACCTCGGCGCCGCTGCTCGCGATCACCTGGTCGACCGCGGCCGCCAGCGCCGCGCTGTCGTCGACCAGCTCGACCCCCAGCGCGCGGGCCGCGACCGCCGGGTCGCTGGCGCGGCCGGCCGCCAGCTCGAAAAAGACCTGCCTGGCGCCTGCGCTGGCGACCACGCCGGCGTCGACCAGCCCGATCAGCGCGCCCAGCGCGTCCGGGGCGACCGGACAGGCGGCGGCCCCGCCGACGGCGTTCTTGACCAGCGCCTGCACGTCGTTGACCACCCAGTTGGCGACCGCCCGCGGGTTCCCCGGGCAGCGGCTCAGCGCGGCCTCGAAGTAGTCGCCCAGCGCCTTGTCCTCGACCAGCATCGCCACGTCCGGAGCGGGCAGGCCCAGCTCGCCCTGCAGCCGCGCCCGCCGGTCCGCAGGCAGCAGCGGGCGCTCGCGCCGGAGCCGCTCGAGCCACCCGTCGTCGACCACCAGCGGCAGCAGATCCGGGTCCGGAAAATAGCGGTAGTCGTGCGACTCCTCCTTGCCGCGCATGGGCCGGGTGCGGTGCGCCTCCTCGTCCCACAGCCGCGTCTCCTGCTCCACCTGGCCGCCGTCGGCCAGGACGTCGATCTGGCGCTCGATCTCGTGCTCGAGCGCCTGCGCCACGAACTTGAACGAGTTGATGTTCTTGAGCTCGGTGCGGGTGCCCAGCGCGCTCTGGCCGACCGGCCGCACCGAGACGTTGGCGTCGCAGCGAAACGAGCCCTCCTGCATGTTGCCGTCGCAGCTTTCCAGGTAGATCAGGATCGCGCGCAGCTCGCGCAGGTAGGCCACCGCCTCGGCCGGGCTGCGCAGGTCGGGCGCGCTCACGATCTCGGCCAGCGGCACGCCGGCCCGGTTGTAGTCGACATAGCTGCGGCTGGGGTCGCTCCCCTGGTGCAGGTTCTTGCCCGCGTCCTCCTCCAGGTGGACGCGGATGATCCCGATCGGCCGCGGCTGGCCGTCGACGTCGACGACGAGCTGGCCGTGCTCGCACAGCGGCCGGTCGAACTGGCTGATCTGGTAGCCCTTGGGCAGGTCCGGGTAAAAGTAGTTCTTGCGGGCGAAGACGCTGCGCTGGTTGATGCGGCAACCGATGGCCAGGCCAAAGCGCACCGCGTGCTCGACCGCGGCGCGGTTGAGCACGGGTAGCGCACCCGGATGGCCGAGGCAGACCGGACAGACATGGCTGTTGGGTGTCGCCCCGAAGGCGGTCGGACAGCCGCAGAAGATCTTGCTGCGGGTGAGGAGCTGCGCGTGCACCTCGAGGCCGATCACCGACTCGAAGCCGCGGTGGTCGTTCATGGCCGGCCGCTCCCGCCTTCGGGCGGCCGCCGCCGGTGCCAGTCGGTGGCCTCCTGCAGGGCGCCCGCCGCGGCCAGCACGCTCTCCTCGTCGAAGGGGCGGCCGATAAGCTGCAGCCCGATCGGCAGCGGCCGCGGGCCAGCGCTCAACCCGCACGGCACGCTCATCCCGCACACGCCGCCCAGGTTGACCGAGATGGTGAAGATGTCCGACAGGTACATGGTGAGCGGATCGGCGGTCTTCTCGCCCAGGGCGAACGCCGGCGTCGGCGCGATCGGCGCCGCGATCACGTCGACCGCGGCAAACGCCTGCTCGAAGTCTCGGCTGATCAACGTCCGCACCTGCTGGGCGCGGCGGTAATAGGCGTCGTAGTAACCGGCCGACAGCACGAAGGTGCCGAGCAGGATGCGGCGCTTGACCTCGGCGCCGAAGCCCTGCCCGCGCGTGGCCAGGTACAGCTCGGCCAGTCCGCGACCCGGATCGACCCGGTCGCCGTAACGCACGCCGTCGTAGCGCGCCAGGTTGGACGACGCCTCGGCGGTGGCGATCAGGTAGTAGCAGGCGATGGCGTAGCGCGTGTGCGGCAGCGCGATCTCGGACACCCGCGCCCCGGCCGCTTCGAGCACGGCGATGGCGTCCCGCACCGCCGCCGCCACGTCGGCCGTGCAGCCGCCCAGCTCGAAGTACTCGCGCGGCAGGCCGACGCGCAGACCCCTGACGCCGCGGCCGATCGCGGCCGCGAAGTCAGGCACCGGCCGCGGCGCGCTGGTCGAGTCGCGCGGATCGTGGCCGGCGATGGCGTTCATCAGCAGCGCCACGTCGCCGGCGCTGCGGCCGAGCGGGCCCACCTGGTCGAGCGACGAGGCAAAGGCGATCACGCCGTAGCGCGAGACGCGGCCATAGGTCGGCCGCAGGCCGCTCACGCCGCAAAACGCGGCGGGCTGACGGATCGAGCCGCCGGTGTCGGTGCCCAGGCAGCCCAGGCACAGGCCGGCCGCCACCGCCGCGGCAGCGCCGCCCGAGGAACCACCCGGCGTCCGGCTCTCGTCCCACGGATTGCGGCACGGCCCGAACGCGCTGTTCTCGTTGGAGGAGCCCATGCCAAACTCGTCCAGGTTGAGCTTGGCCAGCAACACCGCGCCCGCCCGCCGCAGCCGCTCGACCGCGGTCGCGTCGTAGGCGGCGACGTGACGCCGCAGGATGTTGGAGCCGGCCGTGGCCGGCACGCCCGCCAGCAGGATGTTGTCCTTGACGCCGAGCGGGATGCCGTCCAGCGGGCCGCGGGCCGCACCGGCCGCCCGCCGCCGATCCGAGTCCTCGGCCTCGACCATGGCCCGGTCGGCGAGCAGCGCGATCACGGAGTTGAGCGATCGCCGCTGCTCCGCGCGCGCCAGGCAGGCTGCGGTCAGCTCCCGGCTCGTCAGCGCGCGCCGCTCCAGCAGCGCCGCCGCCTCGGTCAGGCTCAGGTCGTCGAGCGAGGTCACGCCCTACTCCAGGAACCTGGGCACCGCCACCAGGTCGCCCGCGCGCGCCGGCGCATTCGCCAGCGCCGCGGCCCCCGGCGGCGTCACCACCGCATCGTCGCGCAGCGGCGTCGCCAGCGTCGCCGCGTGGGTCATCGGCTCGACGTCGGCCACATCCAGGCCGCGCAGTTGCTCCACGTAGTCGAGGATGGCGCCCAGGTCGCGCTGCATCTCCGCGATCTCGGCGGCGCCGAGCTCGAGTCGCGCCAGCGCGGCGATGTGCAGCACCTGTTCGCTCCCGATCGCCATCCGGCCTCCGCTGGTCCGCGGCCCTGGTCTAGCACGATCGCTCGTCGGTGGTCGATCCGCGATCGAACCGCTACAATGTCTTTTTCGGCAGCGATCGGACCGGGGTGATGGGGGTAGGAAGGCTCTTCCGCTCGATGCGCCTATGGATCGCGCTGCTGCTCGTCGCCGCCTGGCCGTCGCCGGCGCTGACGGCGCCCGCTCGCAAGCCCGGACCGGTCGTGCCAGCGCCTCCGCCCGCCGGCGGCGACGGCCGGATCCACATCGACGACCCGGCGGCCTACATCCTCCAGTACGCATCGAGCCCGCCCCCCGCGGACCGGCTCGAGCGACAGCGCCTGCGGCCGCGCCCCCGGCAACCGAGCCCGTTGTGGGCCTCGGGCGTGGTCGGCGACATCGTGGTGATGGAGGGCGACGACGGCTACGCCTACGTCGGCAGCGACGGCCACATCTACTTCGACGACAACACGATCTTCGACGTCGCCAACCGGGTGTTGGCCTACACCGACGACAGCCACGACGAGATCGTCATCTGGTCGACCTTTGCCCAGACCGGCGCCGACTACGCCGCCTACTACCTGCCGCTGAGCAACGACGTGGCCGGCCTCGGCGACTGCAACGAGCGCAACGGCGAGAACCAGGGCTGCCGGTACGACAACGCGCCCGGTGTCCGCGTGCAGGGGCTGATCTACATGAGCTCGATCGAGAGCTGGCGCGAGATGGAGTACAACATCTACTACCGCTCGCGGCCGCTCGACGATCTGGACGCCATGGTCTACGGCGGCATCGGGCACGAGACCATCCACCGCTGGCTGGCGGCGCTGCGCTTCGTGCATCCGGGCACGGGCCAGGTCTCCAAACAGATGCTCGGCGAGAGCCTGGCGCACTGGCACCCATGCGTCGACGGCGACGGATCGATGCTCTACGGCTGGGACTGGGACGAGCAGAGCCCGGGCACCTTCGAGCTGCTGGCCGAGAGCGTGCGCTACTCGGACCTCGACCTGTACGCGATGGGCGTGCTGCCGCCGGACAGCGTGCGCGACTGGTTCATCATCGAGAACGGCAATTCCACCGAGCTGGCCCGGCTGATGAGCGACTTCGGCTACAGCTTCAACGGCAACATCAGCGCCGGCCCCGGCCTGTTCGTGCCGATCCCGCCGGTCGACTACATCGACGAGGTGCTCGGTCGCTACTACCCGGCCTTTGCCCCGCACATCACCGCCACCGGCGACCGGCTCGACCTGTTCATCGACGACGTGATCGCGGCCGAGGGCCCGCGCCTGCCCGAGTACGGGCGCGCGCCGACCACGCTGCGCCAGGTCTGGGCGCTGGTCACGGCACCCGGCCAGAGGCTGTCGCAGGTGGCGGGGTTCGTCAGCGCGGTCGACTCCGTGCGCCAGTACTACGAGCGCTGGTTTGCGCAAAAAACCCGCGGCCTGATGCACGTCTGCACCAAGCTCAGCGGCGACTGCCCGGTGCCCGCGCTCGAGGCGCAGAACGCGCGCTTCGAGGACTCTCCCACCGGCAACGACGGCGTGGCCGACCCGGGCGAGCTGGTCGGCTACCGGCCGATCGCTTACAACGCCGGCACCGAGACCGCACACGCGGTCTTGGTCCGGGCGCGCGCCATCGATCCCGGCATCGCCATCGACAACCCCGAGACCGCGATCGGCGACATCGAGCCGGAGACAGCCTACGACGCCGATCCGCCGCTGGCGGTGCGCGTCGCCGAGAACACGAGCTGCGGCGCGCCGCAGCGCTTCGAGATCGTGTTCAAGGGCCAGGACACCGCCGAGTGGCGGCAGGTGCAGGTCGTCTACACCGGGCTCCGGCGCAGCGACGGCACCGACTTCGAGGCCGGCGACGACGGCTGGCTGGCCAACGCGGCGGGCGGCGACGACGCCTGGGCCGGCCAGTTCGCCAGCGGCATCAGCTCGGCCACCTACGCCGGCAAGACCCGCGTCACGCCGGCCGGACAGACCACCGCCGGCGGCTGCTGGGCCATGCTGACCGACCCCGGGCTGGGCGCCGCGGCCGGCGACACCGACGTCGACGGCGGCGGCACCTCGCTCCAGTCTCGCTCATACTCGATCGCCGGTCTCAAGGATCCGCACGTCGGCTACCGCTTCTGGCACGTCGCCGTCGACGGCCAAGGCAACCCGTGGGAGGACAACGACAACCGGTTACAGGTCGAGATCTCGGGCGACCGGGGCAAGACCTTCAGGCCGCTGGCGCAGCATCTGACCAACACCCGCGACTGGGAGGTGGCGGTGGTCCGGCTGCGCGACCTGTTCAAAGAGGAGCTGCCCCAGCAGATCGCGTTGCGCTTTACCCAGTTTGACGGCGGCGAGGACGACGTGGTCGAGGCCGGCGTCGACGACGTCGCCATCTACGATCTCGCCGGCAAGTGCACTCCTTCTGGTTGCGGCTGTGCGGCCGCCCGGGCGGCGACTCCCGCGCCGCTGCTGGCAGTACTGGCGCTGCTCTGGTGGCGCCTCCGCCGCGGCCGATCCGGCTGCTGCTAACCCTTGCGAAACAGATTGACCATCGACCGGAGGATGCCATCGTCCTCGGTCAGCTCCTCCAGCTCGCCGCGGTCGAGCCAGACCCCGCCGCAGTTCTCGCACCGGTCGATCTCGACCCCGCGGTGGACCACGGTCTTCAGATCCATGCCGCATTTGGGGCACTTCATGTAGTGCAGTTCCTTGAGCGCGACGCGCTGGGTCTCGGTGAGTTGTTTGGAGGTCTGCGCCTTGAGCTTGCGCAGCTTCTCCGCCTCCTCGCGAGCAAAGTACTCTTCTTCGCTGGACGTGGTCTTCTTGGACGCCATGCAGGTTGCTCCCCGATCGCGAATCGCTGCGACGGCCAAATATGGCGCGGCGGCCCGGCGCAGGCAAGGCCTCAACTCGATCAGTACGGCAGGCAGAAGCCGCCGCCGGAGAGGCTCGACCAGGTCCAGAAGTCGCAGTAGTAACCGCTGCGGCAGTCGTAGTCGGACCAGCAGAGGGCAAAGCAGTACGCCTCGTAGCAGTTGGCGTCCATGCAGTTGCACTCGCCACCGCTGCCGCAGTCGTAGCTGCTGTAGCAGTAGGCGCTGCAGTAGCCGCTAGGCCAGTCGGTGGCGCAGAAGGCATCGTACGAAAAATCGCAGTCGTAATCGCTGCCGCAGGAAGCGCCGACCCCGCCGCTGCCACCGCCGGTGTCCAGCACGCAGCCGTCGCCGGTGCTGTTGACCACGTAGCCGTCGTCGCAGTAGCACCAGCCGTCGCTCTCCAGGTGCGAGTTGGGGGGACAGTCGTCGCCCGCGTCGTAGCCGCTGCCTGCGTCGCTGCCACCTGGCACGCAGCCGTCGCCGCTGCCGTTGACCACGTAGCCGGCGTCGCAGTAGCACCAGCCGTCGCTCTCGACGTGCGAGTGCAGCGGGCAGCCGTCCGCGTTGTAGCAGACCCCCTCGTAGCAGAACTCGCCGGCCGCGGTGTTGCACGGCGGGTTGCAGCTCCCGCCGACGCTCGAGTCGTAGCCGCCTGCGTCGTACGCGGCGTCGTACGCGGTATCGGCGCCGCCGCTGTCGGTCACGCCGGCGTCGCTGGTCGAGCCCGGCACGCAGGCGGTGGCATTCCCGTTGGGCACCCAGCCGGTGTCGCAGGCGCACTGACCGCCGGTGCCCACCGGATGCGCGTGCAGCGGACAGCCGTTGCTGCCGTAGCAGACGTCGACCACGCAGTACTCGCCGGCCGAGGTGTTGCAGGGCGGGTTGCAGTTGCCGGCATCGGGCCGCACCGTGTCGGCCACGCCCGCGTCCCGATCGCTGCCCACGACGTCGCTGACGCCGGCATCGGCGGCGGCGCTCTGGCAGGTGCCGTCGGGCCGGCACTGGCCCGAGGCGCAATCGCTCCCGCTCAGGCACTCGACGCAGCGCCCGACGCCGCCGACCGTGGCCGAGCAGATCAGGCCGCTGTCGCACTGGTCCTGGGTGCGGCAGGCGCCTTCCGCCAGCGGCGTGCAGATGCGATCCTGCAGGTTGAAGTTGCAGTACTGGTCCTCGGGGCAATCGGTGGTGACGTTGCAGCTCTGCCCGCCGCCCGCGGCCTCGCAGAAGCCGGTGGCCGCGCACACGTTGCCGCTGCCGCAATCGAGGTCGCTGGTGCAGGGGATCTGGCCGCTGTTGCGCGACGAGAAGCAGGTGCCGTTGACGCATAGCTGGCCGCTGGCGCAGTCCGAATCGGTGCTGCAGACGGTACCCGACACCGCGGTGGCGAGGCAGCCACCGACCAGCGCGAGCCCACAGATCAGAACCAGCAGCGCCAACCTGTTCATCGAAGTCCCCAGCTCGAGAGCTGCCCGGCCTTCTATATAAAATTATCAGATCGGGGCGTTATTCGGTGCTCCGGAGCCCGAAGTAATCTGCGACAGGCTCCGGCCTGTTGTCGTAACCGGCCGGAAATATTGAACAAAAAAAATATGAAAATATCCGCCGCAGGTCAGGTGATCGCGATCACCGCGTCATCGACCTCACGATCCCTGGTAGGCACAGACCTTGACCGGGTCGTTCGGCGCCTCGACGCATTCGTACCCACTGCGGCAGTCCGCATTGCTCTCGCACAGGTGGTAGCAGGAGGCGGCACGGCACCAGAGAAGACCCAGGTCCTCGCACACGCACAGGGCGCCGGTGCCGCAGTCCTCGTAGGCGTCCCAGTCGCACTCCTTGTCGCAGTAGCCTCCGGGCCAGTCGGTGTAGCAGCGCATGTCGCTGATGACCGTGCACTGCCCGGCCGAGGTGCAGGGCGCACCGACCTGACCGGGTTGCGCCTGGTTGCCGTCGGGCGCCGCTGCATCGCGCCGCGGCACATCGGCCGAGCCGGCGTCGCGCCCGCCCGAGTCGCGTCGGCCGGCGTCGTGGGGCGTGCCGGCGTCGGTCTCCTCGGGGTAGTCGCAGTCGCAGATCACCTGATCGAAGTCGTAGCCGAACAGCAGGCACATCAGCATCCCGTACATGGCGTCGCAGACGCAGGTCCCGCTGGTCTGGTCGCAGGCGAAGAAGGGATTGCCGCCCGACGCCAGCAGGCACTCGAGATCCTCGGTGCAGGAGCCGGTGACCGGCACGCAGGTCGTGCCCTGGCAGGTATAGCCCGCGCCGCACGGCGGGTTGCAGGAGCCGCCCGCGGTGCAGATGCAGTTGGTGTTGTCCCACTGGCCGCCCTGCGCCAGACAGGCGTCCCGCTGCTGGGGATCGCACTCTCCGCTGCTCGAGACGCAGGCGTTGCCCGCGGCATTGGGCTGGTAGCCGTCGTCGCAGGCGCACTGATCGCCGACCGGGTGGGCGTGGCGCGGGCAGCCGTTGGCACCGTAGCAGACGCCCTGCACGCAGGTCTCGCCCTCGACGCAGGGCGGATTGCAGTCGCCCGCGATCGGCACGCACTGGTTGATGTTGCAGGTGTAGCCCTCCTCGCACGGCGGCACGCAGCCGCTGGCGCCACAGGTGCCGTTGCTCTGGCAGATGCCGCCGTCGCAGTCGGCGTTGGTCAGGCAATCGACGCAGCGGCCGACGCCGCCCGCCGTGGCCGAGCACCTCTGGCCGTTGCACTGGCTCTCGATCCGGCAGAAGCCGGGCTGCAACTGGGTGCAGACCTGGCTCTGAAAATTGCAGAACTGGTCGATCGGGCAATCCGCGGTCACCGTGCACTCGGTCCCGGTGCCGGGCAGATCGCACAGCCCCGAGGGATTGCAGAACATCTGCGGATCGATGGCCTGGCATTGTTCGTCGCTGGTGCAGGCCACGAGCTGACCCGAGTCGCTGCCCCAGGGAACGCATTGCCCGTTGACGCAGACCTGGCCAGAGGGGCAGTCCGCCTGCGTCGTGCATTTGTCACCGGGCACCGGGTCCGGGCAACCCGCGATGCCGACCACGAACCCGATACCGCCCGCGAGCGCTGCCACGCTGGCCAGCCATGTCACAGACTTGAGCCCATTACGCATTTTCAACCCCGCAACTTCTTGACAATTATGACTTTTTTCTATCCCCTCAGAAGCCCTGCCCGATGTATTCAAATGTAAGATAACCGATTGAAATCGCTATTATATCTGGATCCAATGACAAGAGTCAAGACCCCTAGACGCAGCGCGTCAAAAGACTAGATGTCGCGATCCTCTTCCAGGTTCTCGAACCGCGTGTACTCCTTGTGGAACATCAGCTTAAGCGCGCCGGTCGGGCCGTTGCGCTGCTTGCCGATGATGATCTCGGCCACGCCGACCAGGTCGGGCGGCGTCTCTTCTCTTTTGTAGTACTCCTCGCGGTAGACGAACATGACGACGTCGGCGTCCTGCTCGATGGCGCCCGACTCGCGCAGATCGGAGAGCATCGGCCGCTTGTCGGGACGCGACTCGAGCGAGCGCGAGAGCTGGCTGAGTGCGATCACCGGCACGTCGAGCTCGCGCGCCAGCGCCTTGAGGCCGCGGCTGATCTCGGAGATCTCCTGCACCCGGTTGCTCTCGTTGCCGGGCGTGCCCTGCATGAGCTGCAGGTAGTCGACGATGGCCAGCCCCAGCCCGTGCTCCTTCATCACCCGCCGGCACTTGCTGCGCATCTCGGTCACGGTCAGCACGCCCGAGTCGTCGATGTAGAGCGCGGCGTCCGAGATGCGGCCGGCCGCCTGCGCCAGCCGCGGCCACTCGGTCTCCTGGATCCGGCCGCGCCGCAGGTCGCCCAGGTTGACCCGCGCCTCGGCGCCCAGGAAGCGGCTGACAAGCTGCTCGGCGCTCATCTCGAGCGAGAAGAGCAGCGTCGGGATCTTGGCCTTGATCGCGGCGTGGCCGGCGATGTTGAGGGCGAGCGCGGTCTTGCCCATGGAAGGTCGCGCCGCGATGATGACCAGGTCGCTCTTCTGCAGCCCCGAGGTGATGCCGTCCAGCCGCTTGAAGCCGGTGGGCACGCCGGTCACCGCCTCGCCGCGGTTGTAGATCTCCTCCAGGTTGCGGAAGGTGGTCTTGAGCACCTCCTTGATCGGCTTGATGGCGCGGCGCCGGCGATCCTCGGTCGCCTCGAAGATGGTGCGCTCGGCCGAATCGATGAACTGCGACAGGTCGGTGTCCTCGCGGTAGCCCTGGCGCACGATCTCGGTCGCGGCGCCGATCAGCCGGCGCTGGGTGGCCTTGTCGCGCACGATCTTGGCATAGGCCATGACGTGGGCCGCGGTCGGCACGGCCTGCGACAGCGCGGCCACGTAGGAGAGGCCGCCGGCCTTGTCCAGCGCCTCGTCCTGCCTGAGCTGCTGGGTCAGAGTCAGCTCGTCCACCGGGTCGCCGCGCGCGTTGAGGCGCTGCATCGACTCGAAGATGACGCGGTGCGACTCCTTGTAGAAATCGTCGCCGGTGATGATGTCCATGATCTTGTCGAGCGCCTGGTTGTCGATCAGCACGCCGCCGAGCACGCTGCGCTCGGCGTCCAGGTTCTGCGGCGGCACGCGGTGCGCGTCGACCAGCGGGCCCGGCCCCTGGTACGGGGCCAGCGAGGTATCGGTGCTCGCCATGTGATCTCTCCGGCACTGCAACCTATGCACGGAGCAGCGGCGCTCGGCAAGCCGCGCGTGGCCGGCATCCTCCGCCACCAGAAGTCAACAACGGTGGGCAGCGCGATCAGACCTTGTCCCGGCCCAGGAGAAGCCGGTTGCGCGGGTCGCGCGACTCGCCCACCGAGGTGATGCGGATGGCCGCCTGGTCGGACACCGGGCAGCGCGTCTCGCACACGCCGCAGCCCCAGCACCGGGTCGGGTCGACGTATGGCTGCTTGAGCTGGCGGGTCGAGCCGTCGCGAGTCACCACCTCGGCCAGCTTGAAGTGGATCGCCTTGGGCGAGGTCGGACAGACCTCCTCGCAGACGATGCACTCGGTGTCCATGGCCCACGGCAGGCAGCGGCCGCGGTCGATGAAGGCGGTGCCGATGCGCACCGGCTCCTGGTGCGGTGGCTGGCCGACCTTCTCGGACACGGTCAGGTGGCGGATGGCGCCGGTGGGGCAGACCTGGCCGCACAGCACGCACGCCTGCTCGCAGTAGCCGAGCCGCGCCACCAGGATCGGGCTCCACAGACCCTCCAGGCCGGCCTCGTGCAGCGCCGGCTGCAGCGCCGCGGTCGGACAGACCTTCATGCAGGCGCCGCACTTGATGCAGCGGGCCAGGAACTCCTGCTCGGCGGCCGCGCCCGGTGGCCGCACGCGCAGCGGGTGCGGCCGCGGCTCCACGCCATCGGAGGCTCTAGCCAGCGGCACCGCTGCGGCACCGGCGACGGCCGCCATGACCCAGCGCCGGCGACCCAGGTCGAGCCGGTCGGTGACCAGATCGGGCGCGGGCAAAAACCGGTAGCTGATGCCGCTGCGCGGGCAGCCGTAGACGCAGTTCATGCACAGCAGGCACTCGGTCGCGCGCAGCGTGCCATGCGGCTCGGCCGCGCCGGCGCAGTCTACCCCGCACAGATTGCAGTCCTTGCAGACCGACGGCTCGCGCACCAGCCTGAACAGCGACAGCTTGGACATGAGGCCGAGCAGAGCACCCAGCGGACAGAACATGCGGCAGAACAGCCGCGGCAGCCACAGGTTGAGGGCGAGCGCGACCGCGAACAGCGCCGCGATCAGGGTCGAGGCGTGAAAGTGGCGCTCGCCCTGGTACAGGCCGAACGCGCTGTTGTCGATCGCGGGCACGATCGAAGTCGCCAGCGCGCGCCAGGTAAAGGCGATCGGGTCGAGCAGCCCGATCTGGGTCGAGCCGAGCGCGGCCGCGCCGAGCATCGCCAGCAGCACGAGGTACTTGGTCTGGTAGAGCCGGCGCCAGCGGTTGAGCTCGAGGCGCTGCGCCGCCTTGCGCGGTCGAGCGGCCCAGCCGATGGCGTGGTGCAGCACGCCCAGGGGGCAGATCCAGCCGCAGAACCAGCGGCCGAAGACCAGCGTGACCACGATCAGCGGCAGCGCCCACAGCAGGTGGTGATAGAGCGAGCGGCTCGCCAGCGCCGTGGCCAGCGCGACCAGCGGGTCAAACGCCAGGAACCACCAGACCGGCGTGCCGCCGATGAGCGAGGCGGTGGTGACCAGCACCAGGTAGAAAAACAGCGCCAGAAAGACCAACTGGTAACCGCGGCGCATCCAGCGAAACATGGCTACCCCGCGATCTCTTCCACCCGGAGCGAGCGGAAGTCGGCGCGGCCCAGGCCGCGGCGCTGCGCCTCGGCCACGAAGCCGACGTCGGTCGGCACCAGCCCGAGCAGCGTGCAGCCCCAGGCGTCGAGCGCCACCTCGTCGACGCCGGCCGCCACCGTGTCCAGCCGCTCGACGTCGTCCAGGCTGCCGCCGGACGGCCCGTTGGCGGTCAGCACCCGGGTGGCGTCGAGCACGGTCAGCGTCGGCTTGAACAGCGCCGCCAGATCCACGATCGAGCGATGGATGTCCTGGTGCAGCCGCACCCGGTGGCCGCCGATGGCGCCGTACCAGTTCTTGAGCGACAGCGTGGCCAGCGACAGGCCGTGCTGCTTGACGCACGGCAGGTTGATCACGCGGTCGGCGTCCACCAGCGGCCACAGCACGTCGACCGCCTGCAGGATCTCGCCGCCCGCGGCCACCTCGCGAAAGCCCGACTTGTCGGGCAGCACCACGCGCGCGCCGGCGGCGCTGGCCGCGGCGGCGATGCCCGAGCGAACAAAGCAGCGCTCGGGATCATTGACCGAGTAGTCGGTGACCCAGACCGCGCCCGAGCCAGCGCCGAGGCACAGCCGCACCACCTCGGCCACCACCTCGGGGTTGGTGTTGGCCGCCTGCTCGGCCAGCCGGTTCCAGCCGACGTTGGGCTTGATGGCGACGGACTCGCCGCGCCTGACAAAGGCCTCGATGCCGCCGAGCGCCGCGATCGCGCGCCGGACGTTGGCCGCGGCGTCGGGGCCGCGCGCGATCGCCAGCTCGACCGCGCCCGCGCTGCGCGCGACGCGGTGGTCGCGGATGACGCGCCGCTCGACGCCGCTCGATCTGTCCCGCCTGCCGAGCAGCCCGGCGCCGAGGCCCAGCGCGGCCAGCGCCGCCGCCGAGGTGGCGGCCACGCGGCCGATCGCCTGGCGCCGGGTGTAGACGCGCGGCGGCGCCGACGCCTGTTGGTCGCGGCCGCTCACATCCGCCCCACCAGCGCTCGCGCCAGCTCGGGCAGCAGCGCCTCGGCGGTCTTGTCAAAGGCGGTCAGCTTGACGTAGTAGCGGTCGCGCCTGAACACCAGCGACAGCGATCCCAGGTGTGCCTGGTCGCCGATCGCGACCGCGGTCGCCGTCGGCGATCGCTCCTTGGCGTAGATGGAGGCGGCGTTGTCGGCCGCGCGCATGTCGTAGATGTCGCAGGTCAGCGATCCATCGCCCGGCGTCAGCAGGTCGACCGCGGCCAGCTTGCGAAAATTGCGCTCGATGAAGATCGGCGCCGCGCCGTCGATGTAGTCGAACAGCCCCTGCCCGTCGTAGAGCTTGACCTGGCCGTCCAGCTCGACTCCGACCAGCGGCAGCCTGAACAGCGAGCGCAGCTTGCGGTCCTCGTCCGCCGGTCTCCCGGCCGGCGCGCTGCCAGGTGCCGCGGCCAGCCCCGGCGCCGACGCCGCGGCCGGAGCCGGCGACGTTGCGGGCCGTGCCACGGGCTGCGTCGCCGACAACGCGATCGCCGGCGCGCTGCTGGCCGGCGTTGACGGCGCGGGTGCCGAACCGACCTCGGCGGCCGGCCGGCTCGCCGCCGGCCCGCGGTCGGCCTGCGCTGCGGTCCGCTGCGGCGGCCGGTGCGCGGCGATCCAGCCGATCAGCGCGACCGGAAAAAGGATCAACACCGTCAACAGCAGCCCGCGCATCGCCACCTCGACGCCTGGCACTCTAGCGATCCGCCCCCGCGCTGACAAGGCATGGCGAACGGCCGATTGACACCCCGACGACGACGGCCCGATACTGGCGGCGTCCAATTCCGGAGGGAGGAAAGACGATGAGGCGGTCGATCGGCATCGGGGGCATGGTCATGTTGGCTGCGGTCGCCGGCTGCACGCAGCCCGAGCCGACCTGCAAGGCTCCGGGCAAGCTGACCGGCTATTTCCCGAGCGACAACGAGATCGGAAGCTGGCACGAGAACACCGCCGTGCACGAGGCCGGCATCGCGCTCGCCGACGCCGATACCGCTCGCGAGCAGAACATCACGGTCAAGAAGGCGGTCGAGGACATCGTCGACGGCGACGCCGACGCCTTCACCGCGCGCGGCATGATGGCCTTTGCCCGCCAGGACTACGTCGACAGCGGCAACAACAATCTCGAGCTGCGCATCTGGCAGATGCCCGACGCCGACAAGGCCACCGAGGTCTACGAGTGGACCCAGGTCAACGACGTGCACTACAACGGCAGCACCTGGACCGAGGTCGCCGTCGGCGAGGCCGGCCGCGAGACCGTCACCGCCGGCTACCGCTGGGTCAACGCGCGCCAGTGCCACTGCCAGGTCGAGGCCAGGATCGATCCCGACAACGCGGCCAACCAGACCGCGGTCATCGACTTCTTGAAGCAGGTGCTCGCGAAGCTGCCGCATAAGAACTAGCGCCGGCGGCGAGCCAGCGATGCCAGCAGGGCCAGCAGCGCCAGCCCGGGCTCTCCGATCGGCCCGGCCAGCCCGGCCGCGCAACCGCAGCCAGCGCCGGGCGCGCCGTCGCCGGCCTGCGCGCGATCGCCGGCGCCGGCGTCCAGCGCGATCGGCCGGTCGCCGGTCGCCGCGTCGCGCGCCGCACCGGCATCGAAGCCCTGGGCGTCGCGCTGCAGGCCGCCGTCGCTGCCGGCGCTGGTGGCGTCGAGCAGCAGCAGCTCGCCGAACAGCTCGGGCACCTTGGCGCCGCCGATGCCCGGGGTCAGCTCGATCCAGCCCTCGCGGCCGGAGCCGTCGTCCTCGTTGACCAGAAAGGTAAAACCGATGCGACTGTGCGCGGCCAGACCGATGCCGGGCAGCACCGCCGGCGGCAGCAGGATCTCGTAGCGGGTGGCGGCGCCGTCCCTCACCACCGCGGCCTGCCAGCCGTCGGAGGCGCCGGCCGGGCCGTGAAAGCGGAAGCTCGAGGTGGCGCCGGCCACCAGCGCGAAGTTGATCTCGTGGTCGTCCACGTCGTCGTAGCCGGTGCCGCCGCTCTGGCCGACGTCGAAGGCGAGCTGCACGCTGTCGCCCTGCCACAGGTCGGCGGGCGGATGCTGGTTGGCGTGTGTGTCGTCCTGCACCTCGATGCCTAGGTAGATGCCGCTCGCGCTCCAGCGGGCGGCCGCCAGCAGCGACAGGTCGGCGGCGCCGGCCAGCGGCTGCTGACCGCTCCAGCTCTCCTCGGCCAGCGCCAGCCAGCCCGAACTACCAAAATCGTCCAGGTTGCCGTCGACGGCGATGCCGGTCGTGCGGTAGGCGTCGACGCGCCGCCGCGGCGGATCGTCGGCCTCGTTGTCGTCAAAGGCGTCGCGGCAGCCGCGGTCGAGCAGATCGATGCGGCCGTCGCCGTCGTTGTCGACGCCGTCGCCGCACTGCTTGGGGGGCTGCCGGCCGGTCAGCTCCGGGTGATCGATCAGGGTCTGCCGAAGCGTGTGAAAGGCGTCCTTGCGGCAGACGTCCTCGGGAAAGCGCCGCGTCTCGATCTCGCCCGCGGTGGCGCGCATCAGGCCGAAGCCGTCGATGTCGCAGCTCGGCTGATCGGGCCGGCAGTCCTGGATCTCGTAAAAAAAGGTGTTGGTGTACCACGGCCGCGCCAGTTGCTCGGCCAGCACCAGCTCGACATAGCGCGCCTGCCGCTCCTCGTCGTCGTCGACGCTGCCGTTGTCCGAGTTGGGAAAGGCGGGATCGCAGGACGAGTTGCCGCTGCTGTCCCGGTAGGCGAGGCCGGTCTCGGTGATCCAGACCTCGCCCGTCCAGCCGACCGCGTCCAGCACCATCCGGATCGAGCGGCGGCCGCACCAGAAGGGCTCCACGCAGCGCTGCCCGTCGAGTACCTCGTTGAAGCGATCGCCGTCCCAGAAGGCCGT
This sequence comes from Deltaproteobacteria bacterium, assembly GCA_016934455.1. Classification (GTDB taxonomy): domain Bacteria; phylum Myxococcota; class JACRCW01; order JAFGSX01; family JAFGSX01; genus JAFGSX01. Next base: position 16,895 of record JAFGSX010000444.1, read on the forward strand.
GCCCAGCTCCTCGAAACCGTTGTAGCTGTGGTGGGTGACGATGTCGAAGGCGCTACCCGCGCGCCGCAGTACGGTCTCCAGCGCACTGTCGACGTCGTCGCCCACGTGCGCCAGCTCGGGCCCGAGCACCCGGCAATCGCCGCCGAGCGCCTGACACGCGGCGCGCACCGCCGCCGCGCCCGGGGTCGCGATCAGATCCACGTACTCCTCGAGCGTGCCATCCCAGAAGCCGTCGAGATTTGCCTCGTTCCAGAGGCCGAAGTGGGTCACCCCGAGCGGCCGGTAGTGGCGCACCGCGGCGTCGACGAAGGCGACCCACTCGGCGGCCGTGTCCGGCGGGCAGTTGCCGCGCCAGTCCGCCGGCGCCGGCGATGCGGTGGTGCAGATCGCCTGCGCGCCGTGGTGCGCCACCCAGGGCGGGGTGTAGCCGAGCGTCATGAAGACCTTGAGGCCGGCGGTCGTCGCGCGCTGCACGGTCGCGTCCAGCCCGCCAAACGCATACTGGCCCGACGACGGATTCAGGTCCCGCCAGTTGCCGTCGACGCGCACCCAGGCCACGCCGAGGTCGGCGGCCGCGGCGATGAAGCTCGGGTAGCCGACGTGGATGTTGACGCCGACGCTGTTGTCGCCCACCGCCGCCCGCGCCGCGGACGGCAGCAACAACAGCGCGGCCATGACGGCGATCGCGCGCATCGTGACCTCCTGCCCTGGCTCCGCTAGTATAGCAGCCGCGAGGAGCAGACCGTGAAGAGCGACAGCCGCCGCGCCATCGCCGCCGCCCTGATCGCCAATCTCGGCATCGCCGTCGCCAAGTTCATCGGCTATTTCTTCACCGGCGCCGCCTCGATGCTCGCCGAGGCCATCCATTCGCTGGCCGACACCTCGAACCAGGGGCTGCTGTTCATGGGCGGCGCCCTGTCCCGGCGGCGGCCGACGCGCCAGCGCCCCTTCGGCTATGGCCGCGAGCGCTATTTCTGGGCCTTCATGGTGGCGGTGGTGATCTTCACCATCGGCGCCCTGTTCGCTCTGTTCGAGGGCATCGGCAAGATCGCGCACCCGCACCAGCTCGAGTCGCCGGGCTGGGCGGTCGGCATCCTGGTCCTGGCGGCGGCGCTCGAGTCCTGGTCCTTTCGCACCGCCATCCGCGAGTCCAACCGCGAGCGCCGCGGCCAGAGCTGGCGCGCCTTCGTGCTGCAGGCCAAGATCCCGGAGCTGCCGGTGGTGCTGCTCGAGGACCTGGGCGCTCTGATCGGCCTGCTGTGCGCCCTGATCGGCGTCGGCCTGACCCTGATCACCGGCGATGCCCGCTTCGACGCGCTGGGCAGCATCGCCATCGGCGTTCTGCTCGGCGCCATCGCCATCCTGCTCGCGATCCGGATGAAGAGCCTGCTGATCGGCGAGTCGGCGACGGCCGAGACCGAGGGCGCGATCGAGCAGGCGATCGAGGCCGACGCCGCGGTCGGGCGCCTGATCCACCTGCGCACCGAGCACATCGGGCCCGACGTGCTGCTGGTGGCTGCCAAGGTCGAGTTCCAGCCCGGCATGACCGGGGAGTCGATCGCCGCCGCCATCGACGCGCTCGAGGTCACGCTGCGCGCGGCGGTGCCGATCGCGCGGCTGATCTTCATCGAGCCCGACGTCTACCACGCGCAGCCGGCAGCCGGCGGCGGGCCAGCAGGCCGGACAACACCATCAGCGTGAGCATGGCCTGGCCGCGGCCAGCACCGGTGCAGCCGCAACCGGCCGCGGACTCGATCGGAGCCGCCCGGCAGACCAGAATGCCGGGAACGCAGCGGCCAAGACCGTCGCAGTGCGTCTGCTCGGTGCAGGCGTCGCCGTCGTCGCAGGTCGTGGTTTCGGGCGCGAACAGATCGGCCGGACAGACGTCGCCGACGCCGTCGCAGTACTCGGCCAGGTCGCATACGCCGGCGGCGACGCGGCAGACAAAGTCCGCCTCCCGCTTGGCGTCGGTAGGGCACTGATCGCTGCTGCCGTCGCAGAACTCGGCGACGTCGCAGCCGCCGGCGACCTCGGGCCGGCAGACCTGGGTCGAGTCGAGCTTGAGGTCGGCCGGACAGGTGTCGCTGGCGCCGTCGCAGCGCTCGGGCTGGTCGCAGGCACCCGCGGCCGGCCGGCAGACGACGTCGCTGCCCGCGATGCCAAAGCTCTGGTCGCAGGCGCCGCTGGTATCACACGCTGCCGTGATGCAGTCGCCGGGATCCAGGTCCTGGCAGGGCGCGCCCGGCGGCTCCGGGACGTGCATCTGATCGCAGGTGCCGCTGGCGTCGCACTGAGCGGCCAGGCAGTCGAACGGGTCGCTATCCGCGCACGGCGTGCCGAGCGGCTCAAATCCGAATGTCTGATCGCATGAGCCGGCGCCGTCGCAGGCCGCGGTCCAGCAATCGTCGTCGTCATCGTCCGCGCAGTCGGTGCCCCTCGGGGCAGCGATCTGGGCCGGATCGCAGACGCCGGCGCCGTCACACTTCGCCAGATGGCACTCGGTGGGCGCCGCGCCGTCGCAGTCGGTGCCGGCCGGCTCGAAGTCGAAGCCCTGGTCGCACTGGCCGGCGCCGTCGCACTGCGCGGCCAGGCAGTCGAACGGATCGTCGTCGTCGCAGGGCGCGCCCGCGGCCCGCGGTGGATAGCAGTCACCGAGCAGGATCGAATCGCAGACGTCTGCCGTGCAGGCGTTGCCGTCGCCGGCGCAGGTGCGGCGCGCGCCGTCGACGCAGGTGCCGCCGCTGCACGACCCGCTCAGGCAGGGATCGCCGTTGTTGCAGGCCCGGCCGTCAGGCAGATCGCTGCCCAGACCGCTGCTGCAGGGCGCCGCCGCGATCCCCGGCGTCGGCGCCGTCAGGTAGGCAAAGTCAGCGGCGCAACTGTTGGTGTCGCGGAAGACGAGCGTGCGCACCAGCGAGGAACCGGTCGTCGCCGCCGCGGCCGGCGCGACTCCCGGGTACTGGGGGGCCGCGCCCCACACCACCGCGTCGATGATCGTGAAGTGGTCGTCGAGCAGCAGCACCTGGTCGTCGCTGGAGAGCCCTATCCCCGGACCGCTGGTCCAGCGGCTGTCGCGGACCATGTCGGGCACGACCGGATCGCTCGCCGCGAACTCGTAGCGCGGATTTCTCGCATACCGCGCGAAGTAGCTGTCGGCAGCGGCCGCCACCACCTGGGCCATCCCGGGTCCGATCTGCGCACCGTCCGGGAAACGGTACATGCCTTCGCCGGTCTCCCCCACGGTCTCCTCGTCACCGAGTCGATAGCCGTCGAGCGACAGCGTATCGTTGCCGGCATTGAAGATCTCGACCCATTCGTCGCTGGCGGCGCCGGAGCCGGGTTCGGCGAGCAGCTCGCTCACCACCAGCGGTGCAGTCGGATCGAACTCGGGGTCGAGGTGAAACCAAACGTCGAACCGGTAGTCGACGACGCCGTCGCCGGTCTCGTCGGCCGTGTTGCCGGCGCTCGCCGGGTGGCCGTAGCAGGTGACCGCATCGGCAGCGGAGGTGGTGCGCGCATTGTCAGACCGATCGCTCTCGACGCTGATCACGGTAAAATGGATGCGATAGCTCGGCGCGCCGCCGATCAGCGACCACGGTACCCCGATCTCGATGTTGTTGGTCGCCGTCGACATCGCGGCGGTCGCGCTGCCGTCGTTGCGGTCGACCGACCCGGTGTCGTAGACAAAGGGCGTATGGACGGCGCCGCCCGCGCTGCCAAAGCGGGTCACCACCAGGTACTCCCAGGCCCCGGCCGCCGCCGTCTGGTCGGTGCAGCCGCGGCCGAACGACCGCACGCCGCTGCCGCTGCTGTTGGTACGGTCGATCGCGATCTGCACCATCGGGTAACGGCTGGGATTGGTGGCCAGGCTCGCCATGGCGATGCGGAAGTAGAGTGCGGTCGCGGTGGCCGTGATGTGAAAGGACCGGATGTCGATGTCGTCGTTGACGCCCGCCGCCTGGTCGCCGGCAGCGTCGCGCCAGGTGTACTCGCCGATCTGGTCGCCACCGCTGACGCCGCGCGCCAGGTGGCCGGTGTTGACGTTGAGCGGCAGCGCCGCGCTGCCCGACAGCAGCCAGTCGCCGACATTGCCGTCGACCGTGATCGGATAGGCCGCCGCACCGGCGCTGCACGCCAGGCCCAGCGCAACCAGCCATGCGCGCCCCAGCACCGTTCCGCGTCGCGTCAGAGATTGGCCGTGCGGCGGCGAAGCAAGAGCGCCCCGAGCAGCAGCAGCCAGCCAGCCGTGGCCGGCGCACCGTCGCCGCTCGCGCAGTCGCACCCCTCCGGCGAGTCGATCGGCGGCGCATTGCCGGCGGCGTCGCGCGCGGTCACCCCGCCGTCGGCGCCGGCCGCGTCGGCCAGCGCACCGTCGCTCCCCGCGGCGTCGTGACCGCCGGCGTCGCAGATGACCGTCTCGGCCACGCAGTGGCCCAGCCCGTCGCAGTGCGTGCCGCCGGTGCACGGGTTGTCGTCGTCGCACTCGGTCGTGACCGGGGCATACTGGTCTGACGGGCAGGTGTTGCCCATGCCGTCGCAGTACTCGGCCAGGTCGCAGGCGCCGACCGCGGGCCGGCAGACCTCGGTGCTCTTGCCGTCGACCGGGCAGTCATCGCCGACGCCGTCGCAGGTCTCGATGCGGTCGCACTCCCCCTGCAGCTCGCGGCAGGTGGTGGCGCCGTCGAGCTTGGCGTCGACCGGGCAATCGTCGTTGAAGCCGTCGCACATCTCCGCCACGTCGCAGACTCCGGCCGCAGCGCGGCAGACGTCCACGCTCTTGGCGTCGGTCGGGCAGGCGCCGGTCGACCCGTCGCAGAACTCGGCCAGATCGCAGGCGCCGGCCGCGGCGCGGCACTCCAGCGTGGAGGGCTGCACGCTGTCGACGCACTCGCCGTGGATCCCGTCGCAGTAATCGTCCACGTCGCAGGGTCCGCTCGCGGCGCGGCACAGCTCCCCCGACCCGCGCACGACGTCGTCCGGGCAGGAGGCGCTGGTGCCGTCGCACACCTCCTGTTGATCGCACATGCTGGCCGCCGGCCGGCAGACGGCGCCGGCGTTGCCGGCCACGCGCGGGCAGGCGGCGCCCATGCCGTCGCACACGTCGAGGGTGCAGGCGTTGTTGTCGTCGGTGCAGGAGGTACCAAAAGGCGCCCACGAGTCGGTCGGGCAGATGGCCGAGCTGCCCGTGCACAGCTCCGCCAGATCGCAGCCGCCCGGCACCGCGTCCCGGCAGACCACGCCGCCGTTGCCGGCCGGATGCTGGCAGGCGTTGAGGGTGCCCTCGCACTGGTCGAGCGTGCACGGGTTGCCGTCGTCGGTGCAGCCGTAGCCCGACGGCCGTTTGGCGTCGGACGGACAGTTATTGTCGACGCCGTTGCAGACCTCGGCCGGATCGCACTCGCCGGCCGAGTCGCGGCAGGTGGTCGAGCTGCCGTGCTTGGCGTCGGCCGGGCAGATGGTGTTGCTGCCGTCGCACACCTCGGCCGGATCGCAGACGCCGGCCGACGCCCGGCACTCGGTGCCGGCGTGGCCGGCCGGGTGCTGGCACAGCGCGCTCGTGCCATTGCACTGGTCGAGCGTGCAGGGGTTGCCGTCGAGGGTGCAGGCGTATCCGTCGGGCCGGAGCGCGTCGGTGGGGCAGGTCGTGCTGCTGCCGGTGCAGGTCTCGGCCGGGTCGCACTCGCCGGTGCTGGCGTTGCAGACCGTCCCGGCGTTGCCGGCCGGGTGCTGGCACAGCGCGCTCGTGCCATTGCACTGGTCGAGCGTGCACGGATTGGTGTCGGCGGTGCAGGCGTACCCCGACGGCCGCTTGGCGTCGGACGGACAGTCATTGTCAACGCCGTTGCAGACCTCGGCCGGATCGCACTCGCCGGCCGAGGCGTGGCACTGCGCGGTCGATTTGGCGTCGCCGGGACAGGAGGTGCTGCTGCCGGTGCACTGTTCGGCCGGATCGCAGACGCCGGCCGAGGCGCGGCACTCGGTGCCGGCGTGGCCGGCCGGGTGCTGGCACAGCGCGCTCGTGCCATTGCACTGGTCGAGCGTGCACGGATTGGTGTCCGCGGTGCAGGCGTAGCCGTTGGGCCGGAGCGCGTTGGTGGGACAGGTCGCGCTGCTGCCGGTGCAGGTCTCGGCCGGGTCGCACTCGCCGGCGCTGGCGTTGCAGATCGTCCCGGCGTTGCCGGCCGGGTGCTGACAGGCGGCCGAGGAGCCGTTGCACTGGTCGAGCGTGCACGGATTGGTGTCGGCGGCGCAGGCGTACCCCGACGGCCGGAAGACGTCGCCCGGGCAGTTGTTGGTGGAGCCGTCGCAGTACTCGGCCACGTCGCATCCGCCGGCCGCCTCGGCCCGGCACACGTAGGACGACAGCCGCTTGCCGTCGGCGCAGGTGCCGCTGCTGCCGCTACAGTAGTCGTCCACGTCGCAGGCGCCGGCCGAGACACGGCACCGGTAGCTCGACAGCTCGTAGCCGCGGGTCTGGATGCAGCCGGTCGAGCCGTCGCACTGGGCGTCGTAGCAGTCGGCGGTGTTGCTGTCTGTGCACTGGGTGCCGGCGATCTTTGGCGAGGCCGGCGCGCCGCTCTGCACGCAGGTGGCGCTGCTGCCGCTGCAGCGCGCGTTCCAGCAGTCGTTGGCGTCGGTGTCGGTGCAGACGTAAGTGTTGTTCTGATAGCCATAGGTCTGGTTGCAGGTGCCGCTGCTGCACGCCGAACGATTGCAGTCGCCGCTGCTGGTGTCGTAACAGGCCGTGCCGTTGGGCTCGTTGCCGTAGTTCTGGACACACGCGCCGGCGCCGTTGCACTGGGCGTCCTTGCAGTTGTAGGTCGTGTTGGACGACGTCGGCGGGTAGGAGTCGGTGCACTGGGTGCCGGCCGCGGTCGGCGGATAGCAGCCGCCGTAGTCGCCGTCGCACCTGTCGTCCGTGCACTCGTTGCCGTCGGACGAGCAGGTGCGGGTCGAGCCGGTGCTGCAGGTGCCCGCGCCGTTGCAGGTGTCGGTGGTGCAGGGGTTGCCGTTGCTGCAGGCGCGGCCGCTGGCGAGCGAGCCTCCGGCGGCGTCGACGCACGAGCCCATCGGCGTGCCGCCGGACGGTATGCCGATCCCAAAGTCGGTGGTGCAGTTGTTGGTGTCGCGGTAGACGCGCGTGCGCTCGATCGACTGCCCGGCAAGCGGAGAGCTGATCGCGGAAACTCCCGGGTAAGCGCCGGTACCCCACGCCACTGCATCCAGAATGGTGAACTGGGCGTCGAGCAGCAATAACTGATCGCCTGCCGCAGTCAGATCGAAAGTGCGCGGCGATGCCGACCACGAATTGTCGACCGAGAGGTTGGGGATGAGCGCGTTGGTGCCGTAAAGCTCATATTGGGGGTTGCGGGAGTAGAGGGCATTGTAGGCGGTGGCGTCTGCCGCCACTACTTGCGCATTTCCCGCGGGAATCGTCGCGGCTGCGGAAAACAAATACATCGCCTCGGTCTCGGCGGCACCAACAGTCTCCGCATCGCCAATGCGGAAACCGGTGATGGTCAGATTCGTATTCGAGGTATTGAAGATCTCTACCCATTGCTGGTTCGCCGCGGCACCGGATGCCGGGTATACCTCGCTGATCAAAAGCGGTGGAAACGGATCGCGGTCGGTCTCGAGGCCGAACCAGAGGTCAAAGTAGTAGTCCACAATCGGCAGCTCGGTGCTTGTGTTGTACGAATAAGACGGATGGCCGTAGTTGGTCACCACGTCGAATGAACCATTGGTGTCGATTCCGCCATTTTGCTTGGCGATCGCGGTCAGCACGGTGAAGCGCACCGGATCCGTGGACGTACCGCCGACGCTGCTCCAAGGGATGGCGATCTCGACGACGTTGTTGCCCGAGCTGCCCACGGCGACACCGGTACCGGTCGCGGCCTGCGCGCGACCGGTCGTCGAGCAGCCATACGTACCGCTGTAGATGGTGCGATATCCTTCGGCCAAGTTGACCGAGACCAGCCACTCCCAGCGCGCGCTAGAAGAGACCCGATAGTCTGCATTGGCCGGTGTATTGTCGTCGCAGAAGTAGTAGCTGCCGCTGGCGGTCCGGTTGCGGTCGATGGCGATCTGGACGATCGGTGAACCAGCCCCGGTGAGAGTCGTGATGTCGGCCATGTGCACCAGCGCGTAGATGTTGGTGCTGTCGGCGGTTATCCGGAACTCGGTGATGTCGCTGTCGGTGTCGCCGCCAGCAAGATCCGTGTCGTCGCCCGACACCTCTTTCCAGACGTATTCGCCGCGGTTGCTGGTGTCGCGCACGAGATGACCGGTGTTGTTGTTGGTCGGCAGCGCGGCCCAGGTCCAATCGGCCGGATTGCCGTCGACGGTGATGGAATAGGCGCGACCATCGACGGACAGCAGCGTCAGCGCGAGGGCACCAACAAGACAAAAGGATGTATGGCGCATGGGTCTCCCCACACATTGAAGGCCCCCTAAGTTTACTCAGAATCGCTCGCTTAAGCCAGCGCGCCGGCCCACCTCAAGCGAGCTGCACCAGCTCCACCTCGCGCGCGCCCAGACCCAGAGTGTGGCCCTGGTCGAGCCAGCCCGTGATCGAGCGGTCGACCGGGCCCAGCGGCGGATCGCGGGCCGCGCGCAGCTCGTCGGCGAGCTCCAGCGCCCGGCGGTCGAGGGCCAGCGGATCGCTCGCCACCAGCAGCCGCCGGGCCACGGTGTCGGCCGGCGACGAGGTGCCGCCGACCGTGATCGCGATCAGGGCGTCGCACACGGTCAGCTTGAACCGGTCGCGGATCGGCGGCAGCGCGTAGATCGCCGGCAGCACGGCATTGACGTCGCGGTGAAAGTCGCCCGGGTTGTCGATCGCGCCGTAGGCGTTCTTGAGCGCGGCGGTGACGCCGGAGACGCCGTGGGTCTTGAGCACCGGCACGTTGATGGTGACGTCGGTGAGCCGGGTGACGATGCGGCTCAGGCGCGCGGTCTTGCCCGGCGCGATGGTGCAGTGGTCGATCTCGTAACCCGGCCCGCTGGCATCGGTGGTCGAGGCCACGGTGCCCAGCACCTGCACGCCGAGCGCATCGCGGGTGAAGCCGCTGCGCTCCAGCTCGTCGTAGCGCCGGTCCCAGACGACGAGGTGGTCGCCGTCCAGGCCGAGCCGCGCCCGCAGGCTCGCGATCACGGCGCGCACCACCGGCAGCGAGGTCGGCACCTCCTGGTTGAGGCAGTTGACCTTGAGCCCGACGCGCGTGCTCGCGTCGACGCCGGGCAGCAGCAGCGGCCAGAAGTCGTCGCTCCCGGCCAGCGCGGCCAGGGCGCGCTCGAGCATGGCGGCGACGACGTCGGGCTGGATGGTCGTCGCCGGCTCGCCGGCCACGCTCTGCGCGTCGTAGACCTCGACCACGCGGCCGCTGCCCGCCACCGGCGCCGGCGCCGCGCTGTGGCAGCCGTCCAGCTCGGCCGGCCAGCGGCCGCCCACGTCGGGAAAGCAGGCGCCGGCAGCCAGACCGGCCGCGCCGGCGGCGAGGCGCGCGCCGTCGGCGATGAACTCGCGGCGGGTGCGGTCGCGTCTGGTCGAGCGGCCCATGCGGTCTCCGGTCTCGCGCTGGCGATCTCTTCAGCTAACGTAGCACACCGGAGCGCCGGCGCTAGCGGGCGGCGACGGGGATCGCCGCGCTCACCTGGAGCCGGGGTCCCCGCCCTCCTCGGCCCAGAACCGCCACTGCCAGCGGCCGGCGCTGCAGCCGTCGCTGCCGGTGGTGTCGAGCAGCCCGATCTCGAGCCGCACGTCGTCCGGCCAGCGCTCGAAGAAACTGCGGTCCTCGGGCATCAGCCTGAAGTCGCGGTCCAGGGTGGGACCGAACGAGGCGCGAAACAACCCCAGCTCGCGGTCGCCGCGCATGGCGTGGGCGAACAGGGTGAAACCGAGCTCGAAGGGCTGCGCCAGCCGCACCACGAAGGCGCGCGGCGCGCCCTCGGCCTGCGCCCGGGTTTCCAGCTCGACGGTGACCGCTCCGCCGTCGGCGTCGCCCAGGATCAGCGCGCCGCGATCGCTCTCCCGCGCGCGCAGGAAGCGAGCCATCTGCAGCGCGTGGAACCGCGTGTCGGCCCTGGCGATGGCCTGGCGCTGCGCCGCGATCGCGGCGTCGAACTCGCCCAGCCGGTAGCGGGCCGTCGCCATGCCGTCCCAGAGCGCGCCGTTGTCGGGGTCGATGGCGATCGCCTTCTCGGTCGCCTGCACCGCCAGCGCCAGTTGCTCCTCGCTGGCATCGAGCGACGTGATGTAGCTCCAGGCCAGCGCGTAGAGCGCGCCGGCCGAGGTGCGCGGGCTCTCCACCACCGCCGTCGCCACCAGCAGCTCGTCGCCCCGGTCGCCCCTCGCGGCGCGCTGCAGCGAGGTGGCCAGGCCGACCGCGAACAGCAGCGCCAGCGCCGCCGCCGCGACCCGCGCCGGCCAGCTCGAGCGCGCCGCGAGCTGCAGCACCCGCGTCGAGCGGTACAGCGCCAGGGTGACCAGCGCGCCCGCGCCAAAGCCGCCCAAATGGGCCGCCACGTCGATCTGCGGCACCAGCAGCGGCAGCGCGGCGTTGATGCCCAGGATCAGCAGCCACCACTGCGGCGACTGGCGAAAGCCGCCTGGCAGCTCGCCGCGAAAACGCAGGTTGACCACCGCCAGCGCGCCCAGCAGCCCGAACATGGCGGTCGAGGCGCCGACCGAGTAGGCGGCCTGCGCCGCCAGCGCCGAGGCGACGGCGCCGCCCAGCGCCGACACCAGGAACAGAAGCAGAAACCGGGCGTGGCCCATCAGGCGCTCGAGCAGCAGGCCGAGCACCAGCAGCGCCAGCGCGTTCATGTACAGGTGCAGGAAACCGGCGTGCAGGAAATTGGCGCTCGCCAGCCGGTACCACTGCCCGCTGGCCACCAGCGACGGCGCGTTGGCGCCGACCAGCACCAGCCCGAACAGCCGATCCGGGCCGACCAGCGCCTGCTGCAGCGCGTACACGACCAGGATCACCAGCACCATGGCCACGGTGACCAGCGGCTTGCGCCGCAGCGCCTCGTGCGAGATGCGGGCCCGGCGCGCCATCTGCCCGAGCAGCTCCGGGCCGTCCGGCAGGTCGGCGATGCGGCGCCGCACCTCGCGCACGAAGAACGCGATCGCGTCCTCCTCCTCGAACGCCTGCACCGGATAGACGAACAGGTGGCGCGGCGTGCCGACGAACAGGTGGCCGCGCTGCGATCGGCCGCGCAGGTCGATCGAGAGGATGTCGCGGTAGGCGACCGGGATCACGCGCGTCGAGTCGGCGCTGCGCGGCAGCATCGCGTACTGCGGGTGAAAGACGACGGCCGGCAGCATCCGCGGTCGGGTCAACAGGCGGTAGGGAATGGCGATCAGCAGCGGCGCCAGCAGCAGGGCTCCGAGCAGCAGCAGCCTCGGCGCGGCCCAGTCCGCGCGCGGGTTGGAGAGCTCCGAGAACAGCACCGCGGCCCAGACCACGGCCGCTCCCGCGAGAAAGGCGGTCATCCCCATGGTCCAGAAGGGAGGCCGCCTCAGCAGCAGCAGCGGCGCCGACTGCGGCCTGATCTCGGGCGGCGGCGCCCCGGCGGCCGGCGGCAGCGCGGTTTCGGACTTGGTATCGTCGCCCATCCCACTCCGCCCGCTGCAGGCCCGTTTTCTACAGAGTCTCCAGACGCGGCCCCGGTTCCACCTGCAGATCATCGCGGATCTGGCCGGCCTGCTGCAACCGCGCCGCGGTCGGAGCAGATCCGTGCACTGCGGTCTGATAAAGCGGACAGCGCGGCCGCGGCAGCGGGCGCTGCTACTTGGCTTCCTTCTGCGCCTGCTGGGCGACCAGCACCTTCATCTCATCCGAGGTGTAGGGCTTGCCGCGCAGCGCCTCCAGGTACCAGACAAACGACTGCTGGGCGAGCGCGCGATAGAAGTCCTCGCGGTCTTGGAGGGTGGCGTTCTTGTCCTCGCGGATCTTTTTGTAGATGGCCTTGGCCTTGTTCTCGTCGTTGCCGACGCTCCCAAGCTCCTCGAGCCAACGGGAGACCCGCGACTTGGATAGCTCTGGCATGCCAGCGCCTCAGTACCAAGCCGTGTTGTTGGACCAGGCGATCTGGTCGTAGAAATTGTTGTAAGACATGTTGTACATGGCGTTCGAGAAGCCATATCCGGGGTAGCTGCTGCCCCAGGAGTTGCCCCAGCCGCCATAGCCGTAGCCGCCGCCCCAGGCGCCGTAGCAGCCGCCAAAGCCAAAGTTGCCGATCATGCGATCGGCGATGCCGGTGCCGACGCCGATACCGAAGTTGTCGGTCAGCGCCGCGGCCATGCCGCCAGAGAATGAACCGGTCAACAGGTGCGCTGCGCCGCCCTTGAGAACCCTGCTCCAAAAGCTCATCTCGCCCTCCTGCTGCTGCGCGCGGCCGCTCTGCGTCCGTCGCGCGTTTGCTACTTCTCCCGATCCTTCTTACCTGCGACGACCATGCCGAGCAGGTTGCCCTTGCCGGCACCGGTGAGAGGCAACTTGGAGGCCGGCTTGGCGCCGACCAGATCGGCCGCCTTTTTCTTGCCGTCCTTGACCATGGCGTCGCGATTGACCAGCGCCGCCTGCAGCCCGCCCTCGCCGGCAAAGCCGAAATCGAACGGATGCTGAAAAGCCCACTCGACGTAGGTGAACCAGTGCTCGGCCTCGAGCCCGAGCTCGCGCGCGATGAACATCTGGGTGTCGATCCAGGACCGCACCGCCCGCTGCTTCTCGGGCGGAAGCTGATCGAATCCCGCTCGCCACGCCTCGGCGTTGCCCATCTCGTCGACTCCTGCCCGGCGCGCCCTGATCGCGCGCCAGCGCAGCTCACATTATTTATCTAGCAGCTCCCAAATATGGCGCCTTTTTTTTCTAGCACGGATCGCGGCTGCAAGGCGACCCGTTGCCGGCCGGCAACCGTGGTATCATGCGCGGCATGGTGAAACGGGGGACGGTCCTGGTCGACTGCGCGGCAGGCCAACGCATGGGCTGCGAGCTGCTGTGCTGCCGCCTGTTCGTGCCGCTCTCGCTCGAGGAGATGGCGGCCGGCCTGCAGACGCAGAGCCCGCTCTCCAACCTGCTGCGGCAGGAGCCGGACGGTTTCTGCTGCTACCTCGATCGCGCGACCCGGCGCTGCACCATCTGGCAGCGGCGGCCGCTGGTCTGCCGCCGCTACAACTGCAACGACGACCCCAAGCTGCAGGTGGTGCTGCGCGAGGGATTTACCAGCTTCGGCCGCCTGATCGAGCAGTCAAAGCTGATCCCGCGCGACCGGTGGCAGAGCATCCCGCTGCTCTCGCGATCTCCCGCAGGCGAGGTCAAGCGCGGGCGGCGCCGGGCGAGCGGCCGGCGCACAAAAAAAACCCCGGCCGAGTGACCGGGGTCATTTGGTGAGAGCGGGGGGAATCGAACCCACAACCTATGGATTAAGAGTCCATTGCTCTACCAGTTGAGCTACGCTCCCATCGAGAGGCGGGCATCCTAAGAAGCCGCCGCCGCCGGTGTCAAGAGCAGAGATCGCCGAGCGGTGACGTCGACGACGCCGGCGCGCCGCCGCTGCGGGTTGTCCCCAAAGGCAACCTCTGGTATCGACGGGAAGATAATCAAAATGAGGTGATGGCGTGTCCGGTCAGTCCAATCGCAACCTGGGAGCGCTGCTGCTGCTGCTGGCTGCACCGGCTGCCGCCCAGGACTCCAGGGGCATCTCGATCGCCACCTTCGCGGTGGCCCGCGACAGCGCATCGGCGCAGCAGGCGGCGGTGACCGATTTTCTGGTGCGGCAGAGTTTTCAGCGCAATCCCCGCTACGCCGTGCTCGACGTCGAGGGTTTTCTGGCGACCGGTACGCCGATCCAGGCGCGCGACCAGATGCAGCGGGCGCTGGCCCAGCTCGACAAAGGCCGGCAGATGTACGACGCCTTCGAGCTCGATCCGGCGATCGCGACCCTGACCGACTCGGTCATCGCGTTCGAGCGCGGGGCGGCGGCCCTGACCGACATGGGGCCCTACGTGCGCGCGCTGCAACTGCTGGGCGCCACACACATGCTCAAGGCGGACAAGAAGAGCGCGCGCAACGCCTTCGAGCGCGCGCTGCTGGTCGACCCGGGCGCCACCCTGCAGGGCGGCGGCTACCCGCCGACCGTGCTCGAGGCCTACGACGCGGCGCGCGAGGCGGTCAAGGCGATCCCGCTGGCGAGCCTGTCGGTATATTCCAACCCGGCCGCGGCCGAGGTCTACATCGACGGCATCTTTCGCGGGGCCACTCCGCTCACCGTGCAGCGGTTGCCGGCGGGCCGGCACGTGGTGCGCGTCTACCGCGCCGGCTACCTCTCGTTTGGCAAGATCAGCGACCTGCTCGAGGGCACCGAGAGCACGCTGCAGGCGTCGCTCAAGCCGACCGCGCAGGCGGCGCAGTTCGAGGGCCTGCTGCGCCGCGCCGCCCCCGAGGCGGCGCAGGACGGCGCCGGCGCCGCGACCCAGGAGCTGGGGGCCTGGCTCAAGGTCGATCAGCTCCTGGTGGTGCAAGTAACCGCCTCGGGAAACGACGTCACGCTGCAGGCGGCGCACACCGATGCCGCCGGCGGCGCGCGCCTGCACGCGGCCACGCGCACCTTCTCCTTCAGCTCGCAGCGCTATCGCTCCGACGTCGAGGAGTTCATCGTCGGCGAGTTCCGGCAGGCGCAGCTCGGCGTGACCCAGGGCACCGGCACCGGCGACCAGGTCGGCACCAATTACGCGCCCAGGCGGCCGGACCGGCCGGTGCACCCCGGCTTCGTCTGGGGCGGCGTCTCGATCGGCGCCGGCGCGCTGTTCCTGCTGACCGGCATCGGCTTCACCATCCCGGCGGTCAACATCAACAACAAGCTGGCGCGGCTGCCTCAGATCGACGCCAACTCGGGCAAGCTGCGCTCCGAGGGACAGATCTACTTCGGCGTCGCGGTGGCCGGCTACGCGCTGACCGCGGCCACGGCCGTCGCGGCCGTGATCCTGTTCGCGATCGCGGGCACCGAGGAGGAGTCGGTCGAGACCATCCTCCAGACGCCGGGCGGACAATGAGGTGGTCATGATGTGGAGATGTCTCGTCCTGTTGCCGACGCTCCTGGCGCTGTCGGGCTGCTATCTGTTCACCGACGAGGGTCGGCCGTGCGACCCGGCCGGCGTCTGCCTGCCGGGCTACACCTGCGTCAAGGGGCTGTGCCAGAAGGCGGCCTCCAAGCAGATCAACGAGGCGTGTCGGGCCACCGGCGAGTGCGTGGCCGGCGCCATCTGCGCCGACGCCTACTGCGACGACAGCGCCGGCGCCGCGTGCGAGACCGCCGCCGACTGCCAGCCCGACGGCGACAAGCGCTTCAACTGCTACGGCGGCCAGTGCGAGTGCAAGAAGGTCTGCCGGCCGGGCTGCAACTTTCCGGACAACACGAGCTGCGCCTCGGGCCAGCTCTGCTGGTGGCAGGTGGAGCAGGAGGTCGGCTTCTGCCAGGAGGGCCACTGCGGCGTCCGCGGCGACGGCACCGTGGTCGGCAACTGCCTCGACAACGAGGTCTGCCTCGAGTTCAACGGCCCGGGCAGCGGCCTGTGCAACCCCAAGTGCCACATCCTAAACCAGAACACCGACTGCTCGCCGGGACCGCCGCCGCAGGGCATCCTCTGCTGCGCCAACGATCAGAACTGCGAGCACATCACCGAGCTGTGGGGCAACGTCCAGGAGGATCCGACCGGCGAGCTCGGGATCTGCTTCGACAGCGGCACCGGGACTCAGGGCGCCACCTGCAGCCCGGACCCGGCGCTCAACCTCTACTGCGTCAGGGGGCTGGTGTGCCACGTGGGGCACTGCGTCGAGTACTGCAACCTGGGAGGCGGGCGGCCGGAGTGCAACCCCGGATACAACTGCATCGCCTTCTCCAGTTCGGCGCCCCTGCAGTACGGTTACTGCCGGCAATAACCCGGTCCCCTCCTCCGGATCAGGCGGACGAACGATGGCCGACGCCGAGTACATCTACAACAAGTACCGCAGCGCCGACGACGAGCCGGGCGACGCCGCCTGGGCGGCCAGGCTCGGCAAGCGCGCGGTCTGGCTGCCCGACGAGGAGCTGACCAACGGCAAGCTCCACCAGCTCGAGCTCAAGCCGGAAGAACAGGTGCTGGTGCGGCTGCTGCGGTTGCCGCGGCGCTACTCCGAGGTCGAGGGCTGCGGCGCCATGCCGCCGGTCGACGTGCGGCGCTTTTTGCGAGCCCTGCACGCGGCCGATGTGCTCGAGACCCAGGAGCTGGAAAAGGCCCGGGCGCTGGTGCCGGTCGAGGTCAAGCGCGCCCGCGAGGCGCTCACGGGCGCTCCGGCCGAGACCGCGGCCGGGCCCAGACCGCGAGCCAGGCTGCGCGGCCAGGTCTACCGGCCGCCGATCGACGGTCAGCCCGCCGCCGCGATGCCGGAACTATCGCGCCCAACGGCGACCAGCCGCGACGCCGGCGCGTCGCCGAGCAAACCGATCAGCGACGAGGATCGCGCCATCGAGCGCGAGATCAACGAGGCGTACAAGGCGCAGAAGAACGCCGACCACTTCCGGGTGATGGGGCTGGAGCGCGACGCCACCTCGGACGAGCTCAAGAAGGCCTACTTCGATCTCGCGCGGCGCTTTCACCCGGACCGCATCGCCGGCCACAACTTCGGCAACCCGGAGCAGGTGGCGGAGCGTTTCGAGCAGGTCTTTGCCCGCATCAGCGAGGCGTACCGCGTGCTGCAGGATCCGGATCAGCGCGCCGCCCACGTGGCCGAGATCGAGTCGGGCGCGCTGGCCGGGGCCGGCGGCAATCGCCAGCGCCGGCCCCAGGAGGCCTCGCTGCAGCACAAGAAGGGACTGGTCTTTTTGCACAAGAAAGAGCTCGATCAGGCGATCCGGATGTTCCAGATGGCGACCGATCTGGACCCGGTCGATCCCACCTACGGCACCTACCTGGCATGGGCGCGCTACCTCGACGAGCGCACGCCCAAGCTCGAGCGCGAGCAGCAGGCGCGCGAGGCGCTCGAGGCGCTGCTCAAGAAGACACCCAGCGCCGACACCGCCTACTTCCTGGGCATGGTGGTCAAGCTCTCGGGCAACGAGAAGACGGCACTGCGATACTTCAGGCATGCGACGGAGCTCAACCCGTCGCACAACGATGCGCTGCGCGAGGTGCGGCTGGCCGAGCTGCGCGCCGAGCGCGCCCGCCAGGCCGATACCGGGCTCAGAAAAGAGGGCGGCCTGATCGACCGGTTGCTAAAGAGGTAGGGCTGCGGCCGGCGCGGGCGCGCCGGGATCGGCGCCGGTGGCTATTGATCCGCGTGCTCCTCGGGCTCCTCGGTGGCGGCCTGGGCGTCGGCCGGCGGCGGCTGTCCCGGCGTCGAGGTGAGATCGCCCGGCCGCGGTGCCGGCGTCGCGTTCCTGCCGGCGCCGCCATCGGTGAACCACTTGCCGATGACGTCGACCAACTGGTGCGCCTGGTTCTCGCTCGAGATGTTGAACTTGGACTGGTAGCGATACTGGCCGTTGACCTTCTTGTAGCGACGGATCGAGATCTTGGGTGGGCGATAGGTGCGGCTCTTGCGATCGAGATCCTGGCACAAGAAGACCACGGTCGCCCATGCCCCGCGGCTGATCACCTCCTTGGCCACCTCGCGGACGACCTTGTCGCCCCCCTCTTCCCACTCGACGGTGAGATCGTCGACCGACTCCGCCATCACTCTCTCCTCTTGCTCACCTTGACCTTGGCCGCCGGCAGCACCTCGACCACGCCCTGGTTGGGGCCGGGCACGGCGCCGCGCAGAAGCAGCAGGTTGTCCTCGGGGATGACCTTGACCACCTGGATGTTCTGGGTGGTCACCCGCTCGCTGCCCATGTGGCCCGCCATGCGCTTGCCCAGGTGCACCCGGCCGGGGTGGGCGCGGCAGCCGATGGAGCCGCCGTGGCGGCGGAACTCGTGCGTGCCGTGGGTGCGGTCGAACCCCGCCATGTGGTGCCGCTTGACCACGCCGGCGAAGCCGCGGCCCTTGCTGGTGCCGCGCACGTCGACCATCTGGCCGGCCTGGAAGATCTCGCAGGTGATGGTCTGGCCCTCGCTGAACTTCTCGAGATCGGCGGCCGAGACCCGGTACTCGCGCAACACCCGCCTGGGATCCTGCTTGATCTTCTCGTACGCCACCCGCTCCGGCTTGTTGAGCAGGTTGGCGCGCTTGGCGCCAAACCCCAGTTGCAGCGCGGTGTAGCCGTTTTTCTCCCGGGTGCGCCTGCGCACGACCGTGCACGGGCCCAGCTCGACTGCGGTGACACCGATCGAGACGCCGTCATCGGTGTAGATCCGCGTCATGCCCAACTTGTAACCCATCAATCCCAACATCCCGACCTCCGCTACTCGGACGCCCCGGCCTAGCCTCGCCGCGGGCCGCCATTCGCTGCCAGACGGGACCGCCCATAACAGATGGCAGATCCCGACGACAAGTGCGGGAGCCTATAGGTGTGCAATGCCACCTGTCAATCGAGGAGTGGCGGCGAGCCTTGAAGCGGTGGCCCGCGGTTTCTATAATTTTTAATGGCGGAGTGTGCACATGGCGAGCGGGATCGACCTGAGCAGAGAGCGGGCATCGTCGAGCCGCGGCGCGCTGCTGGTCGCCCTCGCGATCTCGCTCGTCAGCCACATCGCCCTGGTCACCGTGGTCACCGCGATCTCGCTGCTGCGGCCCCCTGCACCCGCGAATCGGGCGGCGGCCCAGATCGCGGCGGTGCAGGTGCAGCGCATCCCGGCCGAGCGCTGGCAGAGCAACCGCGCGGTGCGCGGCGCCCGCCTGCGGTCCGAGGATCGGCCGCCTGCGCCGCTGCCGCCGGCGGCGCCTCCGGTGGAGCCGGACGAGAGCCGGCCGCCCGGACAGGTGGTGGCCCTGCCGCCGCCCGAGAGGAGCGAGCGGCCAAGGCACGCCGACTACGCTTCGGAGCACGATCGAGCGGTCGAGCGCGAGACGCGCAGCCGCTACCAGACCCCTGATTTCCTCAATCCGGCGCACCGGCTGCAGTCGGGCGACCAGGTCAAGCGCGACGTGCCGTCGACCACCGAGCCGCGGCCGCCGCAGGCCGCGGTGCTCAAGGTCGAGGGCAGCGGCGGGCCAGCGGGCGAGGGTCAGAGCGCGGCGGGCAACGCGGCCCAGGGCACCGGCGCCGCCGCCGTCGCCGGCCGCCAACCGATGGAGCTGGCCATCCCCAGGCTGGAGCAGCGAGACCGGTTGGAGCTGGCCCTCGACACCGAGCGCGGCCAGGTACGCAACCGCAGCTACTCCGAGCGGCTGGCGGGCAACAGCGATCACCTGGCGCTGCGGCTCGGACCGCGGAGGTCGGATCCCAGCGCCAGCGCGCAGGGCGGCGCGACCGGCCGGGCCGGCGGCAGCGGAGGCAGCGGCGTCGGCATCGCCGCGCTGACCCCGGACCTGAGCACCATCGAGCGCCTGAGCGGCGCTCCGGCCAACGACCATCTGCCCAACGTCGAGGAGGACGACGGCACCTTTCTCAACACCTGGCGCTGGAAGCACGCGCCGTTCTTCAACCGCATCGCCGACAGCATCCGCCGCTCCTGGAACCCGGGCCCCGAGATCGCGCGCCGCGACCCGAGCGGCAACATCTACGGCTTTCAGGACCGCTTCACCCTGCTCAAGGTGACCATCGACAAGCAGGGCACCATCACCGAGATCAACGTCGCCGAGTCGTGCGGGGTCGACTTCCTCGACCGCGAGGCGGTGCTGGCGTTTCGCCGCGCCGAGCCCTTCCCCAACCCGCCGCCGCGGATGTTCGGCGGCCACGGCACCTACACCTTCTTCTTCGGCTTCAACGTCGACTTCCAGACCTCGCCGCTGATCGACTTTCGCTGGAGGGCAATGCCGTGAACGATCAGTTGAACCACTGATCCCAGTAGCGCGCGATGTCGTTGCGCATCACCGCGACCATCAGGATCAGCAGCAGCGACAGCCCGACCAGGGTCGCGATCTCGCGCGCCCGCAGCGACACCGGGTGGCGCCGGAGCGTCTCGATCAGCAGAAAGAGCAGGTGGCCGCCGTCGAGCACCGGCACCGGCAGCAGGTTAAGGATCGCCAGGTTGATCGAGATGACCGCCATGATGAACAGGAAATGGCGCCAGCCGCTCTCGGCCGAGCGGGCGGCCAGATCGAACATCATGATCGGCCCGCCGACGGACTCGAAGGGCAGCTCGCAGTTTGCCAACAGCCAGATTCCGACCAGCGTCGTCACGGTCCAGGTGGCGGTCAGCTTGACGCCCTCGATCGCGGCCGCGCCGAGGCCGCGGTAGACGACCTCGCTGCCCCCCGGCCCGAAGCCGTCGGCCGGCTCGGCGCCGAACAGCAGGCGCTTGAAGCCGCGCCGCAGCGGCGCGCGCTCGGCTCGCTGCTGAAGCCGGAAGGCGATCGTGATCAGGGTATCGGCCCGCTCGACGACCGCCACGTGCACGGCCCGCGGATCGCCGCCGCTGAGCGCCGTCGTCGCCGAGAGCCAGTGCAGCGGCTGGCCGTCCAGCGCCAGCAGGCAGTCGCCGCTGGCGATCCCGAGGTCGGCGGCCGGGCTGCCGGCCACCACGCGCTCGACGCAGGTGCCGGCGAACTGCACGCCGCGCAGCGCCGGATCGCGCGCCTGCAGCAGGCGCTGGGCGGCGGCACGGGTGCCGTCGATGACGGAGGTCGCGACCTGCTCGGGCTCGATGCCGGTGTGGAACACGACGCCGCTGTCGAAGGTCGGCAACGGAATCGGGCGCGCCGCGCCGAGGCGCACGGTTTCGATCGTCGGCAGCGCCACCCGCAGCGCGCCCTCGGCGACCACCATCCGGCGCTCGACCGTGAGCGACAGCTCGCGGTCGGCGCCCCGGCGCAGCAGCAGCTCCAGATCCTCGAACCGCTCGACCGGCGCGCCGTCGACGGCGACCACCTGGTCGAAGCTCCTCAGACCGGCCTCGTGGGCCGGGGCAGCGGGGCTCGGCACGGCCAGCAGGGGCAGGCGGCGAAACGAGAGCACGCCCATCCGGCTCCTCCGCACCCGGCGCTGCAGCTCGTCGGTCTGTTCGAAGAGCTCCAGCGCCACCTCGACCGGGCGGCGCTCCCCGTCCCGCACGATCTCGAGCCCGACCGCGGGCGCGGTGCTGCGGCCGACGATCCTGGCCACCTCGTCGAAGGTCGCCACCGGTCGGCCGTCGACGCTGACGATGCGATCGCCGGCCCGCAGCCGCGCCTGCTCGGCCGGGCTGCCGGGCAGCACGGTCTCGACGACGGGGGGCGTGATCTCGTTGCGGCCGTAGGCCATGGCCCAGAACAGCAGCGGCGTCAGCATCAGGTTGGCCAGCGGGCCGGCGAGAAAGATGGCCGCCCGCTGCCAGCGCGGCCGCGCGGTCAGCAGGCGCGCCGGATCGAGCGGCGGCGACGGGGGCCCGCCGACGGTCTCGACGCTGGCATCCTCGCCCGCCAGCCGCACGAAGCCGCCCAGCGGAAAGGCGCTGATCGCGTAGCGGGTCTCACCGAGCTGCAGCCCAACCAGCTCGGGCCCGAAGCCGACCGAGAACTTGAGCACCTGCACCCGACACAGCTTGGCGACGATGAAATGGCCGAGCTCGTGCACCAGCACCAGCGCGCCGAGCAGGATCGCAAAGTAGAGCAGCTTTTCGAGCCACATCGCCGTAGCCTCAGCGGTCGAGCAGCGGGTGCACAAAGGTCGCGACCAGGTAGACGAACGGCCCGGTGATCATCAGCGCGTCGACCCGATCGAGCAGCCCGCCGTGGCCGGGCAGCAGCCGGCCCGAGTCCTTGGCCTCGAACGAGCGCTTGAGCAGAGACTCGGCCAGGTCGCCGAGCGGCGCCAGCACGCCGGCCACCAGCCCGATCGCCAGCGCCTCGACCAAGCCGAGGTGCTGCGCGAACCAGAAATGGGCCAGCAGCGCGCCGCCGATCGACCCCGCCAGACCGCCGACCGCGCCCTCCCAGGTCTTCTTGGGGCTGAGCAGCGGAAACAGCTTGTGCCTGCCGAAGAGGCGGCCCGCGAAGTAGGCGCAGGTGTCATTGCCCCAGGTCACGATCATCGCCAGGTAGATCCAACCGGCGCCGATGGCCGGGGTCGCCGCCTCGGCCCGCAGCCGATACAGCACGGTCAGCGTCACCCCGCAGTAGGCCAGCCCCAGGACCGTGGTGGCCATGCGCTTCCAGGTCGTCTCGAACGGCCCCGGATTGACGGTGAAGCCGAGCACGGTGAGCAGCATGGTGGCGACCATCGCCTCGCCCAGAAAGCGCGGGGCCAGCATCGAGACCAGCGCCGGGCCGAGGCCGATCAGGACGCCGGTGGCCACCATGCGGACGTCGCTGCCGGCCCACATGTGAAAGTACTCGTACAGCGCGACGGCGGTGGCCAGCAGCACCAGCCCGAACAGCCACCAGCCACCGATCCAGACCAGCCACACCACGCCCGGCAGCAGGACCACCGCGGTGAGAACCCTAAACAGGAGGTTCATGGTCCCCTGCCGGCGCTGGCGACCCGCTGCACCTGGTCGCTGGTCTTGCCGAAGCGGCGCTCGCGCGCCTGGAATTCGACGATCGCGTCGTGAAAAGTCTGCTCGTCGAAGTCCGGCCACAGGGTTGGCACCAGGCAGAGCTCGGAGTAGGCGATCTGCCAGAGCAGAAAATTGGAGATCCGGCTCTCGCCCGAGGTCCTGATCAGCAGATCGGGGTCGGGCAGACCGACCGTGTCGAGGTGCCGCTCGACCGCCGCGGCATCGACCGCCTCCAGGTCCAGCTTGCCCTGCGCCACCTCGCGCGCCACACCGCGCACCGCGCGCACCAGCTCGTCGCGGCCGCCGTAGGAGAGCGCCAGCGTCAGCGTCATGTCGTCGAGGTCGGCGGTCTGCTCGCGCACGTCGTCCAGCAACCGGCGCACGAAATCGGGCAGGCGCTCGACCGCGCCAATGGTGTGCAGGCGAATGCCGTTGTCGAGCATGGTGCGCAGCTCGCGGTTCAGATACTCGTGCAGCAGATTCATCAGGCCTGTGATCTCGGGCGCGGGCCGGCTCCAGTTCTCACTCGAGAACGAGTACAGCGTCAGGTAGCGAACCCCGATCTCGCGGGCGTAGGTGACCGTGCGGCGCACCGCCTTGGCACCCTCGTGGTGGCCGGCCAGCCGCGGCAGGCCGCGCGCCCGCGCCCAGCGGCCATTGCCGTCCATGATGATCGCGACATGGGTCGGGATCGGCGGCGGGGGGGCGGGCGTTTTCTTCATGTTAGAGGGCGTCCGGCGGCACCGGCCGCAGTGAGCGCGAGCGGGTTGCTAACACGCAGCCGACGCGCTTGTCAACGCAGCGGCCGCCGCTGCTCACTCGTCCTCCTCGGCGTCGATCGCCGCCACCAGTCGCGAGATGTCGTGCATGCCTGCGGTCTCCGGGCGCCGCGCGGCATCCAGCGCAGCCTCTCCCGATCGATCGTCGGCGGCGGGCTCCATCTCCGGCTCCGCGGCCAGCTCCACGTCCGGCTCCGCGGCCAGCTCCACGGCCTGCTCCGCGACCGGCTCCACGGCCAGCTCCGCGACCGGCTCCTCGGCCATCTCGTCGGCCATCTCGTCGGCCGTCGCCGCATCCTCGTCCAGCCCGGAGGCGCCACCGACGTCCTCGGCCTCCGGCGCGGCCTCATCCAGGTGGCCGTAGTCCTCGTACTCGGCGTCCGGGGGTTCCGGCGCCGCTGCAGCCGGCGCGGCCTCCTCTGCGACGGCGCTCTCGGACTGCAGCCTGGCCCTGGGCTGCTTGAGCAGGCCGCACAGCGTGTCGAGCGTCGCCTCCAGCGGCGCCAGGAACTGCTGGTCTCCGGCGCGCAGCGCGGCGCGGCCATTGGGAGTCGCCGCGATGCACTCGAGACCGAACGCGGGGGCCTCGGCCAGAGCAGCGAGCAGACCGGGCTCGCTGCGCTCGAGCGAACCGTAGTCGCGCGTCGAGACGCCGATCACCAGGCGCTGCTTCTTGACCGCCAGCAGCAGCGCCTCGTTGGCGATGCGGCGCTCCTCGCCCTCGGAGACCTTGGGCTCGCGCCCCAGGATCTTCGAGCAGATGTGGCGCGAGATGAGCAGGCAGTCGTCCACCGCCTGCTGCAACTGCTGCGCGCGCCGGAAGTAGGCGTCGATGGCGATGGCGCTAGCCTCAGCCAGCCCGGCCTCGCTGCCGGCCTGGTGCGCCGCCGCGTACGCCGCCTGCGCCTGCTGTCGGCCGCGCGCCCGTCGCTCGGCGGCGCGCTGCTCGGCCGCTTGCCGCAGGCTCTCGGCCTGCTGCTGGGCCGAAAACACGTCGCGGTTGATGACCTTGCGCTCGCCCAGCGCCGGCTTGGAAGGGCCTCGCGGCGTGAGCACCCCGTCGCTCTTGATGACCTTGGGCATGGCGCTCACTTGCTCCCGCGCAGTTGCCGGGTCAGCTCGGCAAACTGGGTCTCGATGCGGGCGTCGATGGTGCCCAGCTCGGTCTCGACCACGCACCCGCCGCGATCGACGTCGGCATCCTCGCGGATGTCGATGTCCTTGGCGCGGCCCAGCACGTCGACGATGACGCGCCGGTGCGTGCGCAGCGGTTCGACGTGGGTCGGGTGCACGCGCACGTAGATCTCGCGCATCTGGCGCGACCCGAGCACCGCCTGGCGGACGACGTCGACGATCGCCTCGGGGTGCTGCTCCAGCTCGCGCAGATAGACGCGGCGCGCGATCTGCAGCGCCGCCGTCACCGCCTCGGGCTCGACGTCGCGCAGCAGGCTCTCGGCCAGCCGCCCGAGGGCGGCCCGCAGCCCGTCGCTCTCGGCCTTGCCCGTGGCCTGCCCGCGCTCGCGCTCCTCCTCGATCGCCTGCGCCACCTCGGCCTCGACCGCCTTTTGCAGGGATCGCACCTCCTGCTGCACGCGCGCCAGGATCGCCCGCGCCTCGTCATCGGCGGCGCCGGGCGGCCGGCCGACGCCGGTGGGAGCGGGCTGCGGGCGGACGCCGGTGTTCTCTTTTTTGATGACCTTTGCCATTGACCAGACCGCCGAAAAAATCGTCTTGCGCGACGCCGGGCAACTATTGTGACATGCACGGCACCACCTCTCAAGATGGTCGTGGGAAAGGCGGGAGAGGCTCCGCGACATGGCCCGTTCCAAAAAGACCCGGAGCTCGAGAGCACCTCGCCCGGCCACCGAGGGCGCTCCGGGGCCGCGCGTCCACCCGGCCGCGTACTGGCTCGGCGCGGTGCTGGCGATCCAGCCGCTGGTGCTCGACCTGTTTGCCACCGACGAGTACGAGACCCCGAAGACCATCTTTCTGCGCTGCGCGGTGGCGCTGATGGCCGGAGTCTGGTTCTGGTGCGCGGCGCGGCGCGGGGTCGGCGATCGCTTCTCGCTCCGGTCGCTGCCGCTGCTGGCCTACGCCGCGGTCATGACCGTCGCGACGCTGACCTCGACCTGGCCGCTCACCAGCCTGCTCGGCGAATACGGCTCGCTGGCCGGGCTGCAGAACCAGATCTGGTACCTGGCCATCTGCGCGTCGGCGCTGCTGCTGCCGGGCGTGCGCGAGGTGCGCACGGTCGCCATCCTGGTGCTCTGCGGCGGTATGCTGTCGACCGGCATGGCGCTGGTCGAGGCGGCCGGCTACGAGATCGGCGTCTTCTTCGGGCTCAGCGCCGAGATCCCGGCCCACACCACCAGCGGCACCTTCGGCAATCCCAACTACTTCTCCGGCTACACCGTGGCGCTGCTGCCGGTCAGCGCGGCGCTCATCGCCGACCGCCGGCGCTGGGTCCAGTTGCTGGCGACCCTGCTCACCGTGGCGTCGGCGGTGGCGGTGGTGCTGTCGGGCTCACGCACCGGCATCGCCTGCATCGCCCTGTTCGCGCTCTGGGCGCCGGCCCACGCCATCCTGCGCTGGCGCTGGCGCGACGGCACCGAGGCCGCGATCGATCCCGGGCAACGCCGCCGTTTTCGCCAGCGCCTGGCTGTGGTCGCCGCCGCGATCATCGCCGTCGCCACGCTGAGCGCGCTGATCGCGCCCAACCAGTTGTCGCACATCGGCCGCTCGCTGACCAGACCGCTGGTCAAGCTCTCGGACGACCGCACCCACCTCTGGTGGCCGGCGCTCCACGTCGCCCGGGATCACCCTCTGCTCGGCGGCGGGCTCGACACCTACGGCGTCGAGGCCCCGAAGTACTTCGAACCGCGCGTCTACGAGCGGCTGGGCGCCTCGGTGATCGCGCGCCGCGCGCACAACGAGGTGCTCAACATGCTGGCCAACGGCGGCCTGATCGGGGTCGCGGCCTGGCTCTGGCTGTTCGGCGGCGCGATCTGGGCCGGCATCCGGCGCGCGCGCGACCGCACCCTCGACGTCGACCAGCGCGCCCTGGCCATGGCGCTGGCCACCGGGCTCTTCTTCGGCCTCGGCTTCAACACCCTGCACTTCGTCACCACCGGCCAGGCGCCGTGGCTGTTCGCGCTGGCCGGGTTGCTGCTCGGCCCGCTGCAGGAGCCGCGCGGGGGCGGCCCGACCAGACTGCTGTCGCGGCGCGGAAGCTGGATCGGGGTCGCCATCAGCGCGGCGCTCGGCCTGTTCCTGCTGTACGACGGCGCGGTCTGGCTCAAGGCCGACATCCACCTCAAGCACTCGATCGTGTTCGGTATGCGCGGCCGACAGGATGCCGCGCGCGAGGAGCTGAAGCGGGCCGTGGCGCTGCGACCGCTGGAGCGGCGTTACCGCGAGGCGAGCGCCCAGATGCATCTGCGCGCGGCCCAGGCGACCACCAGCGAGGGCGCCCGGAAGACCTACCTGCAGCGCGCGCGCGACGACGTGGCCGGCGCGCTGCGCACGGCGCGGGCACCGCTGGCGCTGTGGATCGCGCTCAGCATCGAGCAGAAGGCCGAGCAGATCGACGCGGCGGCCGAGTACGCGCGCGAGGCGCTGGCGCGCGATCCGACGCGACCCAAAGTGCTGGCGTCGACGGTCGACTGGTTCCTGCGCCGCGGCCGCCTCGATCTGGTCGGGCGGCTGATCGATCTGGTCTACCCGCGCCATCCGGAACACGCGGCCGACGTGGCGCTGGCCGTGGTCGGGCAGATCGCGCGCCAACC
>JAFGSX010000445.1 GCA_016934455.1 Deltaproteobacteria bacterium
GCACCGTCGACTGGCTTTCGGTGAAGCGCTCTCGTCGACGCTGTTTCGTAGCCGCCATCTTTTAACTATGCCTTCCAAGGGTCGTCGCTGCGCGGCGAAAAAAGCCTCCCGCCGGCCCCCCGCCACGCAGGATCAACTGCGGTGAGCAGCACAATGAGCCGATCTCGCAGACCGCCGGCGGCGTTTGAGGGTGTTGACCGCGGCCGAGATGGCTTCGCAGCTCTTCTCCTCGACGCCGTGAAAGGGCAACTGGACCTGCAGCGCCAATGCGTGCAGGTATTCGCCGGCGGTGATCTGGCCCTGGTTGACGCCCAGCACGCCGAACAGCACCTTGATCCCGGTCTCGCGCCTGATCACCTTCTGCAGCCTGAGCAGGCGATCGAGCTGCCGCAGCGTGAGCGATCCCATCCCGACCAAGATCTCGCCCAGCAGCGTGTTGGGATCGACGTCGGGTGGATTGCGGACCGGGTCGAGGTAGTCAAGGGGCAGCAGCCCCCTCTCGATGGCCGGCCGCCACAGCTCGGGCACGCCCGGAAATGGGATCCCGAGCCAGACGCACATGGCCTCATGGCGCTGGCGAAAGCCCAGCACCGGGTACCCGCTGTCGACGAAGGCGACCGGCGCCAGATCGAAATGGAGCCCCAGCGCCTTGAATTTGCGGTAGGCGGCCAGGCAGCGCTCGAACTGGGCGCTCTCGATGCTCCGCCACTCCTTGACCAGCAGCTTCTCGAGCCGGGCTCGCGCCGTCCCGTCCCCCATGGTGTCCTCCTCGCCGCTCAACTCCGATCGCCGCCAGCATGGATCCGGCAGATCGACAGTTCAACAGGTGTCGATTTTTTTGAATGTCTACAGAATTTGTTCATAATAATGAAGGGCGTCAGGGGCGTGTGCATCGTCCGCTTCGCTGGACGCAGGTGTCTGTGTGAGCAGAGAGACCAACCATGGGGTGGCGCGATCGTGCCCGCAGGCGGGCGGTCTGTCTCACACCAGCCCCCACCCCGAGGCCAGCGGAGCTCCAGCGCCCATCCAGGAGCCTCTGCTCATTCTCCATCGGCTCACCCTGCTGCAGTGCAAGACCCAGTTTCTCGAGGAGCGCGGCGTCAAGGTCGTCAGCTCGCGATCGGTGCGACACACCTGCGCGCTGCTGGACGCGGCGCGCAACATCTGCGCGGTGGTGGTCGACGTCTCGGTCGGCAGCCAGGCGCCGGAGCGAATCCATCGCCACCACCTCGGCACCGCGGCCCGGGCCGACCACCTGCAGCAGTTTGTCGGTTGCACCAGCTCGCGCCAGCCGACGCTGCGCCAGCGCTCGCGCCGGCTCGGCCTGGCCTCGGTCCTGATCTGGCCCGAGGGGGCGTTCGAGGAGCTGGTGCGCTTTTTCGCCGGGCTGCCGACCTTCAAGTTCGCGCGCCAGGCCGAGCGCGCGGTCGTCAACGAGACTTTCGGCTCGCCCGATGACGAGCTGAGCGGGCGCCTCATCAACCTGAGCGCCACCGGCGCCATGATCGAGGCCGACGCGCCGCTCGGGGTGGGGTCCACCATCCACCTGGAGCTCGACGTGCCGGGCACCGATCACCGCGCCTCGATCGCTGGCTCGGTGGTGTGGACCGAGGCCGCGGGCCAGCGCACGCGGCTGGGCATCGCCTTTCGCGATCTCTCGCCGGCGATCCAGGAGGCGATCGCCGCCTTTGTCCACAACCTCAACGAGATTCGCTTTGGCACCGGAGCCGAGGGGCGGGAACGGCCTGGCCAGGCCTCGAGGTGCGCCACGGTGCAGGTCGGCCGGGAGCGCTCGCGGCGGGTGGACTACTTCAGGCTCGAGGGAGACCTGCAGCCGCAGGCCAGGCTGGTTCCCAAAAAACCGTTCTTTGCGCCCTACGAGATCGGCGAGCGGCTCCTACTGCGCCGGGTGCCGGGCGCGCCTGGCCAGGCGCTGCAGGTCGAGGTCACCGGGCGCTTCTTTCTCGATGACGAGCGTCTCGACAGCCGCGTGGGCTGGATCGTCCGCCGCGTGAAGAATTCTGATAGTATGACAAACGGCTGAGACGCGCAGACAGCGTCGGCGGAGCGGTGGCCAGATGGCTCCACCCTGTCCCAGGCTGAGACCGGACCTCGTCGTCACGCAGATCGAGCAGGACGGCCGCGCGCTGGTGCAGCTCGAGATACCCGACCGCAAGCCGGGGCGCCGCGTCAGCCAGCGCGCCTACCAGGCGCTGCTGCTGCTCGACGGCGAGACCAGCGCCGACGAGTGGATGACGAGCTACGCCCAGCAGCACCCCGGCGTCAGCGCCGAGTCCATGAAGCGGCTGCTGGAGGGTCTGATCCGCGACGGCTATTGCCAGAGCGATGCTGATTTCGAGGATGCAGCAGAAGCGACCGTGATCCTCCCCGGCCTGCAGGTCGTCGACAACCCCGGGGCGGGGATCCCCGAGACCATGTTCGTCACCGATCCACATCTGGTGTTACCCGGCGCGGCCGGGGAGCCTCAGGCCCGGACCCCCTGCGCCACCGAGGAGCTGCTGCGCAACGAGGATTTCCCGCCCTTGCCCGCTGCGGCGGAGCAAGATGTCAACGCGACCACCGCGCCCGTACAGCGAAAGCGCGGCACCGCCGAGCGAGCGCCGTCCGGCGCCGAGCCCCGCCGGGCCCTGGTGCCCAAGGTCGCTGCCGTTCCCAGAAGCGATACCGGCCAGAAGCCGCTGCGGCGCCAGGATCTCGTGGCGTCGCGCCCCAACGCCGCCGGCCAGGTCGCGGTCAAGAACCCGAACACCGGCCGCTCTTTTCCCATCGAGGGCTTCGAGTACGCGGCGCTCCAGCTCATGGACGGAAACCGGACGCCGGCGGACATCATCGACGAGCTCGCGGGCTGGGGCCGGTCGATCTCGTCCGCTGATTTCGCCCGCATCGTGCGGCAGCTCAACGCCTACGGTTTTCTGGAGAGCACCGGCGGCGCCGAGGAACCGGTCGCGCCCGGCCCCGAGGACGACAGCGCCGGGGCCGCAGGCGCGCGCCAACCCGAGTGGACCGCCGAGCAGCGCGAGCTATTCGAGGGCGGGCTGACGCTGTTTCGCCAGGGCCAGCTCGAGCAGGCGGAGAGCTACTTCGAGTCGCTGCTGGAGCTGGCCCCGGACAACCCCGAGACGCGCTCCATGCTCGAGCGCGTGCGCCAGGCGCGCGCGCAGGCCGCGGTCCCGGTCTCCACAACGGCGCCGCCGGCCAGGGAGATCGCCGGCCCGCCGCCGGACAGCGTTGAGGCGGAGGCGGGCGGCGGGGAGCAGGTGGCGGGCGGCGGGGAGCAGGCCGCGGACGACGGCGGGGGCGAGGAGGGTGAAGACTTCAGCCCCGATACGCCGCCGCTGGCGCAGGGCGCGGAGGTCTGGGACCAGGCCAAGAGCGACGTCACGGACTCGCCAGAGGCGGTGCGGCGCCGCTGGAAGATGAGGCTGCGCCGATTGGGCAAGGTGCTCATCGTCCCGGCCGCGCTGCTGGTCCTGAGCCTTATCATCTGGATCCCGCTCAACGTGACCTACCCGTGCCTGGTCAAGCCGCTGCGCAACGCGACGGTGCGCGCCCCCATGGACGGGGTGGTGGCCGAGATCCTGGTCGACGAGGGGATGCGGGTCGACGAGGGTCAACCGCTGGGGCGGATGCAGGCCGCGGATCTCAAGACCGACCTGGCCAAGAGCGAGGCCGAGTTCCAGCGCATCAGCGCCGAGCTCGACCTGCTCAAGCAGGGCAGCCGCCAGGAGGAGATCGACAAGGCGCAGGCGCGGGTGGCCGGCCTCCGCCGCGAGGTCGGCGTCGCCTCTGCCCGGGTCGGCCGCCTGCACCGCCTGCTGAAGCAGGGCGTGGCTCCCCGCGCCGAGCTCGAGCAGGCGCAGGCCCAGCTCGCCAGCGTCAGCGGCCAGCTCAAGCAGGCGGAGGCCGAGCTCAAGCTGACCCAGGCCGGGGCGCGGGAGGACGATCTCAAGCGCAAGCAGGCCGAGCTGAACGGCGTGGAGGCGCAGCTCGAGCTCAACCGCAAGCTGCTGGCCGCGTCGGAGCTCAAGGCGCCCATGGCCGGGATCGTGACCTCGCCCAAGCCCAGGGAGCTGATCAACACGCGCGTCGGCCAGGGCGACGCCCTGCTCGAGATCGCGCTGCTGGATCGCATGCGTCTCGAGATCCTGGTTTCGGAGCGCGACTTCGACGTGCTCGAGATCGGTCAGCGGACCTCGGCCCGCGTGACGTCGTTCCCGACCCGCGAGTTCACCGGCCAGGTCACCCGCATCCCGCAGCGGGTCGAGGTGGTCGAGGGCAACACCGTGATCCGGGTCGAGTCCGAGATCGAAAACGTCGAGAACATGCTGCGCCCCAACATGACCGGCTACGCCAAGATCACAGGCGACAAGATGCCGGTGCTGGGCATCGTCATGCGGCGGGTCGTCAGGTGGATCCGCGTGCGGTTTCTCATCTGACGCCATCCGAGTGCCATGGACGCTCCCAACCCGCGAGTCAGAGAAGACCTAGAGATCACCCCCCGCGTGGTGGACGGCGAGGTGGTCTACATCGTGGGCGATCCGATCAAGAACGAGTTCCATCAGCTCGACGAGGTGCAGTACACCATCTTTCGCCTGTTCGACGGCCAGACCAGCCTGGCCGCCATGGTCCCCGCCCTGGCCGAGGAGCACGAGATCGAGGTCGACGAGGAGACGCTGGCCGCCTTTGTCGAGCTGCTGCAGGACCTAAACCTGCTCGACCTGTCCGCGGACACCCGGCTCGACCGCGAGCGCGGCCGCGAGATCAGCGCCCGCGTCAAGCGGCAGCTCGAGCTGGCCGGGGTGGTGTTCGCGCCGCGCATCACCTTCCCGCCCAGGGAACACCAGCCGCCGGCCGGCGGCGAGCGCCGGCAGCGCCTGAGGGAGTCGGTCCACGTCGACCAGGCGCTCAATGCCATCGCCCAGGGCGACATCCAGGGCGCGGCGCGGCGGCTGCGGCAGGTGATCGACCTGGCGCCCCGCAACCAGCGCGCGCGCTATCTGCTCAACCTGCTGCTCGAGGAGCACCTGGGCAAGCCCCGCAACAAGGACAGCATCTGGTGGTGGCGTTTTCCGATCGCCAATCCGGACCGCTTTCTCAGCGCCCTCGACCGCCTGGTTGGCCGTTTCCTGTTCACCAAGACCTTCTTGTATGCCTGGACCGTATTTTTTCTCTCAGCGATCGGGTTGGTGATCTGGAATTTCGACGACCTCAACCGCGACATGCTCGATCTATTCTCATTTCGCTGGTTGTATGAAAGTCCCTCGGTGCTGATTTTGGTTTGGTCCGTTGGGCCAATGATTACGATCTTGCACGAAGTGTCCCATGGTCTGGCCTGTCGCCACTACGGCGGCCGGGTCCGCGAGATGGGCATCCTGGTTGCGTATCTGTCACCGACGGCCTTTTGCGACATCAGCTCCACCTATCTGTTCGAGGACAAGTGGCAGCGTGTGATCGTCGCCATGGCCGGACTGATGTGGCACGCGGCCATCTGGAGCGTGTTCGTCTTTATCTACCACGTCACCTCGACCGACACGACCATCGGCTGGCTCGCCATGATGAGCGTCCCGGTTCTGGCGCTCACACTCATCTTCGGCTTGAGCCCGGCGATTCGAAGCGATGCCTACATCGCGCTCTCCGAGCTGCTCAACCATCCCAATCTCAGGCCAGAGGCTTTCAGCTATCTATCCCTTCTCGGCCAGCGCCTGGTGCTGGGCAGCGCGGTCGAGATCCCCGAGGAGCTGCAGGCGAAGCGGCGGGTCCTGCTATGGTACTCGGTGCCGTCGCTGCTCGGTACGGTCATCGTCATCTACGGCGTGTTCTCGCGCATCGCGTACTACGTGGCGCAGAACTTCCATTCGCTGGGTCTGTTGGTGTTTTCGATCATCATCACCATGTATGCGGCGGGGCCCGTGACCCGCGCCGTCAGAGCTGTCTGGCGCAATCGCAATTGGCTCTGGGCACAGAAGCGGTTTCGCAAGGTCCTGGCGCTGGGCAGCGGACTGTTCGTGCTATCTCTCGCTTTGCCGTGGCCCTTCAACATCGACGTGCCGTTTCTGGTCAAGCCCCGGGGTGAATGGGTGCGCGCGCCGGACGCGGGTACCGTCGACCGCGTCCTGGTCGAGAACGGCGCGCTGGTCGAGAGCGGTGCGGCGCTGGTGCAGCTCAACGCCGACGCCGCCCGGGCCGCCGAGCAGCAGAGCTGGGCCAAGCTGGCCATGGCCGAGGCCGACCTGCACAAGCTGCTCGCGGGCAAGCGCAGCGAGGAGATCGCCATCCAGGAGGCCGATGTGCGCGCGGCCTGGGGCGAGCTGCAGTCCTGGCGCGCGCAGGTGGCGCGGCTCAGCCGCCTCAAGACCGGCGGCGGCGCGGTGGAGGAATACGATCGCGCGCGGATGAGCATGGCAGCAGCCGAGACGAGCTATGCCACGGCAAAAAAAGCTCTCGAGAGCGCCCTGGCAGGAGCGCAAGACGAGGAGGTGCAGGCGCTCGAGGCCAGGATGGAGATGCTGCGCGCGCAGTGGGAGAGCGACCGCGCCGGGCTCGAGGCGACGCTGCTGCGATCGCCGATCGCGGGTCGCGTCAGGTTCCAGTTCTTCGGCGGCGACGAGACGCCCCACCTGGTCAAGGTCGCGGCCGGTGATCCGATCGCCTTCGTGCGCGCCGAACAGGCCCCGTACCTCGAGGCGCGGGTCCCGATCACGGCTCCGGTCAATCTCATCCAGCCCGGAGCCAGGGCGCTTGCCAGGCTGCGCGGCCGGCCCAACGAGCTGCTGGTCGGCGAGGCGTCTCGCGTCCAGAGCAGCCTCGACGCCGATCGCCAGGACCAGACGGAGAGCGGCGCGCGCGCCTATATCCCGGTCGACGTGGAGCTGCGCGGCGCGAGCAGCGACGAGAGCGACCTGCCCGAAGGGCTGACCGGGATCCTGCGCATCACCGCGGGCTGGTATCCGGTCGCCATGCATCTCTACCTGCGGATGGCGCGCCTGGTCCGCATCGATCTCAACCGACTGATCGGCTGACGGCTGGCTGCGCTGTTCACCGTTGTCAGGCGTTGGGGTGGGAGCGCTGGCAGGTCTGGCCGGGCGGCAGGCTGGAGCGGCCGAGCGCGGCCGCGACCTGTTCCAGCCGCGGGCTGCTCAGGCGCCGGCTCTGAAAGCCGGCGGTGAGCGGGATCAGGCCGGGCACGACCACCTTGGCGACCCTGAACTGCAGCTCCGCGATCTCGTCGGTCACCAGATCCCAGGCATACGGCTCGAGCCTGCGCTCGGCAAAGCGCTGCAGCAGCCAGTCGAGATCGGTGACCGGATCGCCGGTGCTGCGGTCCGCGATCTCCTCGAAGGGCACCTCGTCGGTGGTATCGAAGAAGTTGGCCTCGACCAGGGCCGCGTTGACTGGATTGAGATAGTGCAGGTAGGTCGGCCACCAGTTGTCCCAGCCCTGGTCCGGGTCGTCCTGATTGTATGGGAAGTTGTGGTAATCCTTGGAATAATCTGGGTTGAGGCAAAGCGTTTCATAATGAATCGCGGTCTCGCACAGGCCGCGGCTCAAAGCCGCGACCTTGCCGAGGTCGGCGGTCGCCACGAAGACGAGCCCTCCCTTTTCCATGTTGCCCCGGTTCTCCCGCATCCGACCCACGGTGAGAAAGGTCGGCATGGGAAAATCGAGCATCATGTCGAAGACTCTGAAGTCCAGGCCCACACCGTCGAGAAAGGCGAGCAGATCGTCGGCAAAGGGATCGCCGACGCGTTTTGGCAGCCTGACCCGGCGCAGGGGGATCTGCTTGTACCAGGCGATCATGTGGGCGTCGCGCTCGATCAGCTCGCGCAGCCCGTTGAGCAGAGCGCGCCGGTAACTGGCGTGCGAGGCGCCGCCGCTGCTGAGCGGCTGTGTCACCAGGCGATTCGGATAGGAAAAATCCGACAGATACATGGTGATGAGCTCGACCGGGAACAGCCTCGCTTGCCCGCTGACCAGGCCATAACCCCAGCTCCAGTTGAGCGGCAGGTCAGGGTCAAAGCGCGGCCGCGGGAATCCGGGCAGCGCGTACTGCTCCTCCTGGTAGAGCGAGATCTCCCTGGGGTCGAACGCGAAGCCATCGAGATCTTTAAACGCGACCGACTCGAGCGCCGGGCGATGCGTGTACTGGCCGTAGCGCTCGGCACCCTCGCTGATGCAGATCAGGCGTCTGTGTTCGAGCGACGGTCCGGTGCCGTTGATCCCCTGGCGCGCGGAGAAGTACTCTCCATCGCGCACCAGTCGCGGCCCTCCCCACAGCTCTGGTATGTTGCGAAAGTAGCCCGCTCTCCGGGACCACTCCTCGCTGTGGTTGAGCAGGCCGGTGACAGGATCCTGGTACTTGCGCACCATGGCCGGCTCCGGCGGCAGGGACTCGGGGTCGTGGGCGAGGATCTCCTGCCAGCGGGCGACGACCCGCGCCTGCTCTCCCTCCAGGCGCGCTCTGTCCCCGGCTCTGAGCGGGGCCACCCGCCTGGCGCATATCGGGCAGTAGCTGTGCCGGACGATGTGGTGGACCTGGCACAGCCCGCTCTCGATCTCGAGCTGGTAGATGCCGTGGCGGTCGGCCTGGATCAGCCCATGCTCGTCGATCGATTGCAGATAGCAGCGCAGATCGTCGGCGATGCGGGCCACGGTCTGTTCCGGCAGGGCGAGCTCTGGGCCGGCAAAGCTGTCGGCCTCGGCCGCGGTGAGCCAGAGATTGAGCCGGCGCACTCCGTATAGGTTGTTGTCAACTAGTTCAGCCAAGAGGCGCA
>JAFGSX010000446.1 GCA_016934455.1 Deltaproteobacteria bacterium
AGAGGGAATGACACCCAACGTCGAGCGCGAGCGGCGGTTGATCGCCAAGCGCGAGCAGGAGGCCCAGAAAAAGTCCGGCGGCCTGCTCAGCAAGCTATCCAGATAGCGGCTTCAGCCGTTCCCCGGCGGCCGTGACGTCGACCGCCAGACCAGCAAGGCGGTGTCGCCGCCGTCGATCGCGACCCGCTCGACCGCCGCACCGAACGCGCGCTCCAGGAGGACTGCCAGCGCGGGCCAGAACACGCTGCTCTCTCCGGAGCGGCCGGCGCCCAACACGATGCAGCCGCGGCCGGCGTCCAGAGCAGCGCCGACGCTGGCCAGCTCGACCTGCCCCGGTGGCCGCGGCTCCTCGACGAGAACGACGGTGTGGCCAGCGGCGTCGCGCCCGGACAACGACGCCACCGCCGTCGCCGCCGAGACTCCCGGCACGATCACGACCTCCACACCGGCGGCCGCGGCCTCCCGACAGAGGTGGCCGTGCGGTGTCGCCACCAGCGGATCGCCGGCGACCGCTATCGCCACGTCGCGGCAGCGCGCCTCCTCGATGAGCGCACCGCGCAGCGCCGCATCCGGGCCGTAGAGACGCTCGACCGGGTGACCGAGCAGACGCTCGAGCGCGGCACAGCGCTCGTCGGCAGCGGCAGCGGTGAAGACGTCGACCAGCACGCGATCGGCGCGCCTGAGAGCTGCCTCGGCGCGCCGGGTCAGGTCGTGCAGGGACGGCGAGAGGCCCAGGCCGATCGCGAGCAGCGCCATCGCAGCCCCCGTTCAGAGCAAGCCGGTCAACCGACGCGGAGCGAATCCGATAAAATCGCACGCCACCAGGGCGTAGCGGACGCCGCGGTGCTCGCCCTCGATCGCGGTGCGATGCGCGGGCGCACCGTGCAGATGGCCATAGACGCACAGCCGCACGCCATAGCGCTCGAGCAACTCGGTATAGGCCGTCGCGACGCCGTCGGCGGTCGCCGGCGGAAAGTGCACTGCGGCGATGATCGGCGATCCGCCCTGCGCCAGCTTGGCTGCCGCCTCCAGCGACAGCTCGAGGCGGCCCAGCTCGCGCTTGAAGATCTTGTCGTCGTCCGGGCCGAACTCGCAGCTCCCCGGCAGCGACCACAGGCGGCTGCCCGCGATCACCATCTCGCCGCAGCGAACCGCGTCGTTCTGCAAGGCCACGCTGTTGGGCGGGAGCGCCGCCCGCACCTTGGAGATCGTGGACCACCAGTAGTCGTGGTTGCCGCGGCACAGCACCTTGCGCCCCGGTCGGGAGCCGAGCCAGCCCAGGTCGGCCTGCGCTTCGTCGAGCCGCATGGCCCACGACAGATCGCCGGGGCAGAGCACGACGTCGCCGTCGCCGACCGTGGCATCCCACGCCCGCGCCATCCGAACCGCGTGGTCCTGCCAGTTGTCGCCGAAGATGTGCATCGGCTTCTGGCCGGACAGCGACAGGTGTAGATCGGAGATGCCGAAAAGCTCCATCGACCCTCTCATAGCGGACCGTCACCGTTCCCGCCAGCGTCCCAGCTTGAGCGTGCACTGGACGGCCGGACAGTGATATGAATGAAAGTCCGGGGCCGACCGCGGCGCGCGGTTCGAGAGATCGCACAGGAAACGATGGCTCGCGAATCACATCTCCGCGCTGCGCTGCGCCAGGTCGGCGGGCTTGCCGCGATCGCGGCGCTGGCGAGCTGCCGGACGATTCCCGCCGGTCCGAGCCCGGACCCGGCCCCTCCCGGCAACGGCGTCGCGGGCATCGACCCGGCAACGGCCCGCGAGTTCAACATCCCGATCCTGTTCACCAGCGACGAGCACGGCTGGCTCGAGCCACACCTGATCGAAAATGGCACGCGCTTCGAGGGCGGCATGGCCAACCTGCTGGGGCTGTGGCGCGCCCGTTTCGGCTATCAGCCCGAACGGTTCCTCGTCCTGTCGGGCGGAGACTGCTGGACCGGCCCGTTCGAATCGACGGTGCTCATGGGAGCGCCGATGGTCGAGGTCATGAACGCCATCGGCTACGACGCCCAGATCGTCGGCAACCACGACTTTGACTTTGGAACCGACGAGCTGGCGCTGCGCGCGAGCGAGGCGAGGTTTCCTCTGCTCGCCGCCAATCTGTTCCGGATCGGAGACCAATCGCAGCCGCCCTACGCCGTGAGCAGCACCATCGTCCGGGTCGGCGCCGGGCGCGTCGGTGTGATCGGCCTGGCCAACGTCGACACCGCGGTCTTGACCCACTCGCGCAACGTCGCCGGTCTGAGCTTCACCGACTATCCGGGCGCCCTGCGCCGGGAGGTAGCGGCGCTGCGCGCCCAGGCGGCCGACATGGTGGTGGTCGCCGTCCACCAGGAGGTGCAGGAGCTGCTGCCCCTGCTGCCGCTGTTTCGCGAGCTCGGCATCTCGTTCGTCGGATCGGGCCACTCGCACCTAGCCAGCATGACGGTGGACCCCGGCGAGAGCCCGGGGCCGGAGGACGATATCGTCCTGTGCAACCCGGGGTCCTATGCGCGATCGTTTTGCCATCTCTCATTCACCTACCGCGGCACGCCGGCGCGACTCGTCAACCATTTCGAGGAGATCGTGCGGGTCGAGGGAGCGGCCGCCGATCCGCCGTTCCAACCGGCGCCCGAGATCACAGCCATCATTCATCGCGCTGCCGACCTCGCCTCGGCCTCCGGCGCCGAGAAACTGGCGGTTACGCTCCACGGCATGAAGCGCATCGATCCGGACCAGCGTTTTGGCCATGTCATCGTCGACGCCTGGCTCGACGCTCTGCCCTATGTGCAGGTCGCGATCACCAACACCGGCGGCATCCGGCAGGACATCGACCCGGGGGACATCACCATGGCCACCCTGGTCGGCGCGATGCCGTTCAACAATTATCTGATCGTGGTCGAACTGACCGGCGCCCAGCTCAAGGAGGTGCTGTCCCACCCGCAATCGATAGCCGGCGGCGTGCGCTACCGCTATCGATGCGACGAACAGCGACAGCGTCAGATCATCGACGCGGTCGACGGCAACAACGCGCCGATCGCCGACGATCGCATCTACAAGGTCGTCGTCAACGAGTTCATGTACCGCGGCGGCGACCGCTACCGGCTGCGGGAGTACGACCCGACTCCCGAGGAGACCAGCGTTCACTGGCGCGACCCGGTCGCTCGCTATCTGCGGGAGATGACCCGGAGGGGGCAGACTGCCGACGTGCCTGCCGACGGTCGCGCCGAGGCGATCGACGGCGATCACTGCGAGCGCCGCGATCCGGGATCCGGTCGCTGAGCGGAGGCTGCATGGCCAACGTGATGGAGTTGATGCGGGAGTACAAGTACCTCAAGCAACTCAAAGCCAAGCAGGGCAAGCTCAATGAGACAGACGAGGCGAGGCTGCGCGAGGTCTCGGCCTTCTTGCAGGGCTCGCTGCAGGGCCGCGGCAAGAACGGCGCGGCCGCCGACAGCAGCGCGCCGGCCAAGCCGAAGCCCGCAGCGCCGACCGGATCCCAGGCAGCGCCGCCGCCAGCGGCGGCCAAGACCTCCGCACCGGCGGCGGCCCCGGCCTCTGCCCCGGCGCAGCCCGCGAGCAACAAGCCGCTGTGGCAACAGCAGGCAGAGGAGGCCGCTGCGCGCCAGGCGCGCGCCTCGGCCCACTTCAAGGTCGACGTGCCCGACGAGGTGATAGGCTACGAGCCGCCGAAGTCCGACGACGAGGGCGTCAAATCGTTCGACGCCAGCGATGCCATGGACAACGAGCCCGAGCTACCCAGGAACAAGCGCAAGCGCGCGCTGACCCCGGAGGAGGTCGAGAAGGAGCTGACAGAGGTCTCCTCGCGATCGACCTACTGCGCCGATTTCGACGAGTTGCTCGGCGAATACTATTACAGCTACGTCAACGAGGGCTACGAGCTGGTGAGCGATGCCGTCGACCTCAGCGTGGTCGATCCGCGCGAGATCGAGTTGCGCCGCGCTGGTCTGCTCTCGAGCACGGGCGCGCCCGGCGATGGCGTCGCCACGATCACGCGGGTCCCGGGAGGCGCTTTTCTCGACGATTTCATGATGCTGTACGAGAAGGGCATCTTGCCGCGCCCCACCGACGAGGAGGGCGCCGAGGCCGAAGACCCCAACGCGCTGGTGCAGGCGCGGCGCAAGGTGACCGTGCACATGCTCAACGGCGAGGTCAAGCGCGGCACCGTGGACAAGATCATGCAAGGCGCGGCCGGCTTCGTGCTCAAGCCCCAGGGCGCGCCTTCCGAGGAGGTACCGTTTGTCAACATCAAGGCGCTGTTCGTCCAGTCCGGCATGCGCGGCGCGACCGAAGAAGCCAAGGGGCGCGCGCTGACGGTCGAGTTCAAGGACCGGCGCGCGGTGCAGGGGATCTCGCCCGACTATCATCCCGGGATCGCGGTGTTCACGCTGATCCCCAAAGGCCGCGGCAACTTCGAGCGCGTCATCGTCAATGCCGGAGCCGTGGCGCGCATCGGCGGCTAGTAGCCACCCGTCAGGGGGCGTTCTCGGCATCGCTGCGCCGCGATCGACCCTCGCCGTAGCGAAATGTGCTCGACCAGAAGACGTAGATCAAAAACTCCTGGGCCGGTTGCGACTTCATCACCAGATCGGCGGTCTCGATGAAGCGCGAGCCCGGGCTGACCGCGCGCGCGCGCTGCCCGAGGCCGAGCGCACCCATCAGACCGATGCGCGAGAGCGAGTGCTCGCCGAAGTAGCCGACCGAGAAGGTAGCGCCGTAGTGGTCGACATTGGAGACCAGCGTCGATTGCGGCGTCAGGTTGCCGGCGCCGTCGACCTGGTAGTCGGGCGCGCTCGAGAAATCGGTGAAGGCGCCGATACCGATCGAGAGGTCATCGCGCATCAGCTTCTCGGCCCCGGCGTTGACGTTGACCGTGAAGTTGCGCTGGACGTCGACCGGGATCGGGCTGCGCCGCCGCACGTCCTCGCTCAGGCGACCCGCGGTGGGCACGCTCCACTGCAGCAGCGCGCAGAGCGGCGTCACCTCGCTGACGTAGTCGATCCGGCAGCGGTCGGCGACGAGCCGGTAGTGGGTCGGCGCATACAGGCTGACGTCAAAAGTCAGGGTGTAATCCACCGGCACCACGTAGGCGACGCCGAGCCTGCTCCAGAGCGGCAGCTCGGCGCCTTCCCAGCGCACGCGATACTGGTGCATCTCGAGAGCGGTCGGCGCGATGCTGCCGTCGCCGGACTGAAAATTGGCGCGACTGCTCGACACGGCAAAGGTGCCGCGCTGGAACACCGACAGCGACGGCGTGGTCAGCGCGGCACCGACCAGCCAGCGCCGTCCCGGCCGCAGCTTGACGCCAAAGGTCGCCAACAGCGACGCGTTGGTCAAGCTCAGGCGCGACGATGTCGACAGGAAGACAGGATCCGCGGCGACCGTGGAGGTATCGAGCGCGCTGAACTCCTCGTTCGAGTCGACCAGGCGCACCGCCGCGTGCAGCGACACCCCCAGCCGCAACCAGGGCCCGACCCGATAGCCATAGCCTGTCGAGAAGTACATCGTGCGATCGCTCTGCTGCGAGACCGTGCCGACATCGAGCGTGTCCTGCCGGAGCACGGACTCGTGAACGCTGCCCCGGTATGCCGGCACCACGGCGCCGGCGGCCACCGCGTGGGGAAAGCTGCCATCCGGCAATTGCCGCCCGAATGCCCAGGCCACGCCGCCGGAGGCAGGGATGATGTTGATCTCTGCGCCGGTGACCGGCCGGCGCGAGAACTCGTCGGCCCAGCGCTGGAGGTTCCAGATATCGGTCAACGCGAGCTGACGCTCGAAGCCATAGAGGCTGGTCGAGATCGACAGGTTGGCGCGCCGGACGTCGACTATGCCCGCCGGGTTGAAGTAGAGGCCGGACGAATCGTCGGCGATGGCGGCATAGGCGCCTCCGAGCATCGCGCCGCGGGCGCCGGCCGCAAAATTCTGGTAGTGCGCATCGTCGGCGCGGGCCGATGTGCCGATCAGCGCACCGGCGATCGCTCCCGTCCAGAGTACAACCAGCCACCGCGACCTGGATCGCATCATCGCGGGGCGCAGCAGTAGCACGCTCCCGGCGGCGAGAAAAGGCGCAGCCTCACAAAGGCGCAACCTTACAAGGCGCAACCTGCGCTTGTCGACTCCACTGGCGGACGCTATCCTGCGTCGTCTTTTCGGCGCCGGAGGACCCCATGCGCGTCGCAGTCATCGGTACTGGCTACGTGGGTCTGGTCACCGGTGCTGGCCTTGCCCACACCGGTAACGACGTTGTCTGCGTCGACACCGCGGTCGAAAAAATACATCAGCTCGAGACCGGGACCATTCCGTTTTATGAGCCCGGTCTCTCAGAGCTGGTCGCGACGGTGCGACGCGAGGGGCATCTGCGTTTTTCCACCAGCGTCGCCGAGGCGGTGCCCGACGCGCAGATCGTCTTCCTGGCGGTGGGCACGCCGTCCGGCTCCGATGGCGCGGCCGATCTGAGCTCGGTGATCGCCGCCGCCGCGGACGTCGGCCGGGCGATCCGCGACTTCACCGTCGTCGTCACCAAGAGCACAGTGCCGGTCGGTACCGCCGACAAGGTGAAGCAAGCGATCGCCGCCGTGACTAGCCGCCCGTTCGCCGTCGCCAGCAATCCGGAGTTCCTCAAGGAGGGCGACGCGGTCAACGACTTCCTCCGGCCGGCGCGCATCGTCATCGGCGCCGACGATCCGCGGGCGCGCGACATGCTCGAGGATCTCTACTCGCCCTACATCATTCGCGAGCACAAGGTCTTCTTCATGGACATCGCATCGGCCGAGCTGACCAAGTACGCGGCCAACGCGCTGCTGGCGACCAAGATCTCGTTCATCAATGAGATCGCCGCGCTGTGCGAGCGGGTCGGCGCCGACGTCGAGCTGGTGCGGCGCGCGGTCGGTGCCGATCCGCGCATCGGGTCCGCCTTCATCTATCCCGGCATCGGTTACGGCGGCTCCTGTTTTCCCAAGGACATCAGCGCCATCGTCGTCACAGCCCGCGAGCACGATTACCGGTTCGAGATCGCCGAGGCGGTAGACGCGGTCAACCGGCGGCAGCGCGGCGTGCTGCTCGAAAAGCTACTGCGCCACTTCGGCGGTTCGCTCGGCGGTCGCACCATCGCGGTCTGGGGTCTCTCGTTCAAACCGCAGACCGACGACGTGCGCGAGGCTCCCGCGCTCGAGATCATCAGGGGCGCGATCGAGCGCGGCGCCAGGGTGCGCGCCTACGATCCGGTCGCCATTCCCAACGCCCGCAGCGCGCTCGGCCGCAGCGAGGTCTTCTTCGCCGACAACGCCTACCAGGCGGCGGAGGGCGCGCACGCGCTCTGTCTGTGCACCGAATGGCCGGCCTTTCGCCAACCCGACTTCGACCGGCTCAAAAAAATTATGGCGGCACCGGCCATCTTCGACGGCCGCAACATCTACGATCCGGTGCGGGTGCGCGGCCACGGATTCACCTATGTCGGAATCGGGCGTCCCTGAGCCGCCCGGGAGGTCGACGATGCGCGTCCTGGTCACCGGCGGCGCCGGATTCATCGGCTCGCACCTGTGTGAGCGGTTGATCCGCGACGGCCACGAGGTCCTCTGCTGCGACAATTTTTTCACCGGGCGCCGCGAGAACGTGAGCGGCCTGGCCGATCACCCCCGGTTCGAGCTGATCCGCCACGACGTCACGCAGCCGTTGCTGGTCGAGGTCGACGCCATCTACAACCTGGCGTGCCCGGCGTCGCCAGTGCATTACCAGTACAACCCGGTCAAGACCATCAAGACCAACGTCCTGGGCACGCTGCACATGCTGGGCCTGGCCAAGCGCGTGCGCGCCCGCGTGCTGCAGGCATCGACCAGCGAGGTCTACGGCGACCCGCTCGAGCACCCGCAGCGCGAATCGCACTGGGGCCACGTCAACCCGATCGGCGTGCGCTCCTGCTACGACGAGGGCAAGCGCGTCGCCGAGACCCTGGCGTTCGACTACCACCGGCAGAACGGCGTCGACATCCGGGTCGTCCGCATCTTCAACACCTACGGGCCTCGCATGCTGCAGAACGACGGCCGCGTGGTCAGCAACTTCGTGGTCCAGGCCATGCGCGGCGACGAGATCACGGTGTTTGGCGATGGCTCGCAGACCCGATCGTTCTGCTACGTAGATGATCTGGTGGAGGGGATGGTGCGGATGATGGACCAGCAGGGCTTTATCGGCCCGGTCAACCTCGGCAATCCCAGGGAGACGACCATCCTCGAGCTGGCTCAACAGATAATACGCCTGCTCGGATCGCGCTCGACGATCGTGCACCGTCCGCTGCCGCAGGACGATCCGACGCGACGTCGGCCCGACATCTCGCTGGCGCGGGAGAGATTGGACTGGGCGCCGCAGGTCGATCTCGACACCGGGCTGACGCGCACGATCGACTACTTCCGGGGCATCCTCGGCGCCAAGTGACGTGGCGCGGTCAGGTTCCGGCGCCAGGCAACG
This sequence comes from Deltaproteobacteria bacterium, assembly GCA_016934455.1. Lineage (GTDB taxonomy): Bacteria > Myxococcota > JACRCW01 > JAFGSX01 > JAFGSX01 > JAFGSX01. Next base: position 8,470 of record JAFGSX010000446.1, read on the forward strand.
GTCGCAGGACACCGTCGCGCCGCTGGTAGCGGGCGCCGCATCCAGCGCAGCGGTCACTCTCGTCCAGGCGATGCCCGCACACGCAGACCCAGCCGGCGACGCGCGCCGGTACGCCGACCACCAGCGCCTGCGCCGGCACGTCGTGCGTCACCACGGCACCGGCAGCCACGAACGCCCAGGGACCGACCGCGATCCCGGCCAGCAAGGTCGCGTTGGCTCCGATGGTCGCTCCCTCGCCAACGCGGATCCGCGTCGCCGCGGCCGGTCTCTTCAGTTGGGCGCGGGGCACCTCGAGATTGGTAAAGACCGCAGACGGGCCGACGAACACGCGGTCGCCGATCTCGACGCCATCGAACAACGACACCTGGTTCGCGACCGTCACACCGTCTCCGATGGAGACATTGGAGCCGACGTAGACGCCGTGCGCGAGCGTGCAGTGCATGCCGATGCGAGCCCCGGCAGCGACGTGGCAGAAATGCCAGACCTTGCTGCCGGCTCCGATGTCGGCCCCGCGGTCGACGACGGCAGTCTCGTGGACGAATACGCTCTGCGACATCTCCACCTCCGCTCCCGATGCGCGATCGCGAGACCCGGCAACATCCGGTTGACCCGTACGGTAACATCGCATGGAATGCGACCTCAACGCGACCGCGACGCGCGCCGCGTCGCGGCCCGGTAGGATCGCGCGATGCCGCAGGGGCGCCACCGACGATCGCTTGGCCCGGCCGCTGACGCGACCCTGGTGGGCGCCGTCGTGATGGCGCCGCTGGCGCTCGGCGCGGTACACCTGGAGACGCAGCTCGCCCTTCTCGTTCTGGCGGCAGCGGGATCGTTGCTGGTGGCGCTGCATGGCCGGCAGCGCGGCGGCACCATCCATCTGCCAGCGCTCGCCCTGTTTCCGCTGTGCCTGCTGGCATCGAGCGTCTGGCAGCTTGTGCCGCTGCCGCGGGAGTTGCTGGAGCTGCTGTCGCCACACGCGCACGACATCCTGTCGACCTCGCTCGACCCGCTCGAGGGCTACCGCTGGCACCCGCTGTCGCTCGACCCGCCGGCGACCGCGGTCGAGCTGGGCAAGCTGGTGACCTACCTGCTGCTGTTCGTCGCCGCCTACCAGCGCGGCCGCGAATCGCACGGCGGCCGACGCCTGCTGCGCTGGGTCGCGCTGGGCGGGGTGGCGGTGCTGCTGGTCACGGCGCTGCAAACGATCGCGGGTGTCCGCTCGGCCTACGGCGTGTTCGGTGCCAAGCAGGGCGGCTTTTTGGTGACGTCATTTGTCAACTCCAACCACGCCGCCGGCTATTTTGGAGCCGCTGCCTTCGTCGCGGCCGGCCTCGCGCTAGGTCACCGCGACCGCGCGCGCGGCATGCTGTGGGGGCTGGCCGCGATCACGCTGGCCGCGGCCGTGCCTCTGACGCTGTCGCGCGGAGGCATGCTCGCGCTGGCGGCGACGTTGCTGTTCGGCGGTGGCCTGCTCTACACGCGCGGCGCGCGCAATCGGCTGCGGGGATGGCTGTTGCAGATCGGTGTGGCCGCAGCGCTGGCGATCGCGGTCTTGCTGGCCTACCGCCCGATCGCAAACGAGCTGGCGACGATCGTTCCCGGCCGGTTCGAAGTCGAGAAGACTTTTCTGTGGGGCGAGGCCCTGCGGATGACGCCTTCTTTCTGGCTAACCGGAGTCGGCCGCGGTGCCTTCGGACGCGTCTTTCCCGTCTTCAAGAGCGCCCCGCACAGCGGCACCTTCAACTACGTCGAGAACGAGCCGATCCAGTTGCTGGTGGACCACGGCTTGCTCGCCGGCGCGTTGCTGCTGGCGGGCCTGGTCTGCTTTTTCGCTTTCGCCGTTCGCAACGCCTGGAATGAGCGCCGCATCGGCGCAACCTGCGCGCTGTTCTTCGTCGGCGTCCATAATCTCGTCGACTTTGACTTGGAGATCCCGGCCGTCGCTGCCGCGGTGATCCTGATCGCCGTCGCGGTCACCAACCGCCGTCCGAGGCGCAGCGCCTGGAGCCAAGAGCAACCGGCACCGGTGGTCGCCAGCGAGCCGGAGGCACGCCGGCCGGTCCGCTTCGTCTGGCGCATCGACCCGCGCGCGGTCGCGGTCGCGAGCGTGCTGGTGGCTGCGGTCGGCATCGGCGCGCTGGTGTGGGGACATCGCCACGACGGCCGAGACCTCGACGCGGCCCTGGCGGCGACCCGCGATCCGGTGGCCCTGGGCCGCCTCGGCGTGGAGGGGCTGCGCCGCCATCCAGCGGACTACATGTACGCTCTGGCGATCGCGCGCGGTGAGCTGGCGCAACGCGGTGGCGATCGCGGCCGGGCGCTGCGCTGGCTCAACCGGGCGCTCTACCTCAACCCGACTTACGGCCCGTCCCATCGGCTGACCGCGCGCGTGCTGTGGGCGATGGGAGCGCGCGAGCAGGCGTTTGACGAATGGCGGCGGGCGATGGAGCTGCACCACGAGAAGAACGCGCTGGTGCGCGATCTGATCGCGCTCGACGCCAGCTACCCATCGCTGCGGCGCGGAGTCACCTCCGACGAGCTGCTGCTGCTGTGCCGCTCCCTGCGCCAGGCCCGGCGCACCGGCGAGGCGGATCGCTGTCTCGAGGACCGGCTGGCGAGCGCGCCGGACGATCCGCGGGCGCTGGCCACGGGATTCGAGTGGGCGCTGGGGCGCTCCGATCTGGAGGCCGCCGAGCAGCTCGCCCAGCGCATGGTGAAGGTCCAACCGGCCGACGCCCGCGGTCACGTCGCGCTCGGCCAGTTGGCAGCGCGGCGCGGTGACGAGGCCGCGGCCGACCGGATCTGGCGGGCGGCCATCGAACGGGTCCGCGACCCCAGCCCGCTCTGGATCGCGCTGTTCGAAAGCGCCCGCAAACGGCAGCAGTTCAGCGAGGCCCGCCAGCACCTCGAAGCCTATCGCCGCAGCGCGCCCGGACGCGACGGCCTGCTGTATGGTCTCTACCTGTCCGGGCTGCTCTACGAGCAGCAGCGATTGCCGGCCAAGGCGCTGCGCGAGTTCGAGCGAGCGCACGTCCTGCAGCCCGACCAGGCCAACCTGATCGCCGGCATGGCGCGTTGCCAGGAACAGCTTGGTCACCTGTCGCAGGCGCTCGACAGCTACCGGCGCTGGCATGATCTGGCGCCAGCAGATCCGACGCCCACGGCCGCGATCGAGAAGCTCGAGCAGAAGCTCGAGCAGCGACCGCTGCTGTTGCTCGAGCAGGCCTCCGGCCGCGACCGCTGACCCCGCCTGCGGCCCGACCTTGACTTCCACTGGCCGAGCCAGAAGATAATGCGGCCAGCCAGGTGTTTTCTGGCGTGGCGTGGGATCGTTTCCCGCGCCCCGGATCAGAAGTGGCAAAAAAGAACCTGTTGTTGGTGGACAGCGACGCCAAGAGCCAGCGGCTCCTCGAGGTGAGCCTGCGCAAGGCTGGCTTCTCGGTGACGACCGCCGTCAACGGCGCCGATGCCCTCGACAAGGTCGGCCTGTCGACCCCCGACCTGATCATCTCCGACACCAAGATGCCGACGCTCGACGGGTTCGAGTTCTGCGAGCGGCTGAAGGCCGACGCCAAGACCAAGAACATCCCGTTCGTGTTCTTGACCGCGCAAAAGAACATCGAGCACAAGATCCGCGGCCTCGAGCTCGGTGTCGACGACTACCTGACCAAACCCATCTATCTGAAGGAGGTGGTCACCCGCATTCGCATCCTGCTCGAGCGGCGCGAGAAGGAGACGCTCGAGCGGCGCGACCGCTCGGGCTTTGGCGGCTTTCTCGGCGACATGGGCGTGGTCGACCTGCTGCAGACGATCGAGATCGGCCGCAAGACCGGCATCCTGACCCTCAAGAATGGCCCGCAGGAGGGCAAGATCTTCTTTCGCAGCGGCAAGGTGGTCGATGCCGAGATGGGCAAGCTGCGCGGGGAGAAAGCGATCTACCGCTTCCTGGTCTGGGCCGACGGCAACTTCGAGATCGACTTCATCAACCACGATCGGGCGGACGTCATCGAAGTCTCGACGCAGGGCTTGCTGATGGAGGGCATGCGCCGCGTCGACGAGTGGGGTCTGATGCTCGAGCAGCTTCCGCCGCTGGACAGCCGCTTCGACATCGACTATCGCGAGTTCGCCAGCCGCCTCGCCGAGATTCCGGACGAGGTCAACGCGATCCTCAAGCTCTTCGACGGCGAGCGCACGCTGATGGAGATCGTCGACGCCAGCGACTTTGGCGATCTCGAGGCGCTCAATATCATCTCCAAGCTCTTCTTCGAGGGCCTGATCTACGATATCACGGTGCGCCCGCCAGCCGACGAACAGGCGGTCGCCCGCGTCCAGAACTGGCTCGAGCAGCCGATGCCTCCCGCGCCACCGACGGAGACCGGGCTCGTCGATGTTGACGCTGCGCTGGCGGAGCCTGCCGTCGAGCCAGCGCAGTTTGCCGTCGAGCCGGCGCTGCCCACCCTTGAGCCAGCGCAGCCGGAAGCCGCTGCTGCGCCGGAGGTTCCGACAGAGCCGGCGGCCGAGCAACCGGTTCCGATCGATTCCGCGATCGCGCCCGAGGCCAATCCGCCGCTCTTGCTGTCCGACGCCACTCCGGAGGGCGCGGCGAGCGCCGAGATCTCGCCGGGACCGGAGCCCGAGGTTGCGAGCGCCAGCAGCCCCTCGGCGTCGCTCGCCCTGCAAGAAGCGCCGGAGGAGCTGGTCGCGGCCAGCGCAGCCACCCAGCCGACCGATGTCGTGGGTCGCCCGGAATGGCCGGCCGACGAATCCTGGGACGACGTGGTGGCACCGGTGAGCGAGCGCGAGCTGCTGGCGGTTCTCGAAGCCCAGCGCGACACCGAATCGAGCGCCACCGATGAGGCTCCGACGCCGGCCGCGTCAGCCGCCGATTCGGCACCGGTCGCCGTCGAGACCTCTCCCGAGCAGGCGGACGCTTCTTGGGTCGGTCCCGAGGTCATCGCGGCAGCAGAGGAGGCAGCGCGCGACGCGGGCGAACCGCAGGCGTCCGCGCCGGGCCCGGTCGAGGAGGAGGAGGCGCCCGCCGGGCCGGCAGCGATCGCGCCGGCAGCAGAACCCCCTCCGGCCGAGCGCTCGCTCGAGAGCGCGCTCGCCGAGGAGCTGAGCGCGGCGCCATCCGCGAGTTCGGGGGAAGAAGCAGCGGTCCCGGTCGCGAGCACCACCGCTCCCTCGGCACCGGCGCTCGAGATCATCCCGCTGACCACGGTCGCGACGCGGCCGGCAGCTCCGGCCAGCGCGGAGGCGACCTCGCCCATCGCCGCGAGCGACACCGGCGAGGAGGCGGACTTTTTTTCGGCACCGGAGGCACAGGAGGGAGAGACGCCGCTGACTCCGATCAACGTCCGCCGCGACGATCTGCCGCCGCTGCTGCCGTCCGCGCCACCGAGCGCGGTCGCGCTCGATTCGGGTCGGGGTTTCTGGCTGCGCGCCGCAGGTTTGAGCGCGCTGCTGATCGCGGTCGGTTTTATCGCGGCGGTGGCGGTGTCGCGCGGGGGGCTGAGCTGGGTGTCGGAGCTGTTCGGTGGCGCTGGCGACGGGCAGTCGATCGCGGCCACGCAAGCGGCTGCTGACGCCGCGGCACCGCTTTCGGCGACCGATGCCGCGCAGTTCGGCCCGGCGATCGCGACGGCGACCGACGCTGCCGTACCACTCCCGGCGACCGACGCCGCGCCGGCCGGCCCGGCGATCGCGACCGCGACCGACGCTGCCGTACCGTCTGCGACGACCGATGCCGCCCGGGTCGGCCCGGCGGTCTCCGCTGCAACCGATGTCGACGCCGCGCCGGCGGAGACCTTCGAGTCCCTGGTAAAACGCGGCCAGTCGCTGGCCGAGCGAGGGCAACTCAAGGCCGCGGCGGCCAGCTATCGCAAGGCGCTCGCGATCAATTCCAAGAGCCCCGAGGCCCACACCGCCCTGGCCAATGCCTACTACGAGATGGACCAGCTAGTGGCGGCAGAGCGCAGCCTCAAACAAGCGCTCAAGCTCAACGAGAAATACGCGCCCGCCTACGTCCTGCTCGGCACCGTCTACCAGTCGCTGGACCGGGTGCCGGAGGCCATCAAGGCCTACGATAGCTACCTCGCGCTGGCGCCCGGCGGGCCATTTGCGAGGGATGTGCGAGACATCGTCTCCAAGCTGCGAAACCAGCGGTAGCGCGCTTTCACGAGGCCAGCGGCCACGTCGCCAGCGCCGGCTTGGTGAGCGGATCGCGGTCGCCGCGACTCCAGCGCAGGGCGGCCGCCACCGCGATCATCGCCGCGTTGTCGGTGCAATAGGAGAGCGGAGGCAGGTAGACATCGATCCCGTCGCTGCGCCGCAGGGCCTCCAGCGCCTCGCGCAGCGCTCGATTGGCGGCGACTCCACCCGCCACGACCAGTCGACGGCAGTCGACCTGGCGCAGCGCCCAGCGCGACTTCTCGATCAAGCTGTCGACGATGGCCGCCTGCACCGAGGCGCAGAAATCTCGGAGGCCGGTCGCGTCGAGGTCGTCGCCCAGGCGCTCCAGCGCGATGCGCGCCGCGGTCTTGAGACCCGAGAAACTGAAGTCGAGATTGCGGCGACCGCGCAGCGCGCGCGGCAGCATAAACCTCGCGGCGTCGCCGCCAGCCGCCGCGCGCTCGATGGCAACGCCGCCCGGATATCCCAGCCCGAGCAGGGCTGCCACCTTGTCGAAGGCCTCGCCGGCGGCATCGTCGCGGGTCGCGCCGAGACAGGTGATGTCCCCCACGGCGCGCACCGCGTAGAGACCGGTATGACCACCCGAAACGAGCAACGCGAGAAATGGAAACTCGGGGCGCGGTGCCGCGAGAAAAGGTGCGCACAGGTGCCCCTCGAGATGATGCACGCCGATGAACGGCAGGCCGCGGGCGAAGGCGATGCCCTTGGCCACCTGCAGACCGACCATCAACGATCCGATCAGGCCGGGCCCGCTGGTCGCCGCCACGACGTCGATCTCGTCGAGCGTGCGCCGCGCGGTGGCCAGCGCCTGGCGCACCACCGGCACCACCGCTTCGACGTGGTGGCGAGAGGCGAGCTCGGGGACCACGCCGCCGTACGGCGCGTGCACGACGACCTGCGAGGCGACGATCGAGCTCTCGAGATCGAACGGCGCGCTCAGCACCGCGGCCGCGGTCTCGTCGCACGACGACTCGATCGCCAGGACCCGCATCTCAACGCTGCGGCGGATTCGCCGCGTCGAAACGGCTGACAGCGATCAGGGTCGCGACCAGGAAGATGATCACGATCGCCGTCGGGATGATGGTCGGCGGCGGCTCGTCCCCGGTGAAGCGACCGCCCACCGCTCCGCGCAGCGGAATCGCCAGCACCAGCAAAAAGACCGGTGCGGCCGGCAGCAGCACCGCGATCCGGCGACCGGCCAGCAGCAACTTCGACGACGCGAGATAGCTCGCCAACCCGACGACGAGCAGCGCTCCCGCGAACGCCAGCGCCAGCCAGAAACCGTGAGCGGCGAACGCCGCCACGAGGCTCGAGTCGGCCGCCACGCCGAGCGCCCAGGCCGGGTGGAAATGCAGCGCGTAGACGGCCAGCGCCGGCACCAGCGCGGCGCACATGCAACCCGCGATCAACTGCGCCGGTCCCAAGATGTTGCCAGAGTGCAGGATCGTCCGGCGCGACACCTGGACCAGCGCCACGGCAAAAGCTATGACACTGGCAAAGGCGATCTCGACGCTCACGCTTCCCTCGGCGGCCCAGCAGCGCCCAACCGGAATGGTGTCGAGCAGCGGTGACCGGCCATACCACTTTTACCGCGCTACTGACCACTCAAAATGCCACGCGGGTGCCAGCGACGAGAAAGAGGGCGTGCCCGGTCTTTACGCATCGCCGAGCCTCATATATTAGTGGATGCTATTGTGGCCGCTGGTGTGCGGCGCGTGGAGCCATGGCCCGCTACCCAATGAAATTTGGGAAGTATTTGCTGCTCGAGCGCATCAACGTGGGCGGCATGGCCGAGGTCTTCAAGGCCAAGACCTTCGGCGTGGCGGGGTTCGAGCGAATCGTCGCGATCAAACGCATCCTCCCCAACATGGTCGAGGATGACGAGTTCATCAAAATGTTCATCGACGAGGCGCGCATCGCGGTGCAGCTTGCGCACGCCAACGTCGCCCAGATCTACGAGCTGGGGCAGTATGGCAATAACTACTACATCGCGATGGAGTACATCTCGAGTCGCGATCTGCGCACCATTCTCGACCGGCTGCGACAATCGGGCACGCTGATGCCGATCCCGCAGGCCGCCTACATCGCATCGAGGATCTGCGAAGGCCTCGACTACGCGCATCGCAAGAAGGACGCGGCCGGCCGGCCGCTAAACATCATCCACCGCGACGTCAGCCCGCAGAACGTGCTGCTGTCGTACGACGGCGAGATCAAGCTGATCGACTTCGGCATCGCCAAGGCCGCCAACCGCGCCTCCAAGACCCAGGCTGGTGTGCTCAAGGGAAAATTCGGCTACATGTCGCCCGAGCAGGTGCGCGGTCTGGTGATAGACCGGCGCTCGGACATATTCGCGGTGGGCGTGCTGCTCTACGAGATGCTCACCGGCGAGCGGCTGTTCATAGGCGAGAGCGACTTCTCGACGCTGGAGCGGGTGCGCAACGCCGAGGTGCTGCCGCCAACCACCTACAACAAGAAGATCTCGCCCGAGCTCGAGACGATCGTACTCAAGAGCCTGGCGCGGGAGGCCGAGGACCGCTACCAGTGGGCCTCCGATCTGGCCGAGGATCTGCAGCGGTTCATGATCGAGGACCGATCGATCTTCAGCGCCAAGAAGCTCTCCGAGTTCATGCACGAGACATACGCTCCCGAGCTGGCGCTCGAGCAGGCCAAGATGGAGGAATACCTCAAGGTCGAAGGACCGGCCGAGGAGGACCTGCCGCTGGCGCCGGGCGCTGCCGGAGGCCTGATCAAGAACAGCGCCTACATCATCGAGTCGAGCGCCCCGGTCGGGGCCGAGACATCGAGCGATGACCTGTTTCCGCCGGGCAAGCCGCTCAGACATGCGCAGCCGGCCGCGACCTACGAGGACGAGCCCGATACCGAAATGCAGGACGAGGCGCAGGTCGAGACCGCGGCAATCCAGATCGACCTCGAGGACGAACCGGTCCCGCAGCAGTCCGGCTCGTACGACGATAGCAAGACCCAGGTCACCGCGCTGCCTGTTGGAGACGAGGCCGATCGTAACTTCGCCGAAGAACCTGACCCGCCAACGATATCGGCCATGGATGATGAAGCGGATGCCGAGACGAGAGCCGATCCGTCCTTCCCGCTGGAGCGATCCGCACCCGAGCTGGCCTCGATGCCGACGGCTGCGCTCGAGCGCCCGGATCTCGGCTTGGACGAGGCCACGGATGAATCAAGCCTGGTCGCTCCGCAGCCGTCGCCCAATATGCAAGACGAAATGACGCCGGTGCCGGAGCCGAGCATCCAGCCGCGACGGAATCCGCCACCGATGGCGGCGCAGGCCACCCAGCCGCTCGCCAAGGCGCCGGAGCGCACCGGGACCGCCGTCAAGACAGCACCCGCCGCGGCCGCCGCCAAGGCGCGGGTGCGACCGCGCGCCGCGGGCACCGGCCGGGCGGCGACGACCAGCATCGTCGACCGGGCAGCGCGGCGAACGGCCGAGATCTCGCGGTCGATGCTGCTGTTGTTGAGCCAGCCGCGCAGCCTCGTGATCATCGGAATAGCGGTGAGCATGACCGCGATCGTCGTCGTCGGCGCGCTGATCGCGCAGCGCCTCATCACGCGGGCGTCCCAGGTCGAGACCGCGCTGGTCGTGGTCGCGCCGGTGGGGCTCGAGGTACCGCCGAGAATCGAGGTGATCGTGGACGGCCAGGCGCGCGCCCAGCAATTGCCGGCGCGTGTCATCGGCCTCAAGCCGGGCAGCCACCAGTTGCTGGTGCGAGCGCCGGGTTTTGTCGACTTCAGGTTGCCGCACGTCATAGTAGAGCAGGACGAAACGCTGACGATCGAGGCGTCGCTGTTCCCGATGGAGGCGCTTCAGGGTCCAGCCAGCGCGGCCAGCGCGCCGACGATGCAACCCGACGTGGCGACTAGTCAGCCCAGCGCCAGCCCCGCTTCGCTGCCGGGCCCGGCGGTCGCGATGGCAACCGCCATCGATGCCGCTGCGACCCGACCGGATGCCAGGCGGCCCGCGCCGGGCGCTCCCGACGCGGCGGCGGCGACACCTCGACACCCGGCGGCGGGTATCGCCGGCGTGGCCGATGCGGGCACCGTGACCAAACCAAAGCCAGCCCCCAAACCCGAGCCGGCAAGACCGGCCTCTCTCATCGTCACCAGCGACCCGCAGGGCGCCGATGTCTCGGTGGATGGCGATGCGCAGGGCACGACGCCTGCGACCATCACCAGCCTGCTCAGCGATCGCAGCTACGCCGTGGTGATCGCCCTCGACGGCTACCGCGAGCATCGGACCAAGGTCTCTTTTGGCGGCCAGACCGAGAAGACGCTCGACGTCAAGCTGAAGAAGAAGGCGACCGCCGCGGCCAAGAGCAGTCGGGCCGAGGTCGAGCTCGCCATCAACACGACGCCCCCGGCCACCATCTATGTGAACGGTAAAAAGACCAACAAGCGGACGCCGCTGTGGCCAGGACAGGGCATCAAGCTCGCCGTCGGCACCCATCTCATCTCGTTCGAGACCAGCGACAGCGCCCGTTTCAACTACGAGGTGACCTTGAAGGAAGGCGACACCAGCAAGCGACTGATCATCAAGCGGCTGGGAGGGCCGCCCGGTGGTGACGTCGAGGCGGTCTTCAAACAATGAGCGGCGGAGCGATACCATGAGCGACAGCGACGAATCGAACAAGCCCCAGAAAAAGTACAACGATTTCGATTGCCCAAACTGCAATGCCAACAATCCTTATGACGAGGGCATTACCGACGGTGCCGAGGTCCGCTGTTATTACTGCGGCCAGGAGTTCCGGGCTCGCATCGACGAGTCCGGCAAGCTGAAGTTGCGCGAGATCTGACGATCGGCGACACCGCAACGAATCACACCGGCCCGCGCGGCCGGCGCCAGGAGGTCTGCCGTGAAAACGCAGTTGACGATGGCTACCGGGTTTTTGGTCCTCGTGCTGGCGGCGTGCCCGCCCGTCGATCAGGCGGACGCCGGCGTCAGCGACGCGCGAGGTCCAGACCACGCTGGCTCGGACCATCGCGCGCCGGACCAGGCGGCGCCCGACGCCGCCGTCGCGGACGCTGCCATCGCGGACACCGCCACGACCGACGCCGGCCCGGGCTCCGATCGGATCGGCCTCGATCAGGCGAGCGGCGACGCCGCAAGCTGCACACCGCCCGCCTTCACGGCCTGCGACGGCATCGCGGCGAGCAACAATCCCTATACCTTGATCACCTTGGGCACTCCCGGCATCGGCGGCAGCCATGTCTTCAGCATCGGAGCAACCCGCGGCGAGGTGGTCACCGCCATGGGCGGAGCCACGGAGACGCCAGCCCCGTTCAGCGACTTTGCCGTTGTCTACTGCAGCGAGGGTCTGGTGCTCTACTTTGCAGACGACCTCAGCGGCACCGCCGCGCACAAGGGCGAGCTCTCGGAGACCGACCGTCTGTACAAGATAACGGCCTTCGGCAACTTCGCCGGCCACACCGACACCACGCCCCAACTCGCACTCGGCGATGGCGCGACCGCGGTGGCCAACGCCTTCGGCAGCGCCGACTTCACCGGCACCGGATCCTCGGTCGCCGGAGCGGAGGGCGAGTACCGCTTCTGGTACGCTGGCCACAGCGTGTTGCTCAACGGCGGGGCGGTGGAGACCCTCTCGGTGCATGCGCCGCAGTCGCCGACCGGCACCATCGACACCGCCCTCAGCTTCGCCGACGGCACCATCGGCAGCGTCAGCATCAGCCACAACGTCATCGTCGTGCCCGTGCCGACCGGCTCGTCGCTGGCGGCGATCCGCACCGCCTTCGGCGCCGCACCCGAGGCCGATGGCGACCTGACGGTGACCGTGGGCTCGGTGCCCGTCAACCTCCTGGTGCTCTCTTACTCCGTGCTCGGCCTGCGTTTCAGCGGGCCCGCCACGCAGGCCATCGCCGGCGACGACCGCAAGGTGTACACCGCGATCGTCAGCGCGCCATTCCAGGGCCAGGACAGCGATGGCCAGCCTGCCATCGGCATCGGCTCTTCGCGCGCAGAGATCGAGTCGCGCTTCGGGGCCGGCACCGCCGACGCGCCGGACAGCGAGGGCCGCGTGCTCCATCGCTACTCGACGGGCAGCCGCAAGACCGGCGTCTACTACATCCAGGACCAGTCATGCGTCGAGCGCGCGGTGATGTTCATCGTCAATCTGATCGAGAGCTGACCGGCGACGGCAGCCGCCTGCCCGGAGCCCCTACTCGGCAAAGAGCCGGGCCGCGCGCGGTGCCAGCCGGCCGGGATCGAGCAGCGATCGCGGCGGCCCAAAACGCGGCTCGCGGGTGACGTCGGCGCGCAATTGCTGCAGATCGCGGCGCAGGCCCGGATACTCGTCGCCGGCGTGCAGCCCGAGGTAGAACCGCGCCCGCTGCACCCACGGGCTCTGCGGATCGAGCGCGCCGCCGACCGCCTCGATCTGGCGCAGTACGTTGAGACCCACATCCTCGAGGGGCACCGCGTAGACCTCGGTGATCTCGAAATAGGCCGCCCGGTTGTCGGCAGTGGCGTCGACCGGTGCCGGCAGTGCCCGGGCGCGCGCCGCCAGATCGAGGTGCATCTCGGCGATGCGCAGCATGATCAACCAGGCGAAGTGGGTGCTCGAAAAACGCGCGAGCTGATCGACGTAGCGATCGCGCAGCTCGAGCAACCGCGCCATCTCGCGTTCGAGATTATCCAACGATTGCGCCGGGTTAGCTCCCGCCAACGGGGTGTTGACAAAGGCCTGGAAGCTTGGCTCCAGCTCGGCCAGCGCGCCGAGCGCAGTGTCGTCGATCGCGTCAGCCGGCGCGACGTGCAGTGATATGCATCCGAGCAGTATCAACCCGGTGAGCGCAGGCATAGTTGTCGCCCGCCAGGTCATGAATGACCCCTCGCAGACCGCGCTGGCTTGAGTTGACCCTCGTGATCATCTCAGTCGTCGGTCTTCTTTCACACCCACCTAATTACATTTTACCGCGTCAGATGGGCTTCGCAACCGATCCAGGCAAATCGTGACGACGGAACCTAGTTGCCTCCGCGCGAGCCGCCGTCGGCCTTTCAACCCCGGCGCCGATGCGCTATCTTGTTGTGGATGATGCAAGGGCGCGGCAACGCCATCCTCGGTGCCTCGATCGCGCTCGCCGTGAGCGGGCTCGCCGGCTGTATCCTGTGCGGGCCAGACAATCCAGACCTCTGCATGACCGTCGTCAATGAGTGCGAGGAGGAGCTCGGCGAGCTGCTGGGTTACACCATGTCCGAGCTCGACCTGCGCAAGAGCGTGGTGCGCACCGGCGAGGCGGTGGCCGGCAACCTGGTGGCCGATGCCTTCTACTTCACGGCCAAGAGCCTGTGCAACCCCATGGCCGGCCTCCCCTGCCCGGTCGCCGCATTCCAGAATGGCGGCGGGATCCGCTCGCAGACGGCGTGCGGAGAGCGAGAGCTGATACCGGTCGGGCCGCTCTACCAGAGAGACATCCGGCAGATGCTGCCGTTCGATAACCTCCTCTCCGTCGTCGAGCTCACCGGCCACGACCTGAAGCTGGCGCTCGAGCACTCGGTCGACCTGCTGGGTCAAACCGGAAAGAGCGGGCAGGCCGGCCACTTCTTGCAGGTGTCGCGCCTCAAGTTCGCGGTCGACTGCTCGCAACCCACGCAGGCCATCAACACCGAAGGCGACCAGATCACGACCCCTGGCGCGCGCATCGTGCCCGGGTCGCTGATGGTGCGCAACAACGACGACGACGCCAACCCGACCTGGGAGATGGTCTCGGACACCACGGCGCACACCTACCCGGTGGCGATGAGCAATTTCATCGGGGCCGGCGGCGACGGTTTCGTCGCCTTCGTGCAGCGCGACGCGAACGAAAAGGCGCTCTGCGAGACCGTCCCGTGCGAAGGCGACTTTCTCGACAACATCCTCTACAACGTGAACCAGGGGGGCACCGATCTGACCGACTCGGATGCGCTCTCCTACTACGTGCGGGCCAAGCAGAAGGTCGCCCCCTACGTCGACGGCAGGATCGAGCTCCGGCCAACCTGCTACACCGGTCTGCAATAGGTCGGCGCGCATGAGGAGGAGCCAAGCGCCCGGCCGGCTGCTGCACGCGCTTCTGCTCTGTGCCTCGACCGGGCTGGCGGGCCCGAGCGCGGCCCAGGAGGAGAGCGACCCGGTCGGGCTGCTGCCCCAGGCTCTCGACGTCGTGCCGGTGGTGGATGTCCGCCTGCGCGGAGGGGTCGACGCCAGCCGCGACCTGTGCGCCCAGCCCGTACCGACGACCTGGTTTCCGGTTCGCGGCGCGGTCGGCGTGCAGGCCATGGCGCTGGATCGCTACGGCGCCAAGCTGACGCTGGGCGCGGCCGGCGCGCTCGGCGATCGCGCTGCCGAGCCCGAGCTGTTTCTCGACGAGGCCTTGGTCGAGATCCGTCTGCCCTGGGGAGACAGCCTGACCCAGGCCCGGATCGGCCGCCAGGCCATCGAATGGCTCGACGGCCGGCTGGCGAGCGTGGAGAGCTTTGCCCAGCGCCCGCGTCGGATCGACGCCATCCGCCTGAGCGCAGGCCTGGGCCTCGTCGACTTCGACGGCTTCGTCGCCGCGCTCGACAGCCAACAGCAGCTCGCCGACCTCGGCCGGAATGCGCCGCGCGCCGCTGGCGACTATCTGGGAGCAGCGGCGGCGAGCTGGCACCTGGGCACGGTGTTGACGCTCGAAGGTCACGCGCTCGGCCACATCGTCAACGCGCTGGCTGCCCTGGACGATCCGGATATCCCCGGCGACGAGCGGCGCCCGACCCGGATCGCCACCATCGGGCTATCGTTGCAGATCGCTCCGGCTGCCATGCTCCAGCTCAACAGCACGGTCAATCTTCAGGTCGGCGAGGCGCGCGGCCTCGAGCACCTGGCGGCCGACGCCGGCTCGCGCTTGTCGCTGATCGGGCCCTGGCCCGGTCGTCCAACGCTTCTGCTCGGTTACGATTTTTCGAGCGGGGCCAGCCACCCTCTGTCCAACCGCAGCACGGCGTTCGACGCGCCGCTGGCTGCCATCCACACCAGGTTTGGCGCCGCCGATATGCTGCGGCCGAGCAACGCGCAGGATACATGGATCGCCGCTCGCGTCTCGAGCGAGGAATCCTCGCTGGCGCTGAGCGGAAGACGTCTCGCCCTGGCCTCGGTCGACGACAGTTGGATCGACGGCTCGGGTCGGGCCCTGGTCGCAGCCGGATCAGGGGCCACCACCCTGCTGGGATACGAGATCGACCTCGAGGGCAACCTCAAGCTGGCACCGGGAACGACGCTCGAGCTCCTGTATGCCATGTTCGTCCCGGACGGCATGGCGCGCAAGGAGGTCGGACCGCGCACCGCGCACCGCCTGCTGATAGGGATGTCGCTCGCGTACTGACCTCTGCTGGCACTAGATATGGGATCGTCGTCGGCGGGGGGCGACCGCAGCCGCCAGAAGAGGCGTCGATCAACCGCCCGGCAGGAAGCAGTACTCGACCACGATCACCGGCGATCCCTGTGCCAATGCCTCGCAGGCAGGGCCGAAGAACTCGATGGTGCGCACGCCGACGTAGTCCCAGCCATTGGTCCGGGTCGGGTCTCGCTGCGCGGGTGTGCCATCGACCGTCACCGAAAGGGCCGATGACATCGGGTCGTTCTGCATCTCGAACCGGCAGGTGGTCATGCGCTGCCCGATCGACCGCAGCGACTGCTCGAGAGCGCTGCCGGAGACAGCGTCGTAGTAGCGATGAGCGCCGGCGATGGCAGTGCCGCCGGCATCGGCCATGCGATCGAGGACACTGGCAAACAGGTCGGGGCGATCAGAACCGGGAATACCGATGACAAACGTGGCATAGCCGTCGTTGGCCAGCTCCTGCACCGCTGCAATTGCCATGGCGTCGTCGAGACAGGCATATGCCTGGTCGCAACTGACGGTCTGGCTGCAGGTGCAGGTCGCCGGGTTGTTGGACGAGTTGCAGTTGGGCGCGCCGTCGGTCGCCAGCACCACGGCCCGGGTCCGCGTCGACGGATTGCTGCGCAGGTAGAGCCGCACCTCGTTGAGGGTCGGCGCGGTCGGCGTGCCGCCCCAGGGCACGGTCGACATCAGAGTGCTCGAGATCGCGGCCGCATTCTGATCTCGGATCGGGACCACCATGCCGCCGGGCTGACACACCGCGTCGGTGGTAAGCGGGAACGGATACAGGGCCAAGCCGAAGCCCAGCTCGTTGTTGAGGTCGGCGGTCACCGTCGTCACCACCGACGAGACTTGCTCCCACTTGGGGATGGTCGTGTTGGTCGCGTACTCGGTCATGCTGCGCGAGCGATCGACGACGAGCAGCAGATCGGCAACAGCGCCGCTCTGTGGGGCAAAAGTCTCGGAGAAGCACTCGATCTCGCCACCGCCGGGGTCAGTGCCGGTGCCAGTGCCCGTGCCGCTACCAGAGCCACTGCCGTCGGTGCCAGTGCCAGTGCCGCTGCTGCTACCGGTGCCCGTGCCGATATCGCTGCCAGGACAACCGTCTTCCGGACAATCACCGCCAAAATAATCGCCGCCGGTGCCGGTGCCGGAACCGGTGCCGGTCCCGGTTCCCGTGCTGCTGCCGCTGCCGTCATCGATTCCAGTACCGGTTCCAGTTCCCGTGCCGCTCCCAGAGCTACCGCCAGTCCCGGTCCCGGTCCCGATCCCAGTTCCGATATCGCCGCCGGGACAGCCGTCCTCGGGACAATCGCCACCAAAGAGGTCGCCGCCGGTGCCGGTACCGGATCCTGTTCCGGTGCCGGTTCCGGTGCCAGTCCCGGTGCCGGTGCCCGTCCCGGTGTCGGTCCCGGTGCCGGTCCCGGTCCCGCAGTTGTACATGCCTTCCTCGGACTCGAGGCATTCGTCGCCTTCGGTCCCTGTCTGCCCGCCGCTGCTGCCAGAGCCGCCCGAGACCGAGTCTCCGGACGAGCCAACGCTGGCACCGCTGCCGTCACCCAACCCACCGCATGCCGAGATCAGGCCCGCCAGCACGGCCGCCACAGCGATTCTCGAAACCTTACGAAGGGTTGTTTTCATGAGCTGACCTCCTGGGTGTCACAACACAAGTATGCTCCAGTAGTTATTCAATTAACCTCGGTCGACGATCCGACGTCTGTTGGCACCGACAGCAACCCTGCCATTGTCGGGTTGCACCGACATCTCTTGCCATCTCTCCCATGGTGTCTATTTTTCTCCATAACTATTCAGAATTACTGGAGGTTTACGATGAACTCCCAGGACAATCTCACGCTCAAGGCACGGGAGAGTGTCGTTGCCGCCGGACACCTGGCCACGAGTCATGAGCATCAGGAAGTGGTCGCTGCCCATCTTCTAAACGCTTTGCTCGAAGACGAGAGCGGGGTGATCTCTTCAGTCCTGACCAGAATCGGGGTCGATCTGCGATCCCTGCGATCGGACTGCATGGCGCTGATCGCGGATCGGCCGCGCGTGAGCGGGGACCAGGCGCAGCCCTTCGTCGGCCGCGAGTTGAGCGCCGTTCTCGACGAGGCGGCCAAGGCGGCCCGGGAGATGAGCGACAGCTTCGTCTCGGTCGAGCACCTGTTGCTCGGGTTGACGCGCGGCCGCAGCCCGGCCGCGGCGCTGCTCAAGCGACATTCCGTCGACGCGGCGCGCGTTCTCACCGTGCTCAAGGAGGTGCGCGGGGCGCAGGGGGCCAGCGATGAGAACGCCGAGTCGCGCTATCGCTCGCTCGAGCGCTTTTGCCGCGATCTGACC
>JAFGSX010000447.1 GCA_016934455.1 Deltaproteobacteria bacterium
GACCTCGAGATTGTTGCCGCCCAGACTCACCAGGTAGAGGCCGGGCTCGGCGATCGGCAGCGTCACCTTCTGCTCGATCCGCAGGTGCTTCCGATAGCCGGCCACCGGCACCGTCAGGCTGCGATCGGGCGTGCAGAGCGCGATGTCCAGATCGGCCAGCCCCTCCAGATCGCGATGGTCGCGGAAGTAGTCGGCGGCATCGACCCGATAGATGCGCACGTCGACCTGCTCGAGGTTGCGCGCGTACCAGGTCAATACCGGCTTTTGACCCACGCGCGTGGTATGCGGCCGGTCGACGACCAGCGACGGGCGCTCGAGATCGTCCAGGCGCTGGGTCGCGCGCGCGTGCCCGGCGTCGATCGCCAGTGCCTTGCGATAGGCGGCGCGCGCCTGCGCCACGTCGCGGTCGCGCTCCTCTCTCAGCCGGCCGATCTCGCACCAGCCGTCCGCCGCCTCCGGGGTCTGCGGAAACTTTGCAGTCAGCGTACGCAGCACCTCGAGTGCCTGCTGGTGGTGGCCCTGCTCGGCCTCGGCCCGACCCGCCTCGAGCAGTGCCCGCGGCGCGCGCGCCGCCGCCGGATATTTCTCGGCATACCGCCTACAGACCTTGGCCGCGTCGGCCCATTTGCGGCTCTTGAGCATTGCCTCGGCCTCGGCAAATGCCATCTCCTCGATACCCTGCTGCGCCTGCAGCCAGCTTCCGTGCGCGGCGTGGCGCTTGAGGTAATCGAGCCAGCCCCGCGCGGCCTCGCGCCAGCGCCCCTGCTTGGCCAGACACTCGCCCAGCAGAAAGCGCGCGCGGGCGACGTTCTCCTCGGGCCCGCCGGCCGCGAGGTAGGTGCGCAGCGCCTGCTCGGCCTGGCCGTATCGCTTCAGATGCATGGCCGCCTGGACCACCTCGAGCCGCGCCTTCTCGACACGCTTGTCCTTTGGAAATCGGCGCACGTAGTCCTCGAGCGCGGCCGTGCCGCGCGCCAGCGCCGCACCATCCTTGGGCTCGGGTATGCCGAAGCTGCGCGCGATCCAGTAAGACGCCTTTGGCGCCAGCGGCGATCTCGGGTACCCGGCCAGGAGATCGCGCAGCAGCCGCCGCGCCTGCGCTCCCTGGCCGCCGGTTACGAAGTAGCGGCCAGCGCGATACCAGAAGTCGGGCTGGCGCGTGACCTCGGGCGTCTTCTCGACGTACTCGACCAGGAATTGCCCAGCCTCGGAGTGCCTCTTCTGCCGAGCCATGCTGCGGCCGATCTTTAGCGCCACCTCGTCGCGCAGGGCGCCTTCGGCGCCGAGATCGAGCGCAGCGCGGTAGATCTTCTCGGCCCGCCGCGGATCCGGGCTGGCTCCGACGTCGTTCGGCGCCAGCAGCCCATCGCCGAGCTTGACGAAGCGGCGCACCATCTCATCGCGCCGCTGCGCGCTGGTAAGCTGCTCGAGCGCAGCCGAAAAACGCTGCTCGGCCTCGCGAAAGCGACCGGCCACGGCGTCGCACTCGGCCAGGCCGAACTGCGCCTTGATCCCCGCCGGCGATTGCGGCGCCACCTGCTGCAGCAGCGCGCGATAGGTTTTGGCGCAGGCCTCGTGGCGGCCGGCGACAAATTGCGCGCGTCCCTTGAGCAACACCGCGGTCGCGGCATCGGTCCCGCCGCGGGCGGCGATGCGATCGAGCTGCGCTATGGCAGAGTCGGTCTCGCCGTTGGCCATGGCGAGCAGCGCGTCATGAAGCGGCGCGGAGCTGGCGTCGACCGCAGCCGTCAGCAAGAGCATTGCCAGACCGATCCCATGAGTCTTCATCTTCGACCTCACCTTGACATGTGGACTGTCCGCTACCGACAGAGAGACACTGCCCAGGGCCGGGTTGTTCCAACCACGACGCACTGGGACGGAATGAGCGCATGCGGTGCGGGCGGCCCGGGTTGGTGCGGCTGCTCACGCTGCGCTCCGAGGCCGGCATGATAGCTCTCGCCGTCAATAGCGGCGCGGAAAATGGAGATCCGGCAAAAGCCGCTTGACAGCTCTGCCGCGCTCCGCTATTTTAAATATATCAATAAATCTTGATATAGTGATTACATGACGCTGCTGCAGACATACAAAGCCCTCGCCGACGTCAGCCGGCTGCGCCTGCTGCGCACGCTGCTGTCCGGGCGGTTCAGCGTCAACGAGCTGGTCGAGATCGTGGCCATGGGGCAGTCGCGCGTCTCGCGCCACCTCAAGCTGCTGTGCGACGCCGGCCTGGCCCGGGTCGACCGCGAGGGCACCTGGGCCTACTACCAGGCGGCCGCCGAGGACGACGCCGACACGGCGGCTCTGCTGGCGCTGGTGCAGCGGCGATCCGAGGAGCTGCCGCAGGCGGCCGAGGATCAGCGGCGGCGCCAGCGCTGCCTCGAGGCGCGGCGAACGCGCGCGCGGAGGTTTCACGACCAGGTGGCGCCGCGCTGGAGCCAGCTCCGGCGTGAGCTGCTCGGCAACGGGGTGATGAGCGAGCGCATTCTCGCCCGCCTTGAGCGCAGCGCGGTCGTCGCCGATCTCGGCTGCGGCGCCGGCGAGATGCTGCTGCCGCTGGCGCGGCAAGCGCGCCAGGTGATCGGCATCGACAGCTCACCCGCCATGCTGGACCAGGCGCAGCAGGCGCTCGACGGTGCTGGGCGTGGCGCGCAGCGACCGGCGCGCCGGGTCGAGCTGCGGCTGGGCACGCTCGAGCACCTGCCGCTGGCCGACGGCGAGGCATCGGCGGCGCTGCTCAATTTGGTGCTGCACCACATCGCCGATCCACCGCACGCGCTGCGCGAGGCGCGCCGTGCGCTGGCCCCGGGTGGCACGCTGGTGTTGTGCGACCTGGCCCGCCACGGCGAGGAGTGGATGCGCGATCGCTACGGCGATCTCTGGTTGGGTTTCTCGCCGGCCGAGCTCGAGCGCCTGCTGGCGCAGGCCGGCTTTCGGTCGATCGAGATCGAGCGGTATGACGAATCGCCGCGCGCCGGTATATTGCTGGCCGTGGCCCACGCGCCCCGGAAAGGAGCACACCCATGATGACCACCGAAACCGAGCGCAAGACCAAGCGCAACGCCCGCAGGAGCCGCGCCGTCTTCGAGCGCCCCCGCTACAAGGTCAGGGACATCACCCTGGCCGAGCTGGGCCGCCGCGAGATCGATATGGCCGAGCACGAGATGCCGGGCCTGATGGCGGTGCGGGCGAAGTACGGACCCCAGAAACCGCTCGCCGGCCTGCGCGTCACCGGCTCGCTGCACATGACGGTGCAGACCGCGGTGCTGATCGAGACCCTGCGCGAGCTGGGCGCCGAGGTGCGCTGGTCGAGCTGCAACATATTCTCGACCCAGGACCAGGCCGCGGCGGCCATCGCCAAGGACGGCATCGGGGTCTTCGCCTGGAAGGGCGAGTCGCTGGACGACTACTGGTGGTGCGCGCTGCAGGCGTTGACCTTCGACGACGCCGGCACCGGCCCCAATTTGATCGTCGACGACGGCGGCGATGCCACGCTGATGGTTCACCTCGGCTACGAGCTGGAGGCGTACCACCAGAAGCACGGCAGGCTGCCCAAGATCACCGCCACCAGCGAGGACGAACGCAGCCTGCGCCAGTTGCTGCACCGGCTGGTCGAACAGGATCCGCTGCTCTGGCACCGCATGGTCAAGCACATCCGCGGCGCCAGCGAGGAGACCACCACCGGCGTGCATCGCCTTTACCAGCGGCTCGAGGCGGGCACGCTGCTGTTCCCGGCTTTCAACGTCAACGACAGCGTGACCAAGTCCAAGTTCGACAACCTGTACGGCTGCCGCGAGTCGCTGGCCGACGGCATCAAGCGCGCCACCGACGTCATGGTGGCGGGCAAGAAGGTGCTGATCTGCGGCTTTGGCGACGTCGGCAAGGGCAGCGCTCAGGCGATGCGCGGCTTTGGCGCCCGGGTGCGGGTGACCGAGATCGATCCGATCTGCGCCCTGCAGGCGGCGATGGCCGGCTACGAGGTGACCACGGTCGAGGACGCGCTGGCCGACACCGACATCTACGTCACCGCCACCGGCAACTGCGGCGTGATCACGGCCGAGCACATGGCGCACATGAAGGACCGGGCCATCGTCTGCAACATCGGCCACTTCGACGCCGAGATCGACGTCGCCGGGCTACGCGCCCTGCCCGGAATCAGGGTCGAGAACATAAAGCCACAGGTCGACAAGTTCATCTTTAAAAACGGCCGCTGCATCTACCTGCTGGCCGAGGGCAGGCTGGTCAACCTCGGCTGCGCCAAGGGCCATCCGAGCTTTGTCATGTCGAGCTCGTTCACCAACCAGTGCCTGGCCCAGATTGCGCTGGCGAGGACGCGGCACGAGATCGGCGTCTACATGCTGCCCAAGCATCTCGACGAGGAGGTGGCGCGGCTGCACATCGAGCGGCTGGGCGTCAAGCTGACCCGGATGACCCAGGAACAGGCCGACTACATCGGGGTGCCGATCAGCGGGCCATTCAAGCCGGACCACTATCGTTACTAGAGATACGACAGGCGTGGCCAGGCGAAGACCAGCGGCCGGCGAGCCGGTCGCCATCGACCAGACGCCGCTGCACAGCGTCAGGGACGTGCGCATCGTCGGCGTGCCGACGCTCGGCGCCATCAAGTTCTTCGGCACCGGCCCGGCCGCGCTGCGGCCGTTCGCCCGCCGCTTTCATCCGGCGCCCTGCTCGCTCTGCAACAGCGTCTGCTGCTGCGAGAAGGTCTGTATCAACATCGTCGATCTGGCGCGGCTGGTGATCGCGCTCGGCGTGCGCGCGGATCAGGTGGTCACGCTGACCACCGAGCACAAGAGCACGATCACGATCCCGGCGCTGATCGGAGGCCAGCGCACACACATGCTGCTGCGGCAGGAGCCGGTCGAGGGTCTGGCGCGGCCGGCCTGCCACATGCTGGCGCGGCCGGGCGGGCAGTTGCGCTGCGGCGTGCACGCGGTGAGGCCGGGCGTCTGCCGCGCCTACCCGTTCCGCTTCTTCACCGATCGCGGCGACTTCTTCTACGTCGGTCTGCCCCACCTGTGCCCGATCAACTGGGCGCTGGCGCCGTCGGCGCGGCGCGCCATCGAGCGCGAGATCGTGGCCTGGCGTCGGGAGAACGACGCCGCTGAGCGCATGGTGAGGCGCTGGAACCGGAC
>JAFGSX010000448.1 GCA_016934455.1 Deltaproteobacteria bacterium
CCGACAGACCCTCAGAAAAAGTAGGTGCTGCTTGGGTGAATGCCGTCGGGGTCTCCCCGACGGCAGAGGGTCTGGCCGACAGACCCTTGGAGAAGGTAGTGGCGGAGCGGATCGCGATCTTCGGCGGCGCCTTCGACCCACCGCACCTGGGCCACCAGGCCGCCTGCCTCTACCTGCTGACAACCTCGGAGGTGGATTCGGTCTGGTGGGTACCCTCGCTGGTGCACGCCTTTGGCAAGCAGATGGCTCCGTTCGAGGATCGCGTCGCCATGTGCCGCCTGGCGGTGCGCCATTTCGACCCGGCGCGGGTTCTGGTTTCGACGGTCGAGCGCGACCTGCCGCCCCCTCAGTGCACCGTCGACACTGTGGACCACCTGGCCCGTCAGCGTCCCGACCGCCAGTTGCGCGTGGCCATCGGCAGCGACAACCTGGACGAGCTGGCGCGCTGGAAGGAGATCGACCGGCTGCGGGTGCTGGCGCCGCTGCTGGTGGTGCCGCGGACCGGCGAGATCAGGGCCGCGGCGGCGCGTCCCTTGCTGCCCCAGGTGGCCTCGAGCGAGATCCGCAACCGGATCGCAGAGGGCGGCGATCCGCGGCCCTTTGTCGACGACGCCGTCGCGCACTTCATCTCCGAGCGCGGGCTCTATCGCGACCGCGATGGAGGTGCCACATGAGAGGGCTGCTGGTCGGCATCTCCGGCGGTACCGGCTCCGGCAAGACCACGGTCGCCGGCAAGCTGCAGCGCCGGCTGTCGCCCGGCCTGATCACCATCCTCGACCAGGACTCGTACTACCGCGACCTCAAGGATCTGTCGTTTGCCGAGCGCCGCATGTTCAACTTCGATGACCCCGATGCCTTCGACTGGCCGCTCCTGATCGACCACGTCGAGAAGCTGGCTACCGGGCGCGCCATCGAGAAGCCGATCTACTCGTTCGTCGAGTCGGTGCGCACCGACCAGACCGTCACCGTGCCGTCGGCACCGATCGTCTTCATCGAGGGCTTGCACGTGCTGGACCACAAGGCGCTGCGCGATCGGCTGTCGGTCAAATTCTACGTCGACACCGACGACGACGTGCGGCTGGCCCGGCGCATCGTGCGCGACACCCAGGAGCGCGGCCGCCAGGTCGACGATATCCTCGACCAGTACTTCCGCTCGGTGCGACCGATGCACATCGGTCACGTGGCCCCGCAGAAGCGCTACGCCGACGTCATCATCCCCAACGAGGGCCGCAACGAGGTCGCCATCGCCATCGTCGCCTCCGGTCTGCTGGCGCACCTCGAGCGCCACCGCGCGGCGCAAGAAAAGCTGGCCGCGGACGCCCAGGTCGGGGAAAATGGCCAGCCCAGGAATGGAGAACACCCATGAGCACTCGCTGCTGCATCGCCATCGCCATCGCCGTCGCGGTCGGCCTGATCGCCTGCCGCGAGGCGGAGCAGCTACCCAACCCGTTCACCGACGCATCCTTCGTCATCACAGGTGAGGACGGCGGAACCATCGGGCAGCCATGTCGTCAGCACGCACCGGCATGCCTGGACAACGGCGTGGCGGTGGCCGAGACCGACGGCGGCTGCGTCTGCCGCGCGCCGTGCCAGCCGTCGCAGGCGGTACCGCGTTGCACCGGCTGGGAGGTGTGCGCCGCGCTGAGCCAGTCGCTCCCCGACGGTGGATCCCGGACGCTGGACGCCGGCGTCTGCCTGCCGGCCGGCGCGCCGAACGCCGACTGCTCGCCGGAGCAGTGCGCGGAGCTGCTGGTCTGCGCACGCCTGCTCGGCCGCGACGGCGGTGACACCTGCCGCTGGCCGTGCGACTGGACCGAGGACGCCGGCGTCGAAGACGCAACCGGCCGCGACCTCAACGCCATTCCCACACCCTACACCTGTCCGCCGGGGCAGGACTGCTTTCGGATGAACAGCGATGGCGGCGCCTGTTTCTTGCCTTAACCCGGACCGACGTCGTCGAGCATGACGCTCCCGCTTTCGCCAGCGCTGGCGCAGGTCTTCGAGGAGGCGCGCGACATCTCGCACAGCGTCGGCCAATCGACTTCGTCGGCCCACCTGCTGCTCGCCTTCTTCACGGTGCCCAACAGCGCCGAGATCCTGCTCAAGGAGCGCAAGGTCGACGAGGACACCATCCTCGAAGCGATGCGCAAGGGCGAGCGCGAGGATCCGGGCGAGGTCAAGGACCTGCGCAATCACGCCGAGCGCGTCGCCCAGATGGCGGGCGCCGCGGCCATCGAACCGCTGCACCTGCTGGTGGCGATGAGCCGGGCGCGCAAGACGCTGGCGCGGGCGCTGCTCTCGCGCTCCGGCCTCGACCTGGCAGCGCTGCGCAGCACCGCCATGTCGTACCTGACCGGCGTCATGCCGCGCCGGCTGCAGGAGGTGCGGCGCACCTCGAACATCGGCATCGGCCCGACGGCCGAGCACCGCTTGCCGCCGAGCAGCGGCCCGCTGCCGACCGTCGCCGAGTTGCTCGACCTGGTCGACGACGACGGGATCCAGGCCGAGCTCGACGAGATCGACCGCGGCGCTGCCGCGCGCGCACCCCGCCCGGCGCCGCCGCCGGTCGAGGGCGGGCTCGACCCCAAGCGCTTTCCCTGGCTGTGCACGCTGGGCCGCGATCTGATCCTCGAGGCCAAGGGCGGCCGCCTCGACGAAGTGGTCGGCCGCGAGCGCGAGATCTCGCTCGTCATCGACGTGCTCGGCAAGCGCCGCGCCAACAACCCGGTGCTGGTAGGCGACCCCGGAGTCGGCAAGACCGCCATCGTCGAGGGGCTGGCGCTGCGGGTCGCCAGGGGCGCGCTGGAGGGCACGCCGCTCGCCGGCCGGCGCATCGTCGAGCTCGCCATGGGCAACATCGTCGCCGGCACCCAGCTTCGCGGCAGCCTGTCCGAGCGCCTGCAGGGCATCAAGGACGAGGTGCGCGCCGCCGCCGGCGAGATCATCGTCTTCATCGACGAGCTCCACACCCTGATCGGCGCCGGATCGTCGGCCGATGGCCCGCAGGACGCCGCCAACGAGCTCAAGGCGGCGCTGGCCCGCGGCGAGTTCCCCTGCATCGGAGCCACCACCGTCGACGAATACAAGAAGCACATCGAGCGCGACGCCGCGCTCGAGCGCCGGTTCATCCCGATTCGCGTCGAGGAGCCCTCGGACGAGGAGGCGCGGACGGTCCTGCGGGGCATCGCTCCGCTGTACGCCGAGCACCACCGGGTGCGCTACCAGGACGACGCCATCGACGCCGCGGTGCACCTGTCTTCTCGCTACATCACCGACCGCTTTTTACCGGGCAAGGCGGTCGATCTGCTCGACCTCGCCGGCTCGCGCGCCCGCCACGCCGGTCAGACCGCGGTCGATCGCGATGCGGTAGCGCGCGTGGTGGCCGAGCAGACCGGCGTGCCGATCGATCGACTGCTGCTGCAGGACGGCGAGCGCTACCTCGCCGCCGAGCGCTACCTGCGCCAGCGTATCGTGGGCCAGGATCCGGTGGTGGACGAGGTGGCCGAGCTGATCAGACGCGGCGTGGCCGGTTTCCAGAGCCGGCGGCCGCTGGCTTCGATGCTGTTCATCGGGCCGAGCGGCGTCGGCAAGACCGAGCTGGCGCGCGCTCTCGCCGAATACCTGTTTGCCACCGAGAAGGCGCTGTTTCAGCTCGACATGTCGGAGTTTGGAGAGGCCCACGCCAAGGCGAGGCTGATCGGATCGCCGCCCGGCTACGTCGGCCACGACGAGGGCGGCCAGTTGACCGAGGCGGTGCGGCGGCGACCGCACGCGCTGGTGCTGCTCGACGAGATCGACAAGGCCCACCCCGAGATCCTGTCCCTGCTGCTGCAGGTCCTGGATGAGGGCCGGCTCACCGACGGCAAAGGCCGCACCGTCAAGTTCGCCAACACCGTGGTGGTGCTGACCGCCAACCTCGGAGCCGGCGAAGGCGGCGAGAGGCGCAGCGTCGGATTCACCGCCTCCAGCTCGCCCGATCCTGCAGCGCGCACCAAGGCGGCGCTGCGGGATGCCCAGCGGGCGCTGCCGGCCGAGCTGTGGGGACGCATCGACGCCAAGCTGGTGTTCTCTCCGCTCGACCGGACCGCGGTGGCGGCCATCGCGCGGCAGCTTGTCGACGCTTCGTCGGCGCGGCTGGCGACCGAGCGCGGCATCAGCTATGGCATCGCGGACGAGGTCGTCGACCACCTGATCGCGGCCGGCGGCTTCAGCGAGCGCGAGGGCGCGCGCCCGCTGCGGCGCGTGCTCGAGCGCGAGGTCGAGGGGACCATCGCCGAGGCCATCCTGCGCGGCACGGCCAGGCGCGGCGATCGGCTACTGCTGCGAGCGAGCGGCGGCCAGCTTGTCATCGAGCAGGCAGCGGCCCTGGCGCCGGTGGTGCGCGAGGCGAGCGCGTGAGCAGCGGCGTCGGGCCGGCGCTGGGCATGGCCGTGTACGGCGCCGGACGCGCCGGCCGGGCCCTGGTCGCGGCCGCGCTGCGCGCCGGCGTCGCGGTGCAGACCATCTGGACCCGCAGCCCGGAGACAGCACGGCGCGCGGCGCGCGAGCTGGGGTGCCACGTCGCCAGCGGGCCTCAGCTACCGACCGCGGATGGCGTTCAGTTGGCGCTGCTGGCTGTCTCCGACGAGGTGGTGGCGGACCTGACGCGCGCGTTGACCGAGGCCGGTGCCCTGGCCAATGTGCGCGTGGTCGCCCACCTGGGCGGCGCGCTCGGCGTCGAGGTGCTGGCGCCGGCGCGGGAGCTCGGCTGTGCCGTCGGCTCGCTGCACCCCCTGCGGTCGCTGGTGGGAGCCAGCAGCGGGCTCGAGGGCTGCTGGTGCGCGCTCGACGGCGATCCGCTCGCCGTCAACGAGCTGCGCCACCTGGCCAAGCTGATCGGCTGCCGCACGGTCAAGGTCGGCGCCGACGCGCGCGCTCTGTACCACGCCGGCGCCGCGCTCGCCGCCAACGACGTGGTGGCGTTGCTGGCGGCCGCGGCCGAGGCGCTGCAAGCAGCCGGCCTGCACGATGGGGATGCGCTGGGCGCTGCCGTCGATCTCGCGCGCAGCGCCATCGACAACGTGGCGCGCCTGGGCACGGCCGCCGCCTTGACCGGGCCGGCCGCCCGGGGCGATGCCGTCACCATCTCGCGCCACCTGGCCGCGCTGGCCGGCTTGCGCCCCGACCTGGCCGATATCCACCGCGAGCTGTCGCGTCAGCTTGTCGCGCTGAGCCGACAACAGGGCACGCCGCCCGACCGGCTGCAGCACCTGCTCGACGTGCTCGACCGCGCCTGAGGTGGCGTCGCCCGGCAGCGGCCACGTCCGTCGGTGCGCGCGGGCTGCGGCGCTTGACTCGCCTGGGCGCCGTCGCTATCAACCCTTCGTTCGCTGCCGTGCGGCACGGGTCGGCAAGGAGTCGTGGCCATGAAGACCGGGTACGCGGTGTTTGGGTTCGTGGTGGTGGCGGCGCTGGCGTTCTACGTCGGCTACCAGGCCGGCCGCAACAGCGCGGGTGGCGGCGGCGCCCCGACCGCCGCGGTCGACCCCGGGCGCGCGCCGACGCCGCCCACCCTCAAGAGAGAAGGCGAGATCTTCAACCTGCCGGTGGGCGAAAACACGCACTGCAAGGGCCCGGCCGACGCCAAGGTCACCATCATCGAGTTCAGCGACTTTCAGTGCCCGTTCTCGGCCCGGGTCAGCCCGACCCTCGAGGAGATCAGGCGCAACTTCGGCAACGACGTGCGCACCTGCTTCCGCCACAATCCGCTGCCGTTCCACCAGGACGCGACGCTCGCCGCCGAGGCGGCGCTGGCCGCCGGCGACCAGGGCAAGTTCTGGGAGCTGCATGATAAACTGTTCGCCAACCAGTCGGCGCTCAAGCGCCCCGACCTCGAGCGCTACGCCGAGGAGCTGCGGCTCGACTCGACCCGTTTCAACGGCGCGCTCGACCAGAATGCCCACGCCAGCCAGATCGCGCGCGACAAGGCCGACGCCGCCAAGTTCGGCGCCCGCGGCACGCCCGCCTTCTTCATCAACGGCAAGCTGCTCTCCGGCGCGCAGCCCTACGACCAGTTCAAGGCTGCGGTCGAGGAGGCGCGCAAACGCGCGGACGCGCTGCTGGCCAAGGGGGTGGCGAGGGACCAGCTTTACACCGAGCTGGTGAAGCACGGCCTGGCCCAGGCGCAGGCTCCGCGGCCGCAACCGCAGCCGGGCGAGGGAAGCGGCCGGCAGTTGATCCAGATCGGCAGCGCCGACCACTGCCAGGGGCCAGTCAACGCCAAGGTGACGATCGTCGCGTTCAGCGAGTTCCAGTGCCCGTTCAGCGGTAAGGTGGTGCCGACGGTCAGACAGATACGCGAGACCTACCCGCAGCAGGTACGCATCTGCTTCAAGCACAACCCGCTGCCGTTTCATCAGGACGCGGCGCTCGCCTCCGAGGCGGCGCTGGCCGCCGGCGATCAGGGCAAGTTCTGGGAGCTGCACGACAAGCTGTTTACCAACCAGTCGGCGCTCAAACGCCCCGACCTCGAACGCTACGCCGGCGAGATCGGTCTCAACCTGGCCAAGTTCAAGGCGGCGCTCGACAACGGCACCTTCAAGGACCGGATCAGCGAAGACATGAAGCTGGCGGCCCAGGTCGGCGCGCGCGGCACGCCCACCTTCTTCATCAATGGCAAGAAACTGGCCGGCGCTCAGCCGTTCGAGAGCTTCAAGAGCGAGATCGACGAGGAGATCAAAAAGGCAAACGAGCTGCTGCAGAAAGGCGTCCCACCGGGGCAGGTCTACGCCGAGCTGGTCAAGGCCGAGCCGTTCAAGCCGGCCGCCCCGAGCCCGACGCCGACCGCCGACCGCGCTCCGGCCGACGACGGCAAGCCGGTGCCGGTGAGCTTCACGGGCGCGTTTTTCAAGGGCCCCAGCAGCGCCCGGGTGACCATCGCCGAGTTCAGCGAGTTTCAGTGCCCGTTCTGCAAGCGCGTGGTGCCGACGCTGATGCAACTGTTCAAGGAATACCCTTCTCAGATCAGGGTCGCCTTCAAGCACAACCCGCTGCCGTTTCACAGCTACGCGCTCGACGCCTCCAAGGCCGCCATCGCCGCCGGCAAACAGGGCAGGTTCTGGGAGATGCACGACAAGCTGTTCGACGCCCACGGCGGCAACCTGACCCGCGCCGACTTCGAGCGGTTCGCGCAGGATCTGCAGCTCAACCTGGGCAAGTTCAGGTCCGACCTGGACAGCCCCGAGGTGGCGGCGCTGATCAAGGCCGACCAGGACGAGGCGGGCCGCCTCGGCGCACGCGGCACGCCGACCTTCTTCATCAACGGCCGCCGCCTGGTCGGCGCCCAGCCGATCGGGCAGTTCAAGGCGCTCATCGACGACGAGCTGAAGAAGAAGTAGGCGGGCGTCACCCGCCTGCAGTTCTGACATCAGGCTCGCGTCGGGGGCGCTGCGATGGCCAGTCGATCGTGGATAGCGCTGATCTGGTTGCCGCTGGCGGCTCCGGTGCGCGCCGACGATCCGGCCGCGGCGTTCCGCCTGAGCGCCTCGCTCGGCCCCGAGTACGACTCCAACGCCCGCCGCGAGATGCGCGCTCGCGAGGTGGTGCAGGACGCGCTGCTGCGCGGCTCGATCGCCTCGGACCTGGCGCTGCAGCTCGGCGACCACCGGGCCGACGCCTCGCTCACGGCCGGCGCCAAGGTCTTCGGCCGCGAGCGCAGCGAGAACACGGTGGCGGCGATGGTGGCGACGGGCTATCGCTGGCAGCCGCTGACCGGCCTGCTGGTCGGCGCCGATTTTAACGCGCGCGGCCGGCGTATCCTCGACGGCGACCGCAGCTACGAGAGCGCGCTGCTCGACGCGCTGGTCAGCTACGGCGGCCTCGGACCGCTCGCCATCGAGGCGCGCCTGGGGCCGCGGCTCTTCAACTACGAGCCCGACGCCACCTACAGCGACGTCGGCGCCGGCGGCGGCCTGACCGCGCGGCTGCGCCTCACCCGCAGCGAGCAGCTCGCGCTCGGCTACCAGATCGACGGCCGCTATTTTCCGCAGGCCAGGGTCCTGATCGATTTCTCCGCCGCCACCGGTGAGCCGGTCTACGGGCCCGGGCGCCGCGCCGACGTGCAGCACTCCGGATCCCTGCAGCTTGTGTCGGCGCGCGACCTGTTTCTCTCCGGGTCCTATTTGCTGCTCTACAACCAGTCCTCCAACCTCGGCGAGACCTTTGTCCGGCACCGGTTGCAGGCGGTGGTCGGCCTGCAGCTCCCGCTCGACCTCTTCGCCTCGGCGACCGCGGCGCTGCAGATCACTCGCTATCCGGGCGGTCTGGCGCTGTCGCAGCGCCTGCTGCTCGAGGACTCGGACGAGAGCCAGAACAAGCTGGTGCTCACGCTGCAGCGGCCGCTGACGGCGCAGCTCGCGCTCGAGTGGCGGCTCGGCTTTTTCGGCAACGAGCTGTCGGACAGCAACATCGCCTTTGCCCGAGCGACCGCCTACCTCGGGATCACGTATCGGCCACCGTGATCGGAGGCTCGCCGTTGCTCTCACTCGAGACCACCTTGACCGAGGTCGTCATCTGGGCGTGGGTGTCGCGATCCTCGGCCGACATGGTCAGGATGCCCTCCTGGCTCAGGTCGAACACGACGTCGACGCGGACCTCGCCGCTTTGCCCCTGGCGGATGCCCGAGAACAGGAACTCGCCGAGCAGCGTGTTGACCTTGGCCTGCTCCTGCTCGCCCTGGTAGATGCGCATCGCCAGCTCGGCCTGGTCGTCGTAGCTGGTCGTGAACAGCACCTTCTTCTGATTGGGCACCGGCGCGTTGCGCTCGAAGATGTGGTGCAGCTTGCCGTCGGCGTCCTCGATGCCGATCGCCATCGGGATCACGTCGAGCAGCGTGATGCGCTGGTCGACGGCGTCGCTCTCCAGCGACCAGGCGAAGGTGGCGGCTCCGATCGCCACCGCCTCGTCCGGGTGCACGTGCTTGGACGGGGCCCGGCCAAAGTAGACCGAGACCGCCTTCTGCACCGCCGGCCAGCGGGTCATGCCGCCGACCAGCAGCACCTCGTCCAGATCGCTCGGCTTGATGCCGGCGTCCTTGAGCACGAAGCCGGTGATCTCGATGGTGCGCTCGATCAGGTGCATGGTCAGTTGCTCGACGGTGGAGCGCGGGATCACCATGTCGATGTCGAGCGGCTGCCCGTCGGCCGTCATGGTCACGAACGGAATGTTGAACTGCGCCTCGGCCCGGCTCGACAGATCGCACTTGGTGCGCTCGGCCAGATCCTTGATGCGCTGTGTGGCTATGGCGTCTTCCTTGAGATCGATGCCGTGCTTGTTCTGGAATTCCTCGACCACGTGGTCGATTATCGCGTTGTCGAAGTCGATGCCCCCCAGGAAGACGTCGCCGCCGGTGGCCTTGACCTCGTAGACCCGGTTGCGGATCTCGATCACCGAGATGTCGAAGGTGCCGCCGCCCAGGTCGTAGACCGCCACCTTCTGGTTGACGTTGCGGCCGACGCCGTAGGCGATCGCGGCCGCGGTCGGCTCGTTGATGACGCGCACCACGTCGAGGTCGACGAGCGCGCCGGCCTGCTTGACCGCCTGGCGCTGCCGGTCGTCGAAGTAGGCCGGCACCGTCACCACCGCGCGGGAGACCGGGTGCTGCAGGTAGTCCTGGGCGACGTCGCGGATCTTGTTGAGGATCTTCGAGGAGATCTCGGTCAGGTCGAGCTTCCGGTCGCCAAAGGCGACCAGGACATTGTGCTCCGTGCCCTCGACCATGTCGTAGGTGAAATACTCGTGCATCTTGGTGACAAAATGCGACGAGTACTCGCGGCCGATCAACCGCTTGGCGCCGTAGACCGTGCGCTTGGGATTGAGCGCCCACTGGCGCTTGGCCTCGTTGCCGACCAGCTCGTTGCCCTTGTCGTCGATGGCAAAGATCGACGGCACCGTGTACTCGCCGCCCTTGTAAGGGATCAGCTTGACCTTTCCGCTGTCCTCCATCACGGCGGCGCATGAGTTGGTCGTGCCGAGGTCGATGCCGATGATATCCATCATACCGACCATCCCCTGCGTGATCGCGCCTGGACGCGCAGAATTGCCATGCGGTCGCCCCAGATTTGGTCGTCACACATAGCAAGGTTCAACTTGACGCACAAGTTTTGCCCCCATCGTGTAGACTCGAAGCCCATTTGGTCCCGGCCCTCTTTGACAGGATCGCACGACGCTGTTAGAAACCGGGCCCGAGGCGGGGGAGCAAAGGCCGAGAGGAGGTATCATGCGGCGCATCATCCAGCGAGCACTCCTGATGGCGCTGTCCGGTGCGCTGGTCGCCGCCTGCGAGACCACCCCCAAGCCGAAGCCGACTGCCAAGCAGCAACCCGCGATCGCGATCGACGCCAAGCGGGTCGGACGCGCGATCCGCCGCGTCGACGCGCTGGTGGCGCAGGCCCGGGCCGACGAGCTCAAGAGCGGAGAATGCGCCAACGCGCCGGCGGATCCGGTGTGCGCGTTTGCAGCGGTGTACGCCGAGGCCGATCGCAACCGCGCCTGGAAGACCTTCAATGGCCAGGCCAAGCGCGATCCCGCCGACCAGTTGGCGCAGCTCGGAATGCAGCTCATCTACATCGAGTGGAAGATCGACGACCAGGCGACGCAGTGCTACCAGCGCGCGATCGCGATCGACCCCGGGCTGGCCATCGCCCATGCCCGCATGGGCGTCGTGTTCGCGCGCCAGAGCCTCGACGACCGCGCGCGCGACTACTTCAAGCAGGCGCTGGCGATCGATCCGCAGGACGGCGACGCGCTGCTGGGCCTGGCGCGGCTGGACGCCAAGGCCGGCGACAGCGAGCCGGCGCTCGCCGGCTTCAGGGCCGCCAGCGCGGCCTGGCCCGAGAGCGCGGCGCCGGCGCTCGAGGCCGCGGCGCTGGCCGAGGCCCAAGACGACCCCAACAACGCCGAGCTCTATTATCGCGAGGCGGCGGACCGCGCGCCGCGCTCGGTCGAGACCCGCCGCACCCTGGGCGCGCTGCTGGTGCGCCAGGGCAAGCTGGCCGACGCGCGCGCCGTCTACGACGAGGCGATCGCGATCGAGCCCGACTTCACGACGCTGGTGGCGCTGGCCAAGCTGGCCGAACAGTCCGACGAGCCGGACGCCGCCTTCGAGTACTATCGCCGCGCCGGCGAGGTCAAGGCCGAGGATCTGGAGGTGCAGCGCGCGCTCGGCAAGGGCTACCTCGAGCGCAAGCAGCTCACCGGTGCCGAGCAGGCGTTCAAGCAGGTGCTCAAGCTGGCGCCCGACGACGTCGACGCGCACCTGGCTCTGGCCCGCCTCAACGCCGAGGCCCAGCGCTACAGCGAGGCGGTGCTGCACTTTCGCGCGGCGCTGGCCAGCAAACCCGATCCGGCCGTCGACGCGGAGCGCAAGAAGCTGGAGACCGAGCTGCGCATCCCGGAACGCCCGGTCAAGGGCGGCACGGTCAACGCCACCTTCGACGCG
>JAFGSX010000449.1 GCA_016934455.1 Deltaproteobacteria bacterium
GGTTCGGGCGCCGCCATCGGCGCGGTCGCGCTCGGGCTCGGCCTGTACGCGGGCGGGCAGCTCGCCGCCGAGGAGGTTCCGCGCGACGCCAAGGACGGCTGGCTCTGGCTCGGCCGCGTCGGGTTGTGCGGCGGCCTGGCCTGCTGCGGCCTGCTGCTGGGCGCGGGATCGCTCTTCACGCTCTGCGGCTGGATGGAGTGAGGCCGTGATCGGAGCACAGATCGACCCGCCCTGGCGCTGCCTCGTCGCTCTGCTGGCGATCGGCGCGAGCGCCGGCTGCGAGCTTTTTGGCCTGGGCACCATCCGCTGCCGCAACGACGAATTCTGCCCGACCGGCTACCGCTGCTGCGAGCGCGTCTGCGTGCCGACCACCGATCTCCTCGGCAATCCGATCGACGCCGGCGTGACCTTCGACGCCGCCTGGACCGGCCCGCGGGTGGAGATCAGGTGCGACTCGCCGCCCTGCTGCGCGGTCGAGCCATGCAGCCTGATGCCCGACTCCGCCACCCAGTTCTGCGGCTGGAACGGCGAGGTGCTTGATCCCTGCCCGAGCGATCCCGGCGACGAGTATTTTGGCCAGGACGGGAACTATGACACCGGGCCGCCCGACTACGAGTGGCCGGGGAACGACACCGTAGTCGACCACGTCACCGGCCTGGTCTGGGAGCGGAATCCGAGCAACGACCTGAGCGGCGGCACGCTGGACTGGCAGCAGGCAGACCTCTACTGCAGAGAGCTGACGCTGGCCGGATATTCCTGGCGGTTGCCGACCTTTCGCGAGCTGGTCACCCTGGTCGACTACGGCGTGCACAAGGACCAGCCGATGATGGATGACATCGCCTTCCCTCTCACATCGAGCAAGTTCTGGACCGCCACCGGCAACGGCGACCACCACTGGTGGATCGAGTTTGGAGCCGGTACCAGCAACAACGATCGGGACTCGACGGAGATGGCGGCGCGCTGCGTGAGCGGCGGATCGCAGATCGGCGGCGAATTCGACTTCATCGAAGAAGAGGGCGACTGGCTCGACGTGCGCAGCGGGCTGGCCTGGTCGTGCGACGTGGCCACCGGTTTAAGCTGGGTCGATGCGCTGAGTTTCTGCGAAAATTCGACTCACTCGGGCCATTCCGACTGGAGACTGCCGAGCATCAAGGAGCTCGAGACCATCGTCGACCGCGCGCAGGCGAGTCCCTTCTACTCGCTGTGCCCTCAGACCGCTGCCAACTCGTTCTTCAGCTCGTCGCCGTGCGTCCACGAGTCCGGGCCGTGGTCGATCTCGATCTACGGTTACACCTGGTGTAATTTCTACACCGCATTGGCCGCCATGTGCGTCCGCTCCGCGCACTGAACGATCGGGGCGGGCGGATCGCGGCGGGGACCGGGAGCACCGTGATCCGCTTGCAGACCTTTCTCCAGCGCGCGATTCGCTCGACGCCAGGGGTAGGCGCGATCGCGGCCGCCGCTGCGTTTTCTCTGGCAGCCGCCGCGCCCGCCACCGACGCCCTCTTTCGCGACGGCGTGGCCGCGCTCAAGGACAAGCGGGTCGACGACGCCAGGAGGCATCTCAGCGCCTGCACCGGCCTCGACCCGCAGCGGATCGACTGCCACTGGGAGCTGGGCTGGGCCCACTACCTGGCGGGCGACTGGGCCCGCGTCGTCGAGGAGTGGCGCACGGTCAAGCGGTTGCAGCCGCGGCATCCGGAGGTCGACCGGCACCTGGCCACGGCCGAGGCCAACCTGGCGGCCCTGCAACAGCTCGAGCAGAGACGGGCGCAGGCGCCAGCGTCGCTGCCCCGGAGCAGACCGACCGCTGGCCGGCTGCGCATCCGCGCCGTGGGCGACATGATGCTCGGCACGTCGTTCCCCGAGGGCTACCTGCCGCCCGACGACGGCGCCCACCTGCTCGACGACGTGGCGCCGCTGCTGACCGACGCCGACCTGACCTTTGCCAACCTCGAGGGGCCGCTCTGCGACAGCGGCACTTCGGACAAGTGCAGCCCGGGCTCCAACTGCTACGCCTTCAGATCGCCCACTCGCTACGGCGAGTACTACCGGCAGGCCGGCATCGACCTGCTGTCGACCGCCAACAACCACGCCGAGGATTTTGGCATCGAGTGCCGGCTGGCGACCGAGGCCACGCTGGATCGGCTGGGTATCGCCTACTCGGGCCGGCCCGGCACCATCGCGTCGGTGGTACGCGACGGCCGGCGGGTCGCCATGATCGGCTTTCACTCGTCGCGCAGCGGCCACTACCTCAACGACCACGCCGGGGCAGCGGCGCTGGTCCGGCAGATCAAGGCCAACCACGACGTCGTCATCGTCTCGTTCCACGGCGGAGCCGAGGGAGCGCAGATGTTGCACGTGCCGACCGGCAGCGAGACCCACCTGGGCGAGAACCGCGGCGACCTGCGGGCCTTTGCCCGGGCCGTGGTCGACGCCGGCGCGGATCTGGTGCTCGGGCACGGCCCGCACGTGCTGCGCGGCGCCGAGGTCTACCGCGACCGCCTGATCCTCTACTCGCTGGGCAACTTCGCCACCTACGGCCGCTTTGCCCTCAGCGGCAACCTCGGCATCGGCGCCGTCGTCGAGGTCGACCTCGACGAACAAGGCCGGTTCGTCGGGGGCAAGATCTTCGCCACCAGACAGATCGGAAGAGGCATCCCGGTCCGCGATCCCGACGGCGTGGCCATCGAACTGATGCGGCGCCTGTCGATCGAGGACTTTGGCGAGCGCGGCATCGTCGTCGCCGGGGACGGCAGCTTCGGCCGGCGCTGATCCCGTCCTTGGACAGACCTGATCGACCTACGGCTGTACAATGTCCCACTTGGAACGGGTGGCGGTCCGCGCCAGCGTCTCCTCGGTGCCGACGACAGCTTTTTTCTCGCGCTCGCGGCCTTCTAGAAAGTAGACGAAGTCGAGTTGCCGGTC
Organism: Deltaproteobacteria bacterium; assembly: GCA_016934455.1. Lineage (GTDB taxonomy): Bacteria > Myxococcota > JACRCW01 > JAFGSX01 > JAFGSX01 > JAFGSX01. The sequence goes on from JAFGSX010000449.1 coordinate 2,929, forward strand.
CGGCTGGCCGCGCTCGCGGCTCAGGGTGCGGACGAACTCGGTCGGCGGAACTGCGCGCCGCCCGACGACGGTGACAAATGGGATCCGCAGACCCGAGCCGTCGGCGACCGGCTCGTAGGCCTTGATCACCAGTTCCGAGCAGACGACCTGATCGTCGGTGCCAAAGTCGAAGTTGAAGTCATAGGGGCGGCCGAAGTACTCGAAGGCGCGATCGATGGCATGGGCGATATCGGGCAGCGCCAGGCGCGGCCGCACCGCGCCGACGTAGTCGGCTCCGAGGGAGTGCTCGACCGACGAGAACAGCACCCCCTCGCTGACGGCCTCGATGATGGTGTGTGGATGCCCCTGAGCGTCCTTGCCCAAAAAGGCGGCCCACGCATCCGGGTGCCGGCGCGCCAGGTGCTCGCTGAAGGTGCCAAACCGCTGCCGGGTATCCGGGTCCTGGTCGAACACGGCGCGAATGTCGTCGGGGCTGCCGACAAACAGCGCCGCGTGCGGCCAGAAGCCCGGCAGACCGACATTGGAGAGATACCAGTTGCGCCGCTCGACGACGATGTCGCCCGGGCGCAGCAGCTTGCGCATCTCGGCGATCTGGGCGTCGCTGACGAGGCGGCGCTCCTGAGCCACGACCCGGGTGTCGCCCATCCACTCGGCGACCTCCTTTTGCACCGGGAACCAGCGCTGGAATGCCTCTCCCGCCAGGACGTCCTTGGCGGTGCGGGCCACGTCGACCGCGGCGGACGGTCCGAGTAGATCCTTGGCCTGGCGCGCCCAGCGATTCACCTCGCCAGCGAACGCCCGGTCGGCGTCGCAGCCCTGGAGATGTCGCTCCAGCCAGACCTGGAACCAGCCGTCGCCTGCCGGCACCGCAGACAGATCGCGGGCGCGGGTGAGCTTTTTGCGAAAGACGCTGAAGGTCGCGGCGGGCAGCCCGCTCTCCGGGTCGGCCTCGTCGAACATGACCGGCGCCACCCTGGCGTCGCCCAGCACTGCCGAGAGGCGAAGGCCCGCTGCGACTTCCAGACACAGGGCGGCGTAGGTGAGCCCGAAGGCCCGCGCGTGCAGAGCCGGATGGGCCCGGTAGTCGACGCCCCAGAATCCCGAGTAGCGCTGCTTGATGTCGTCGAGCGCCAGCAGCGGCTCGAGGATGTCGGCCCAGACACCACGTATCGCGTCGCGGTCCTCGGAGCGCAGACCATCGATCCGGGCAGTGACCAGCAACTCCTTCTGGGCCTCGGCCGCGGACATCGCGCTGTCGAGTCGGGCGGCCGCGCGGCGCAGGGCCGCGACGTCGGCAGCAGACAGACGGTCCAGATCCGCGGGGGACTTGCTCCACAAGGCTCCCAGCTTGCCGGGAACACCCGGCGCAAAGGGATACCCTGCCTGCTGCGGATCGCGCTGCCAGATGAAGTACGCGGCGATTCCCGCCACCGCCAGTACGACCATCGCGACCGCAATCGCGCGCTTGACGCTTCGGCTGTAGGTTCCATCGTTCATGGCAGCGCAGCATAACGGCGGCGCCGAAGAATGGGAACCGCCCGGCGGCCGGCCGGCTAGCGCGAACAGCACCACGGATCAGGGCCCGCGATCCCTTGACCCATGGCGTAGGCGCGCGCGCGGCAGCCGCCACCGCATTCGGCCAGCCGATCGCAATCGCGGCAGACCGCCGGGGCCTGCATCTGCCGCCACCGGTTGATGGCGGGATCGCGGTACCAGCAGTCGATCAGGCTGTGCTGCTCGAGGTTCCACTCGCCGCTCGAGCGCACGGTGGCGCACGCCACGCCCGAGCCGTCGGCCTTGACCGAGAGTGTTCCGTTGCCGCCGATGCATCCGAACCTGGGGACATAGCGCGCAAAGCTCGGCGAGCGCGTGGGCAGCGACCGGCCGAAGACGCCCTTGCACCGAGCCCGCCAGCCGCGCTTGAGCCGGCGCATGGCGCGGTCGTAGGCCGCGCGCTCGACCACCAGCGTCGAATCTAGCGCCGCGCCGTTGTAGCGGTATGGCCTGAACGAGATGGCGTCGACGCCCCAACCATCGCCGACGGCTGCGATCTCGGGCAGCGTCGCGAGATTGTGCGAGGTGACGGTGATGCGCAGCATGATCCTCGCCGCACCGGCGTCGCGCAGCAGGGCCACGCCTCGGGCCACTCGCTCGAAATTGCCGCTCCCGCGCCCGCGGTCGTGGACCGCGGCGCTGGCGCCTTCGAGCGAGATCGAAAAAGTGTGGATCGGGTAGCAAACCAGTCGCCGCGCCGCGACCCGATCGACCAGGGTCGCGTTGGTGCAGAACTTGATCTCGAGCTGGTGGTCCCGGGCGCGATCCAGGATCTCCCAGACGTCGCGGCGCATCAGCGGCTCGCCGCCGGACAGCGTGACCGCCGGGCTGCCGGCGCGATCGAGCTCGGCAAAGGCGCGCCCCAGTACGGCCGGGCTCACCTCCGGGCGTCGCGCTGCGCCGCGCTCGACGTAGCAGTGCTGGCAGCGGAGATTGCAGCGCTCGGTGATCTCGAAGCTGGTCGCCAGGGGCGCCCCGAGAACGCCCGACGGTGGCCGGTTGGCGACGACCCGGGCGCGGCAGCGCAGCTCTGCGTCCAGGATGCCGTCGCGCTGCCATTGCTCCAGGGTCCGTTTCCTGCGCCGCCGGATCTGAGCGAAGCGATCGCGATCGTCGCGCAGGATTCGATCCGCGGGTCGCCGCGTTGTCTCGAGCAAAAAGTCGGCGTAGGCGGCGGGGAAGGCGACGGTCTCGCGGGTTCGCCGCGAGTAGTAAAAGCCACCAAAGGACTCGAGCCTGAAGATGTCGGCAGGCGCGCGCATCGCGTTTATCCTAACCTGTGGGGCGCGTTCGCCAAAAGCAGGGTCATGTGCGTATCATCCGATGGTCGTTCATACTGGCCGGGGAGGGTGAGATGTCGGTCAAGGGGATTCAGGAACTGAGGACGCGCTTTCTGGCGGACAACAAGATCGACAAAAAGGAGGTCGACGCCCTCATCAAGCAGGCGGAGGACGGATTTCTCTTTATCAAGCATGTCTCCAAGGAGGAGAAGCGAGAGCTGGGCAAGCTGCTCGAGGTGCACGCCGACAAGTTCGAACCCGGCGCCAAGGAAAAGCTCGCTCAGTTTCTGGGCGTCCCGCTGGTCACCAGCAGGCTTCTCGAGACCTCCCTGGCAAAGCTCAAGAGCGAGCTCGAGGCGGCCAGGGACAGCTCGGGCAAGGTCGACCTGGAAAAGGTCGCCAGCCAGATCCGGGGCGATCGGACCGCCGAGGCCGCGCTCGAGGCCATCAAGATGGAATTCGCGACTCCCACGCCGGTCACGGTCTCGACCGGCTGCAGCACCGAAACGGTGATGCGCGATCTGCCAGCCAAGACCATCAGCGGCGCCAAGGTCAGCAGCGTCTTCGACGCGCTCATCGAAGCCAAACGCGAGATCGCAGGCCTCGACCAAAACGGCGACCGGCAGCTCGACCACCTGGAGCAGGCTGCCGCGGATCGCCTGCACGGGCTCTCGGGTCGCGTGGTCAAGGCCGCCATCGAAGACGCGGCCAAGCCCGAGCGGGTCGGCACCAGTTGCTAGCGACTTTCTGACTCAGACAACAAAGAGAAAAGTCAAGGTACAGCAACGCCACGGATCACGACCGGCAGCGTCAAGCAGGGTCTCGGCCGGCTCAAAGAGACCATGGAGATCGAACAGGACAGCTCCGGCAAGGACGCTACAGCACCCCGGGCAACTCGGGCGCCAAATACCTCGCCGTCTGTGGGCCGGCCTTTGCGCCCGACGCGGCCGGGCGCGACCAGACCTGACACCGTCAGGGTGGGCTCGTCGCCGCGGCGTCCGGCGGTGACAGCAGCGCGGTGGCGACTTCACTCGCTCGCTGCAGCCTCGGCCAGCGCCGCGCCAGCGACCGCAGCGCCAGCGCCAGCGTCCAGCCCAGCCCGTACAACGCCAAAGCCAGCGTCAGCGGAAACGCCTGGTAGACCAGCCGCAGCTCGACGCCGCGGTGGCCGGGCGCCTGGTCGAGGTTGAGGATGA
>JAFGSX010000450.1 GCA_016934455.1 Deltaproteobacteria bacterium
GCCAGCACCGCCGGGATGCGAAACGGCAGCCAGTCGACGCTGACCATGGGGTTGGTCACGAAGTACTGCTTCCAGTTGACGAGTATGAAGTAGACCCGCGCGCCGATCATGCCGCCGACCAGGGCCCAGAACGCGAAATCGAGGACCTCGTCCTCGTACTCGCCCTGGCGCCTCGCCTCGCGCACGCCGAGCCCGATGCCGACGATAAAGCCCACCGCGATCAGCACGCCGTAGGTGTGCAGCGGCCAGTCGACGATCGGGATGCGGAACAACACCGGATGCATGAACGCCTCGCCTCGCGCGGACGCTGGATCTCAACGGGCGGCGCTGTCTCCCTATTCCTCGATGTTCGGCGCCGACCCCGACATTGCCGTATAGCAAAGGCTTGGCACAAGAGCCAGGGTGCTGCAGACTAGAGCCCGCGTCGACCGCGCGTCAAGGACGCTGGCGCGCGCTGGACCTCGTGAATACTTCTGCAGCCCAACCAAGCCTCGGAGGGGAGCCATGGAAGAAAATCGCCCGCAATCGCTGACAGCGCTGCTCAAGCGCCGGTGGCCGCTGTTGGTGCTGGTCGCGGGAGTCGGCGTCGTGGCCTGCGCCGTGATCCTGGCGCTGCAGCAGCGGACTCCGCCGACCCGCAGCGCGTCGCTCGAGGCGCGGCTCGAGCTGGCCGCGGGCGACGTCAGGCTGGCGCGCGGCGGCGGCGGAGCGCCGGTCGTCTCGGGGGCGGCCATTCTGGCCGACTCGCGGCTGACCACCGGCAAGGGCGCGCGGGCGCTGGCTCGCCTGGCCGATGGCTCGGCGCTGTTTCTGCGCGACGAGACCGAGATCGCGCTGCGCAGCGACGCGGTCGCGCTCGAGCGCGGGGAGATCTGGATCGACGCGCCGCCCAGCGAACGGCGGGGCATGGTCTACGAGGCCGGCCCCGGCACCGTCACCGCCGACGACGCGGGGCTCTCGGTCAAGCGCGGCGGCAACGACCTGATGGTTTACGTGGCGCGCGGGATGGCGACCGTCACCACCAAGGGCGGTCGGGTCGAGGTGCACGCCGGCGAGCAGGCGACCGCCGCCGGCGATGCCGTTCCGACGCTGGCGCCGGTGGCCTACTGGGTCGATTGGACCGGCGGCATGGGCGACCACCGGCCGGTGAGCTACGCCGCGGGCAGCGGCGCCGGGCGCATCTACGGCGTGGACCTGAGCCGCCCGGGCACGCCGCCGCGGCCGCTCGAGGTGAGCCGGCAGGCGGTGCGGGCAGTGCTCCGCGACGGCCTGGCCGAGACCGAGGTCGACCAGACCTTTTTCAACCCGGGGCAGAGCGCGGTCGAGGGCTGGTACTGGTTCACGGTACCCGAGGACGCCAGCGTCACCGGTTTCGAGCTGGAGACCAACGGCACGCTGGTGGCGGGCGAGCTGATCGAGCGCCAGGATGCCGAGCGCGAGTACCGCGAGGGGGTCTCCAGCGGCCACCAGCCGGCGCTGCTCGAGTGGGTCGACGCGCGGACCTACCGGGCGCGCATTTTTCCGATCAACGCCGGGGCCACCCGCCGCGTGGTGCTGCGCTACATACAGCTGCTGCCGCTGGCCGGTGGCACCCTCAGCTATCTGTACCCGCTGCAGTCCGACGACCCGGTGCGCATCGGCGAGTTCTCGCTGGTGGTCGATCTGGGCGAGGCCGGAACCCGGATGAAGCTGACCACGCTGGCCGAGGCGCGGATCGAGGACAACGGCCAGCGTGTCACCATGCGCCGCTCCGGCTACACCCCGCGCGCCGATTTCCTGCTCGAGGCGCATCTCGCGGGCAAGCCGGCGCCGCTGCGCGTCGCCCGCATGGCGGCCGGCGAGGACACCGCCGACTACATCATGGCGCGCTATGCCCCCGACCTCGACTGGAACAGCGCCGTTTCCCACACCGCGGAGGTGGCGCTGGTGGTCGACACCTCGGCGGCCGGCGACGAGGCGGCGCGGCAGCTCCAGTTGGCGTCGGCCGAGGCCATTCTGCGCGCGCTTTCCGCCGACGATCGCTTTGCGCTGATCGCGCTCGACGTGCGGCCGACCGTGCTGTTCCCCGAAAAGGAGCTGGCGCCGGCCACCGAGACCGAGATCGCAAAGGCGCTCGAGAAGCTGGCCGACCACGCGCCCGGCGGTGCCACCGACCTGGCGGCGCTGTTCGAGGTGGCGCTCGGCCGCCTGCACAAGGCCGAGCAACCGGCGTTGATCTACGTCGGCGACGGCCTGGCCACCTCGGGCGAGATCAGCCGCGAGCAGCTTGCCGAGCGGCTGCGCCGGGCTCTGACGACGTCGCGCGCGCGCTTCTTCACGGTCGCCGTCGGCGACGCCGCGGATCGCTCGCTGCTCAACGAGCTGGCGCGGGTCGGCGGCGGGCGCGGCTACCGGATCGACAGCGCCGAGCAGAGCACCGACCGCGCGCTGGCGCTGGCGGCCGCGATCAAGACCCCGACCCTGACCGACTTCGACCTCGATCTGGGTGCCGGCCTCGACGACGTCTTCGTCAGCGCCAGCGCCAAGGTGAGCCGCGGCGACGAGGTGGTGGTGCTGGCGCGAACGCACCATGAGTTGCCGCGGCAGGCCACGGTCAAGGGAAGGCTGGCAGGACGCGAGTTCTCGCAGCAGCTTCCGATCCAGGCCGACCAGACCATCGTCGGCGCCTTTGTGCCGCGGCTGTGGGCGGCCGAGAAGATACGGCGCACGCTCGGCCGCGCCGCCGATCCCGACGAGGAGCGCGGTCGCATCGTCCAGATCGGTGTCGAATACGGTCTGATGACACCGTACACCAGCTTCATCGCGCTCGACAGCGAGGCCTCGTACCAGCGGCAGGGCATTCCGCGGCGCCGCTCGCCGCTGCGCGGGGTCAAGCTGAGCGCACTCGGCCCGCGGGGGGAGAGCAGGTTGCTCGAAGACCTGTACGGCATCGCCGCGGCCGCGACCGGGCTCGGCTGCACGCGCGCCTACGAGCCGGCAAAGGAGAGCCGCCAGACTGCGTCTCAAGCGCCGGGGCAGCCGGCTCCGGCCCTGGCCGACACCGACGGCAGAAGCGCGGCGGAGGGCAGTGCTAGAAAGGCCAGCACTGGCAGACGCAGAGCGCAGACAGTTGAAAGAGATGAGGCGGCGGCCGCTCGTCCGGCGCCTACCGTGGCGGCTTTCGCTGACGACAAGTCCGTCGGGATGGACAGCGAGGCGGCGGTGGCCGGCAAGGAGAACCCGGCCCTGGCCAAGACCACCGCGCTCGAGGCGTGCAGCGATGTGTCGAGCCGACCGCTGGCGCAGCGGCTGCTGCTGTGGAAGAAGCGCTTCAAGACCGCGCGCACGCCGGCCGATCTGCTCGAGCGCTACCGGCTGGCGCGCAGCGGCTGCGAGATCCCGGACTGGCGCAGCGAGTCGGCGTTTCTGTCCGCGCTGGCGGCCCAGATCAAGAACGAGGCGGCGGCCGCGCTGTTGCTCGACGCGCTCAAGTCGACGCCGCAGACCCAGCGCTACCTGGCGCAGCTCGTGCTGCGGCGCAGCGTCGACGAGCGCGTGGGCGACGCGGTCGAGCGGGCGCTGTTCGGGCAGCAGGTCAACTGGCTGGAGATCGATCGCAGGCTGACCGAGACCGCGGACGCCGACAAGCGCATCGAGCTGGTCAAGGCGGCCATGGCCAAGGCGCCCGACGATCCCAACGGCGTGGTACGGCTGGTGCGGCTGCTGGCCGAGGCCAACCGGCTGGAGGAGGCGGTGCTGGTCGGTCGGCGGCTGCACGATCAGGGGTTGATGACGCCGCTGATCGCGCGCCAGCTCGGCGACGTGCTGGCCCGCCACGGCCTGCGCGACGAGGCGGTGCGCACCTATTCCGAGATCGTCGAGTTCGACCCCCACAGCACGCCCTCGCGCCGGCTGCTCGGCGACGTCTTTCTCGGCCGCGGCTGGTACGCCGACGCCTATCGGCAGTTCGTGACGCTGACCGAGATGAACCCGAATGATCCGCTGGACCAGCTTCGGCTGGCGGCGGCCGCGGCGGGAGGCGGCCGCGTCGACGAGGCGCTGCGCATCGAGCGCAAGGTGGCCGAGTCCGAAGGCAAACCCGGTCCCGACGATCCCCGACAGTGGGCGCGGCTGGTGTCGGCGGCGCGCATCGCCACCATGCTGGCCAAGCCGCCGGCCACCCCCGGCACCGACGCCAAGGAGCTGGCCGACTCGCTCGGCCGCAAGCTCAAGCAGCTCGGCCTGTTTCGCGGGCCGAGCACCTGGGTGGTGCTGACCTGGGAGGCTCTGGGCACCGACGTCGCGCTCGGCGCCGAGAAGGCCGGCGTCGCGACGGCCGTGGCCGAGAGCGTGGACGCCAACCCGGTCGGCGTGGCCGCCGCTGCGCTGGCGCCCAACGACGTCGGGCAACTTCAGCTCGTGGCGCGGCTGCGCGGCGCGGCGCTGGACGGCGCGCTGCCGATCAAGAAGCACGCGATCAACTGGGACGGCAAGAGCTTCAGCGTCGACGTCGCCGACCTCACCCTGCCGGCGGGCAGCACGCGGCTGCCGCTGTAAGCCGGCGCATGGTCGGGCTCACCCTCTTCGGCGTGCTGCTGCTGGTCGTCTCGTCGACCGGCTCGGCGCTCGTCTTGTCGACGCTGCTGCTGCTGCTGGCTTTGCTCGTGCTGGGGTTGAGCGTCCCGCTGCGCGATCAGCTCTCCGACCGCGTGCGCCGTCTCAGCGACCGGCTCGGGATAGCCGGCGGCGCGGTCACCGCCGCGGCGCTGCTGTACGGTCTGAGCTTCGAGCCGCAGGCCTACGTGGCCGACGGCGGCGTGCAGCGACTGCTGCTGTTTGTCGCCTCGGCCCTGGCCGTCGCCGGCCTGTCCGGGATCACCGGTGTGGCGCTGGCGGCGGTCGGCGCCCACGGCAGGCGCTGGCTGTCGTGGCGTCCCATCGCCCCGGCGGCCGGCTCGGGCAAGCCCGACGCCGAGCTCGATCGCGCCCGCACCGCGTTGATCGGGTTGCGCGACGCGGTCGACAAGCTGCGCGCGATCGAGAGCGAGGCCAAGAGCCGCGCCGATCGCAGCGACGACGATGCGGTCGCCGCCGAATACCGCCGCACCGCCGCGGCGATCGGCGAGAAACTCGAGTTGAGCGAGGAGCTGCTGGCGACGGCGGCGCGCGGCGTGGTCAGGCTGGCCTGTCGCGCCGCGCTGCGGCGGGTGGTGCACGCCAGGCCGGACGCGGCGATCGCGGCGGTCAGCGCCGAGACCCGGCCCGATCGAATGCGGGCGCGGGTGAAGACGGCGCTGCGCCAGCTCGCGGTCTACCTCGACCGGCTGGGCGCCGCGCGCTGGCGGGTCGAGGACGAGGTGACGGCGTCGGCCGGCAGCATCGCCCACGAGTTCGGCGTCGCGGCCAGCGCCGATGGCCTGCCCGAGCAGGAGGTGCTCGACGAGATGCTGCGCGGCTACGAACGCGCCCGGCATCAGCTCGAGGCGCTCGAGCTGCGGCTCTCGGCCGAGGTCGGCGCCGAAGCGGCGGTGCGGGCCGCCAACACCCTGGCCCAGGGCGACCCGCTGGTCGAGGCGGGCGACATCGACGTCGCGGTCGCCATCGCCTCGGTCGAGAGCACGGCCCAGCGGGCGCTCGAGGTGGCGGCCTTCGACTCGACCGCTCTGACCCAGGCGGTTTGCAGCGCGGCGGCGCTGGTCGGCAGCGGGCGGGACCAGACCCACCTGCGCGATCTGCTGCAGGCGCTGCGCGAGGCGACCGCTGCCGCGACCGTGAGGCTGCCACCGCGGAGCTGACCCGGCCGGCAGAAATGGCTTGACCGTCGCGCGGGGGTCGGCTACGCAACGAGCCCAGCTCTGGCCAGGTAGCTCAGTTGGTAGAGCAGTGGACTGAAAATCCACGTGTCGACGGTTCAATTCCGCCCCTGGCCACCAGAAAAATGACCCACCCGGGTCATTTTTTTTGCCGGGGTCCGATGAGCCAGGCCGATGATCCCGTGCTGGTCGAGCAGCGGCGGCGCATGGTCGCGACGCAGCTCAGGAACCGCGACATCGATGACCAACGCGTGCTGACGGCGTTCGAGCGAGTCCCGCGCCATCGCTTTGTTCCTCCCGAATTTTTGGACGAAGCCTACGCCGACCGGCCGTTGCCGATCGGCCACGGCCAGACCATCTCCCAACCCTACATCGTCGCCCTGACCACGCAGTTGGCGCGGCCGCGCGCAGCCATGAAGGTACTCGACGTGGGCACCGGCTCGGGCTACCAGGCGGCGCTGCTCGCCGAGCTGGTCGAACGGGTCTGCACCATCGAGATCGTGGCGCCGCTGGCCAGCGCGGCGGCCACCCTGCTGGCGGAGCTGGGCTACCGCAACGTCGAGGTGCGCTGCGGCGACGGCTCGCGCGGCTGGCCCGAGCAGGCGCCGTTCGACGCCATCGTCGCGGCCGCGGCGCCGGCCGAGATCCCGCCGGCGCTGATCGAACAGCTCGCGGTCGGCGGCCGGCTGGTCATCCCGCTCGGCACCTGGTGGCAGGAACTGGTGGTGGCCGAGAAGCGACCGGACGGCGGAGTCACCCGCCACAGCGCCTGCGCCGTGCGCTACGTCCCGATGGTCGTCGGATCGTGATCGAGATCGGAGACGCGTTGCCGCTCGGGTGAATGCCGTCGGGAGCGGTGCCGGGTGGCGCTGTAGGCCCTAGGATCTCTGCAGCTCGGCGACCAGATCCTTGACCAGCTTGTACATGCGCTGGGCCGACGAGATCGAGACGTGCTCCTGCGGCGAGTGCGGGTTGTGCAGGTCCGGACCGATGCTGATCATGTCGAGCCCGGGGTGTTTGCTGCCGATGATGCCGCACTCGAGCCCGGCGTGGATCTCGAGCAGCGTCGGCGGCCGGCCGAACTGTTGCTCGTAGCAGCGCTTGGTGATGGCGAGCAGCGGCGAGTCGTAGTTGGGCGCCCAGCCCGGATAGCCGTTCTCGGTCTTGAAGGTCGCGCCGTGCTCGGCGGCGATCGCGCGCGCCCGTGTCTCCAGTGCATCCAGCTCACCGGCGACCGGCGACCGCCCGCTCATGATCACGGTCAGCTTGTCGTCGACCACGTTGATGAGCGCCAGGTTGATCGAGACGAACGGCAGGTCCGGGTTGTGCGAGGTGGATTTGAGCACTCCGTGCGGCAGCTTCTCGAGCAGGCGCACCAGCCGCTCGCTGGCCTCGGCGGCGACCGGTGGCAGATCGGTCTGCCCGGGCGCGGTCTCGATCGACAGGTCGGGATCGCTGGCGGTGGCGCACTCGCGCTGGATCTGTTCGGCCGCGGCCTTCAGCTCGTCGCCCTTGCCAGCGGGCAGGCTGACCACCGCGTTCGCGTTGGGGGCGATCGCGTTGCGCTTGACGCCGCCCGCCACCTCGTGCAGCGCGCCGCCCAGGCGCGCCACCTCGGCCAGGACCCGACCCAGCACCTGGTTGGCGTTGCTGCGGCCCTTGTTGATGTCGATGCCCGAGTGGCCGCCGCGCAGCCCCTTGACGCGGATGGCGACCGTCTCCCGGCCGTCGGTCCGGGCGGCTCGCGGCCAGGGCAGAGTCACCACCATGTCGCGGCCGCCCGAGCAGGCGACGGTCAGGCTCGACTCCTCCTCGCTGTCCAGGTTGACCAGGAACTTGGCCTGGAGCCAGTTGGGTTTCATGGCCGAGGCGCCGGTCAACCCGACCTCCTCGTCGACGGTGCACAGGATCTCGAGCGGACCGGTCTGCTCGTCGACCATCGCCATGGCAAAGGCGAGGCCGATGCCGTTGTCGGCGCCGAGCGTCGTCCCCTCGGCGTAGATGAAGTCGCCGTCGCGCCGCGGGGTGACCGGATCCGCGGTCCAGTCGTGCTGCACTCCATCGGCGGCCACCCCCACCATGTCCATGTGCCCCTGCAGGCAGACCACCGGGCCCGGGGCCTCGGGCCGCACCCGCAGCAGCAGGTTGCCGGCGTCATCGCGCTCGGCCTTGAGATGCTTGCTCTTGGCAAACTTCTCGAGGTGGGCGCGGACGCCCGCCTCGTTGCCGGAGCAGCGCGGGATGCGCAGCAGGTCGGCAAAATGCTTCCAGACGATCTTGGGCTCGAGCCCGGCCAGGGCTGGGGGCAGCGCTCTGCGTGCCATGGGAAACACCTCGTCGTGTGTTTATAAGGTCAAAACGCAGCGCATCATAGCCGCGCCGACCTGTGAAGCGAAGCCGATTTTTATCTCCGCTGTCCGCCGGCGGCGTTTGTGCGCTAAACTCGACCGCCTCAGACTGCCAGGGAGACAGCCGTGCCCCGGGTTCTGTTTGCGTTGCTGTTCGCGTCAAGCTGTGCCGCCTGCGGGCCCCAGATTCCCAAGACACTCGGCGAGCTGCCGCTGGACAAGGTCGCGCTGGGAGGGACGCCGATCCTCGCCTACCTGCAGGACGCGCTGGCCGATGGCCGGGAGCGCAGCGTGGCCCAGCTCTTTGTGGAGGAGAAGATCGAGTTTGGCGACGCGCCCGATCCGTCGCCGCTGTTCGCGCGGCGCTTCGACGCTGCGCGCGCCGCCGCGCCGCCGCGCGTGGCGCAACCGCTCAAGGTGCTGAGCTACAACGTCGGCCTGCTCGACCGCGCCAAGATCCTCGGCTTCATCGACCGGGTCGCGGTGCCCGAGATCGAGGCGCGGCGCGCGGTGATCGCCGACGCCATCCTCGGGCGCGGCTACGACGTGCTGCTGCTGCAGGAGGTATGGGAGCTGCGCGACGTCGACGCCTTCCGGGAGGCCGCGGTCCGCCACGGCTATCGCTGTCACGGCGGCAGCGACGCCAACCATCCGGCGCACGGGCTGCTGATGCTGGTCAAGGAATCCATCATCGACGCCGACGCCGGCGAGGAGCAATACGAGATCTTTTACGAGGTGCAGTACGACCTGGAGAGTTTTCCCGGCCCCGGCATGCGGCGCGCCTACCTGACCTGGAGGCTGACGACCTCCGAGGGCATCCCGCTGCGGCTCTTCGACACCCACCTGACCGCCTTCGAGGAGCACTGGCGGGTGCGCATGGCGCAGGCGCGCGAGCTCGGCTTGGCCGTGGCCGCGTCGCCGGACAGCGACGTGATCGTGCTCGGCGGGGACCTCAACGCTGCGCCCTACTACGCCGACAGCACCTGGCGCCGGCCGGACGGCAGCGAGTTCAGCGAGTGGTGGCACAACGCCATCTCCTACCCACTGCTGCTGTTCTACGGCGACCTGCAGGACGCGCTGGTCTCGGCGCGGCCGGCGCAGGACGTCGAGCTGGGCCGGCTGGTGCCGTACCAGCCGGATACCGAGATCCCCTACGGCTCGCCCGGCTACTGCGAGCGCACTCCCCCCGTCGTCTTCACCGCCACCGACTGCAACAGCCTGTCGTTGCGCAGCTACGGTGGCCAGGCGCCGCCCGAGCGCATCGACTACGTCATGTACCGCGCCACCGATCGCCCCCTCTACGTGGCCGGCGCCGAGCTGGTCTTTACCGAGCGGCGCGCCTTTCCCGGGGCCGGCACCTTCGAGCTCTCGGACCACTACGGGGTGCTCGCCGAGCTGCACGTGGAGACGCGTTGACCGGTCTCGAACGGGCGCGCCGGCCAATCTCGATGCGGTCGCCGGTGGCTGCGGGTGCGCGGCGGCAGGGGGGCCGCCCGCGATCCACCTCGAACCGAAGCTCAAGAGGGTGAGGGCAGCAACCCTCGCTCGCTCAACGAGCAAAAATCGCTGGCCGCGACGATCACGTGGTCGAGCAGGGTCACGCCGACCAGGGCGCTCGCCTGCGCCAGGCGCCGGGTCAGCTCGCGGTCCTCGGGCGACGGCTCGACGTCGCCCGACGGGTGGTTGTGCACGCAGACGATGGCGGACGCACCGTGGGAGAGCGCCGCCGACAGCACCTCGCGCACCGCGACCGGGCAGCGATCGCTACCGCCGCGGGCGGCCACGGTCTCGGCCAGGACGCGGTGGCGCTGATCGAGGTGAACCACCACGAAGTGCTCGGCCAGGCCGGCCAGCCGCGGGCCGTAGAGAGCGGCGACCGCCGCCGGCGACCGCAGTCGATCGCCGCGCGTCGGGGCCGCGGACAGCGCCCGGCGGCCGAGCTCGATCGCGGCCAGCAGGCGAGCCGCCTTGGCCATGCCGATGCCGGATCGCCGCGCAAGCTGCGCCGGGCTCTGGGTCAGCAGGTGAGCCGGATCGCCCGTGCCCAGCAGCTCGCGGGCGAGCGCCAGCGCGGGAACCCCGCGGCGGCCGGTGCCGATGAGCAGGGCCACCAGCTCATCGTCGCGCAGCGCGGAGGCGCCGATCACCCACAGGCGCTCGCGAGGACCGGCAGCGAGGTTTGGCACGCGGGGCTCCGTTTGATATCAATGGCACTCTCTGCTGGTACCGGTGCTCGCAAGGAGCAATCGCCGTACCCACCCGGATCGCGCGCAATATCGCCCTCATCATTGCCCTGTTTTGCGCCGGATGCTCCGGTTCGCGACAGCGACTGTTGCATTTCACCCCAAAGGTGATCTGCGATGGCTATCCGGACAGCGATCGCCGTTGCCGGCCCGGCGCGGGGAGGAGGCGCGATCGCAGGGGGTGGCCGCGGTGGCGGGGCGCGAGTCCAGGGACGATGGCAAGGCCGACTTCAAGGCGCGGCGGGTCAAGCCCGGCGAGAGCTTCGCCAGCATCGCCAGCGCGCTCTTCGGAGACAAGCGCGCGGCGCTGCTGCTGCAGGATCTCAATCCCGACGCCAGGCGCCAGGGCGCGGCGCTGGCCGCGGATCAGGCGCTGCGCATTCCGAGCCGCGACTACGTGGCGCGCTGGGCCACTCGGATGGGGTTTGCGCTGGCGCGGCGCAGCGAGGGGAGCGCCACGCGGCGCCGCAGATGGCAGGCCTTTGCGCAGCCCGCGGCCAGGCCGCGCAGCCGCGGTGGCGAGATCGCCGCGCTGGCCGCCTCCGTCGACTTCGATCGGTTGGTCGATGGCGTGGCGGCGCTGGATACCGCCGGCCGCGGCTTCGAGATCTGGCAGGCGATGGCTCGCATCGGCGACGACGCGGTCCGGCAGGCGCTCGGCGCCACCCCGGCCAGCGAGCTGGAGGCGTCGATCGAGCACACCAGGGCGCGGGTCGCGATCCGCGGCGCGTTGGCGAGCCAGGTGCAGAAGGTCGTGGCCCGGTGCTGCGCTGATCTGTTCGACCGGCTGGCCACCGCGGCCGAGCAGACCCTGCGGCGTCCCGAGCGGGTGGCGCGGTTGCTGGTGGCGCTGGGAAGCCTGGCGCCCGGGCGCAGCCAGGAGCTGCTGACTGCCATGGGGCTGCCACCGGACCTGGCTGCAACCACCGTGGCCCGTCTGCCGGCGCTGGCCCGGGCGCGGCGAGCGGCCAATGGTTTTGCTGCCGCGCCCACGTCGGCCCGCACCGAGATCGCTGCCATCGCCCGGGCGCAGGGCGTGGCCATCGACAGCGTCGACGTCGAGACGCTGGTCGAGCAGGCGGCGATCTCGACCGCCGCGCGCGACCGTCTGGCGGTGCTCGCGGCCGGCCTCGACGCGCCGGCAGCGGATCTGGCCCGGCTGCTCAAGCCGCTGGCGACCGCGCTGCGCTCGGTGGCAAAGGCCCTGGCCGCGGCGGCGACCGACCGCGCTCAGGTGCCGCTGCTGGTCCACACCGCGCGCGAGATCGCGGTCGCCGTGGAACGTGCGCGCCGGGAGCTCGGCATCACCCGCTCCGACAGCTCGGCGGCGCGGGCGCTCGACGAGCTGCTCGGCCGGGCGGCAGGCACCCCGGCGCCGCTGGTGCAGTTCGCGCTGCGGCTGCCGCGCCTGTTCGGCAGCGCGCTGGTCGACGTCGACGCGGCCGCTCTCGAGCGCGGCCTGGCGGCGCTGGTGGGAGCGAGCGCCGTGCCCGAGGCCGAGCGCGGGCCGGCGCTGCAGAGGCTGGCGGCCGCGGATCTGCGGGCGCGCATGGCCGTGGCCGAGCGCGCCACGACCGATCGACGCTGCGATGCGGCCGCGCTCGGTCGCACCGCCGCGGCGCTGGCGCGCTCGTCGCTGTTGTCGGGGGTGCTGGCGGCGGCGGCCGCGCCGCGCAAGAAGCGGCTGCACCAGGCGTGGCTCGCGCGGTTCACCACCGGCGAGGCTTCGGCTCGGCCGCTCGATGCGGCGGCCCTGGCGGCCGATGCGCGCGGCTGGCTGGACGGAGCCGCCGAGCTGCGCGAGCTGTTCCCGGACGCGGCGCTGCGGGCGAGCCGGGCGCTCGAGTTCACGCGCCGCCACCCGGAGTTTTTCGGCGAGCTGACGGCGCAGTTACCCGCCCCGCTGCCGCCGGCCGGCCGCCGACGCCAGGCGGCCGCGGCGGTCGGCCTGATCGCGGCCGCGTACGCGGTCGAGCGGGCGCACGCGCTGCGGTCACCGGCCGAGGCGGCGGGCGAGCTGGCGCGGGCGATCCGAGAGAGCGGCGGCGCGATCCTCGACATCGCGGAGCAGCAACTCGCGGCGCTGTGCGGCGACGATCCGAGGGGGCGTCGGCCGCCCCCTCCCCGTCGAGAGTGAATCTCGACGGGGCCCCACCCCGGCAGCACGACAGCTCCTCATTGCGCTGCTCACCGCAGTTGATCCTGCGTGGCGGGGGGCCGGCGGGAGGCTTTTTTCGCCGCGCAGCGACGACAAAAAGACTTCC
>JAFGSX010000451.1 GCA_016934455.1 Deltaproteobacteria bacterium
GCGGTCGGCGGCATGGCCGAGATCTATCTCGCCATCGACCAGCGTTATCGCGACCGCGAGCTGGTCGTGGTCAAGCGCATCCGACAGGATCTGGGCAACAACAAGGAGTTCGTCGAGATGTTTCTCGACGAGACCGAGCTGATCCGCCGTCTCGATCACCCCAACATCATCCGCCTGCTCGACTGCGGCCGGGTCGAGGGACGCTACTTCATCGCGCTCGAGCACGTCTGGGGCGAGTCACTGGGCCAGCTCAGCCGCATGTGTCTGCAGCAGCAAGGCCGCTTTCCCCTGGCGCCGGCGCTCTGGGTCGGGGTCGAGGTGGCGCGCGGCCTCGAGCACGCCCACGCGCGTCGCGACTCCGGCGGCGAGCCGGCGCCCGTGATCCATCGCGACGTCACCACCGAGAACATCGCCATCTCCTACCAGGGAGACGTCAAGATCCTCGATTTCGGCATCGCCAAGGCCAAGGACCGACTGGCGCGAACGCGCATCGGACAGATCAAGGGCACCCTGTCGTACCTGGCGCCCGAGCAGTTGTTGGGCGAGGAGACCAGCCCGCAGACCGACATCTATCAGCTCGGAGCCATGCTCTATCAGACGCTGCTCGGACGGCTTCCGGTAGACGGCAAGAACCCCCTCGAGCTGATGAAGGCCATCGTCGGCAACCAGATCGTCAAGCCGTCGGCCGTGGTGCCCGGGTTTCCCGAGCGCGTGGAGCGAGCGCTGTTGAAGGCAATGGCGCGCGAGCCCGACCAGCGTTTTGCCGACGCCGGCGAGATGCAGCAGGTGCTGCGGCAGCTATTGGGCAACGCCTACTCCGATGGCCGCGCACGGCTGGTGCAGTTCATCGCCAGGGTGACCGGAGATCGCCACCAGCGGCAGCAGGAGTTCATCGGCAGCGTGTTGCAGGGGCTCGAGGTCAGCCGCCAGGTGGGCGACCTCTTCGACTGGGCGGCCGGCGACGACGCCAAGACCCTGACCGACGCCGCGGGCGCGGCCGACGTGCGAACGCTGCTCGAGAGGTCCGAGATCGAGGCCACCGATCCCAGCATCCCTTCGCCCTACGCGACCGGAGACGAGCACACCGATCGCAGCGAGTCGCCGGAGCTGGCGGTCAAGCGCCGGCTGGCCTTTCAAGAGATCGAGACCTTGAGCGCACGACCGCCGGCGGATGACGAGGCAGACGGCGCGCGCATCGACGACACCGTCTCGGAGCATTTCCCTCCGGGCTTGCCGCAACAGATCGCGCGCGAGCAGTACGAGACACCGCTCGCCGAGCGATCCGGAGATGAAGAGGTCTTTCGAACCCGCGAACGGGAGCCTGAAGACCGGTCGATACCGGCGCCGGTCACCATGCCGAACATCGACGTGGCGCGCCTGATGCGGGACGAGATCGCGGATCGCGGCGAGGTGGCAGCGGCCGAAGGGAGAGGCGCCACCGGGGAACGCCTGTTCAACGAGCTGCTGGCGGACTCCAGCAACCGATCGCATCCCGATGCACCGCCGCGCTCGCTGCCAGAGCTGACGCCGGTCGCGACGGTCATCGCGACACCAGAGGCCGCGGCGCCAGCACCCGCTTCGCCCGCTGCCGCGGACGGCGTCGACTCGACGCTGGTGGTGCCAAGGATCAGGTCGTGGCCGGCCGCGTCGGGTGGTGCCGACGTGCCGATCGAGGACCGGCCCACCGCGCTGCACGCGCTGGGGCCTGCGCTGCTGGCGGCGGCCGATGCAGAACCAGCGGCGTCCGCGCCGGATGCCGTGATCGATCTCGATCGGCCAAAACCGCCGCCGGTCGTGCCTCCGATCGTCGAGCTCCGTGTGCGCAAGGAGGGGCCAAACGCAAACGACGGCAGCGCTGCTGCAGAGTTCGACCCGCTCTCTTTTCCGTTGCCGCAGGCGGCCCCGGCCGAGTTCGACCTGGCAGCGGTGGCAACCGAGCTAGAAGAGCAGGCGGTCGAGCTCAGTGAATTCTCGCGCCTGGCCCGGACCCAGCGCTTCGGCTGGCTGGCGATGATCGCGACCTTCAGCGGCGTGGTCGCGCTCGGCGCCGGTCTGATGCTGCTGTGGCCGCTGTTGACACGCCAGAGCGCGAGCGGCCCCGTCACCGGCCGGGGCACCGCGGCCGATGGTGCGACGCGCCGCGATGCCAGTGCCGCCGCTGCGAAGGCGGTACCGCCGCGGGTGTCGGCCGGCGACGCCGGTTCGCTCCCGGATCACAACGCGCAGCGGACCGATCTTTCTCCCCGCGTCGACGTCGACAAACCCGATCGGGCGCGCGCCGGCGAGCGCCCGGACGGAGGCAGCGCGCCTCGCAACCGACCGCTCGGCAGGCTCATCGTCGACGCCGGCTCGGAGAGCGCGGTGACCCACGAGGCCAACAGCTCCCGCGGTCGCAGCACGCTGCCGGTGCGCCAACCGCGCGGCCGCGTCTTCCTGACGCGCGTCTCCAACGACGTAGTGGTGCGGCTCGACTACGAGGTGGTCGACGACGAGGTCAAGCTTCACGTGGAGTCGGAGCCGACGACCGACGTCAGCTACAACGGCTACGCGATCGGACCGACCCCGAAGAGCCTGGTGCTGGGCAACCAGTTCCGCATCATGTTGAGCTCGCCGAAGCTGGGGCAGCCATTCAAGCTCGACGTCGCGTTCGAGGCCGAGCCGTGACGGCTGCCGGCGCCGCCGCCAGCCATGAAGAGGCGGTCTAGCGGCGGAGGTTGCCGACGAGCTTCTCGCCCAGGCGCGCCCCGAGCAGCGCCAACACGAAGGCGATGCCGCCGCCGATCAGCAGGTTGCCCATGCCCATGTGCATGAACGTGTAGGGCAAGAAAAACGAGATCGCGAGCACCATGGCGACCGAGACCAGGGCGCCGATCGCGGGTTCCAGGATACGAATGCCCGGCGAGACGAGACCGATCAGCAGGCCGCCGAGAAAATAGCTGCTGAGATTGAGCGCTAGCTGGAGCTTGAGGTGCAGCATCTGCGAGACGTAGCGGCCGACGATCACCTTGCCGATAACACCGCCCAGAATGAGCTCGATGCCGCAGAAGACGAGGACGCTGATCGCCAGCCATGCGGTCGAAAACGGTCGCCCGCTGCCGCGTTCAGCCTGGTCAACCACGGCTCCTCCCATGTCAACGGGTTGTTCCGGCCGCCCGAGACGCAGACATCTTAGTGACCGCGTCGGCGACGGGCAATGCCGGACAGAATGTATTAATATGTGTGATGCGGCTGCAGCGTGGGCCGCGGTCGCCAGGGCAGCCGGCGCGAGGTGTCGTGAGCATGCGATCGACGATCGGACCTCGATGGTGGCGGCTCCTGTGCGCTGCCGCGTCGGCGGTATCTGCCGCGAGCTCGTTCGCAGCCACCGCAACAGCCGATCCGGCAAGCCAGCCGGCGTCGGCGCCGGCTCCGACCTCGAAGGTGGCGGTCTACGAATTTGGCAGCCGCGGCGTGGCACCGCGGGTAGCGAGCATCGTCACCGACAGCGTGGTGGTGGAATTGCGCAAGTACCAGCGACTCGGCGTCGTCGGCATGGACGAGATCAAGGACATGCTGAGCCACGAGGCCAACAAGCAGATGCTCGGCTGCGAAGACGACTCGTGCCTGGCCGAGATCGGCGGTGCGCTGGGGGTCGACGAGCTGATCACCGGCAGCGTCAGCCTGATAGGAGGGAGCAGCGTGTTCAACGCGCGCCGCATCCACCTGCGCACGGCGCGCGTGCTGGGGTCCTACGAGCAACGGCTGACACCCAAGGACGGGGAGGAGTACCTGGCGGTGGTCGGCGAGGCGATGGCCCGGCTCTACCCGGAGCTGTCGCTGCGGCCGGGCGAGCGCAGCGGGGTCGACGACACGGTGGCGCTGGCTCTCAATCCACCGCCGTTGCGACCCTGGGTCTTCTGCGCCACCGCCGGCGGCGCGCTGTTGCTGGCGGCGCTGGCTGGCGGCGCCACCGCGATGACCGCGCTGTCCTACGATGCGCGCGAGCAACTGATCGCCGGCAGCATCCCACCCGGCGAGCCGGTCGAGGCCGAGGCGATCCTGGCCCGTGAGCGGGAGGCCGAGACCTGGCAGACGGCGATGATCACGCTCGGCATCGGCGCCGGCGTGGTCGCCGCAGCGGCCGCGCTCGAGACCCTGTTCACCGACTGGTGGGGCTACGCCGACGTGGGAGCGCGCTGAGGGCGCCTGGCTGGCGAGGAGGTATGACCGCATGCGACGGCGATGGCGATCGGAGCGGCTCGCGCTGGCGGTGGCGCTGGCGGCCGGCGCGGGCTGCTTTCAGTTCAAGGAGATTCCCGACGAGGCCCAGATCGCCTGCCACGCGGTCAACGACACCTGCCCGTCCGGGATGGAGTGCTGCCAGAATCGCTACTGCGTCCGCATCGGCAACTGCCGCTGCCGCGATGGCCGCGAGTACTGCTCGCTCAACGGCGCCATCGATTGCGATGGTGGCCGCATATGCACCGGCGGCTGCTGGGCCGATTGCCCGGGATGCCAGGCGACCTGCAACGCGGTTGAGTACCAAGAGTGTCGCGCCGGGCAATACACCGAATCCTGGTTCTGTGAGACCGATCAGGTCTGCCTGATCAAGTTCGAGAGCGGCGGCGCCATTCCCACGGCCACGTGCTATTCGCCCCCGCAACAGTGCGCCAGCCCACAGGCTCAGGAGTGCGCCTGTTTCTACGGGCCTTTCTCGACGGTCCGGCCCTGCATGCCGCACGAGCAATGCTACGATCTGCCCGCTGCCGGAAAGTCGTGCATCGGCTGCAGCGTCGAGCCGATCGACGCCGGGCACATCGACGCGAATCGCTCGTTTGACCGGGAGCAGGAGGATAGTCTCGAGGCATCGATGCCCGACGCGGACGCGGGATCGAGTGCGCCTCTTTTCAATTCAAAGCCAGAGGAAGAAGCGGTGGGAATTCAGCCGCCGGTTCTAGGCGACCGCGGGTGCGTCTATGTCTCGACAGGCGCACCCCAGTGCTACGGTCGGATCGGTACCAACGACAACTACGAGGTCTGTTGCGACATGACCGCTGGCTTGCCCGCCATGGAGGTGGAGGAAGGTTTCCGTTGCCGTGAAGGTAGCGTGCCGGTCGCCGAGTGCCAGGGATATGGCGATGGCTGCATGCAGGGAGTGCCCGTGACCGGCTGTGAGCAAGCTTCGGTCTGCCTGTGGGCCTGGCCGACGGCGGAGGGCCTCGTCGAGTGCGGGTCCACTGGCCCTGCCGCTCCGTGCGTGGGCGGCCACTGGCAATGTCCGATCGGCAGCGTACCGCAGAACGAGTGCGGCTGGCCGGTCTGTCCCTGAGCCAACCTGTCGAGGATCAGGCGTGTCGTTGAGCGAGAAATTCGATCAGGCCCTGCTGCACGCCAGCCGGCTGCATCGCCAGCAGGTGCGCAAGACCACCCGGGTGCCTTACGTCTCGCATCTGCTGGCCGTGGCCAGCCTGGTGCTCGAGCACGGCGGCGACGAGGAGGAGGCGATCGCAGCGCTTTTACACGACGCGGTCGAGGATCAGGGAGGGCTGCCGACGCTGGAGCAGATCCGGTCGCTCTTTGGCGATCGGGTGGCCGACATCGTGCGCGGTTGCAGCGACGCCTGGACCCAGCCCAAGCCGCCGTGGCTCGAGCGCAAGCGCGCCTACCTCGAGCACCTGCGCACCGCCTCGCGCTCGGTGCGGCTGGTGGCGGCGGCGGACAAGCTGCACAACGCGCGCTCGGTGTTGAGCGACCTGCTCGAGATCGGTGATGCGCTGTGGGAGCGCTTCAACGCCGGACGCGATCAGCAGCTCTGGTACTACCGCGCGCTGGCCGATACCTTCCGGGACTGCGGGCCGGAGGACCTGGCGCGCGAGCTGGAGCGGGTGGTCGGCGAGATCGAGGGCCGCGCGCGGCAACCCTGATCAGCGGGCGCTGGCTGGACGGGTCGCGGGCGGGGCCGGTTGGGTCAGGAACTGGGCGATCAGCGCCGCCACCTGTTCGGGTCGCTCCTCCTGCAGCAGGTGGCCGCTGCGCGGCAGGACGTGAAGCTGCGACCCCGGGATCTCGCGCTGCAGCGCACGGCCGACGGAGACCGGGATCCAGCGATCCTGCTCTCCCCACAGGATCAATGTCGGGATCCGGATCTCGGCAAGATGATCGAAGCGCGCCCTGAGCCCCGGCTCGTCGATGGCGGAGGCGAC
The DNA here is from genome assembly GCA_016934455.1 of Deltaproteobacteria bacterium. Lineage (GTDB taxonomy): Bacteria > Myxococcota > JACRCW01 > JAFGSX01 > JAFGSX01 > JAFGSX01. Next base: position 6,183 of record JAFGSX010000451.1, read on the forward strand.
CGCCGCCTGCGCCTCGAGCGCGCCGTCGGTGCGCAGCCGATCGAAGTAGGCGCGCCGCATCCGGTCATCGATGCGTTTGCGATCGTGTACCACCTCGCCCAGGTTCCAGCC